>CAZFSE010000053.1:0-3240 GCA_964521805.1 uncultured Verrucomicrobiota bacterium
AGAAGAAGACAGACTTGGAAACCCTGAGACAGCAGGAAATGGCCCTGCGGGCCTGGTTTGAGCAGGAAAAATTGAATCCCGACAGCATCTATGAACCACCACAGGAACCCGAGCGCCGGGTGGCGGTCCTGCTTGACCTGGCCTCGTGGGTGACCACCTGGCACAAGCTACGAAACCGGCGGCATATGGAGGCCAAGGGATTTCTGTATCCCCCCGTGGAGCCGGATTATGATCCGGATTCGGACTGGCTGTTGTTTGAATCCTGGGTGCAGGGCAAGCCATTGCAATGGAGTCTGGCCGATGCCGTCAAGAATTTCGAGGAGCCCGGCCAGCTGGATGCGGAACGGACGGAGGAACGGGCCGAGGCCATCGCCAGCCTGCTGGAGGATCGGGGCGTGCAGGCCGATTTGCGCCCAGAAATTCCCGCCAAGATCCGTTACGCCTACCTCTTGAAGGTGGCCCGGGAAGAGAAGTTCCCCCTGATGGCCGAGGGGACCTTCATGGTGTTGGGGTGCAGTGGCTTTTGCCCGGGGTGCATCCAGCGCTTATGGTGCGAAAATGGACGCGAAACCGGATGGCTCGAGGATGAGGAGGCTGGCGGCTTGGCGCTGACCCCGGAAATCAAAGAATTCCTCTGATTAGCCTTGAGTGGTGAAGCTGGATTGATAGCATCCGCAACGGCTTCCAGAGGCCCCAGCGAGGCCTCCAGGCACGAGGTTGAATGGAACAAGGCAGGACCTATAAAAAAATGCGGCACGCCGGCGAGGGGGAAATGCCCCCGCCGGCCCTGTCGCATTGGCTGGAATGGAAGGAACGCTGTGCCGTGGCGCTGTGCTCCCCGGATGCCCAGCAGTACCTCGGCGCCTTTGTGGCCGCAAACTTCACGCGACAAACTCAACGGTATATGCACCGCACGAACCTGAAAGGCCAGGTGCCGTCCCTGCCCACCAGAGACTGCATGCACTGGCTGGAAACCGCCATGACCCTCCGCCAGACCGGACAGGGAAAGGCCTACAAGCACTGGCTCTTTGCACGGTCGCCCGGTCACAACAAAGAGCCCTCCGCTCTGGAAAGCGGCGTGGCTCTCCTGATTCGAGATGCGGCCCGCGACTTCCTGCGCCGCGAGTATTCACCCGCCTTCATGATCTCTCTGGCCAACCCCGATCCAGAGGAACATGCGCATGGATTGGAGCTGGAGGATTTGCTCCCCGCCGAGTCCAATCCTTCCGACGAATCCGCTCTACGAGAATTGGAGCAACTAGCCGAATGGCATGCCCTGCAATGGGAATCCAGCCTGGAGCGGCCCGTCAAGGCGGCCATTCTGGCACGAGCGCTTGGGATCTCCCTGGCGCACCCCTCGGTGCAAAAGATGGCAGCCTGTCGAAAGAGCTATTTGCATGAGGCCCATCAGGCCTTCTACAAAGCCAAAGCGAATGAACTGAAGGAGCAATACCAGGCTGAAGGCACGGAATTCGCTCGCCTGCTGGCTCTGCAAGCTTTCGAGGTCCTGGCCTCGCGGCTGGCCAGCAAGGCGCCCTCTGATCCAGCCTGCAAGCCCTTGCTGACTTATGCGGAGGCCACATGAGCCGCTGGCCCGCCATCCAAGCAGACGCGCGCACCCTCGCCCAACGGCAGAAACTCGCCCAGTGGATGGCGGAATGGCACATTGAGCACGACTTACAGGAAAAAGAATCGCCGCCCGTCGTCTGTGCACCGAAGCCAGCAGATCCTCATCCCACGCCACTCGTGCCAGGCCACATCGCCCTGCTTCAGCCGCTGTCCCCTCCCCTGGCCACCAGGCCCCGCTATTTAGCCGTCCTGGATCGGAGGCCCGATGACACCCTGCTCATGGCCCCTTTCAGCCGCTTCAGTTGTCCCGCCACACCGGGTGAACTCGAGCTGGGGGGAACCGCGCTTCCCACCCGCGTGCTCTGCGTCTGGAATGCTCGATGGACTCACCCGGCTGATCTTCCGGCTTATTGGGAGGCCGGTTCACTCACAAGCGAGGAACGCACGGATGCCTTGGTCCTCGCTCAACATCTCATGGGTGAAATTCCCCTGCCCCGCTCTCTGGAGGAACGAATCGGTCCGCCTGTGCGGCATCCTCTGGACCCCCGGCATGATTATCTCGATGAAGAAAAAGAATGGATGCACGCGTGTCTTCCAAAAACAACCCTGCGAGACGTGAAGGACTCCGAAACGCTCTATGGTGAACATGCGGAGCGCACCTCCAGCTTTCCCATGGCGGCGGAAGAAAGGGAAACGTATCACACGCCGCCCGAAAACCCGTCTGGCGAACAAAGACCTGAAACAGAACACCCGCCGCGTTGATCTACACGCGCGGAATCCCACCACGATCAGGCAGTAGGAAGCGCCACATCCCAAACAGGTTTCTTCAGAAAAGCAGAGAGGATGAGGGCGTCCGCCCGAAGTTTGTTCAAATTGCCATGATCCACGACATTAAGGCGACGGCCATCTTTCAAGACAAGATTCAACTCGTAGCTGTAGTACGAACTTTTGTTTCCCCGGCAATGCTCAGAAAGAATCTGCAAGGCATGGATGTCCTCAAAGCGGGCATACTTTTTGAGCTGGGCCTTGTCAAAGACCTGGTCCGGTGATTTTCGCCCTTTCCAGAAGGCTCCCTTGTGGCGGTCGAAGACAATAGGCGCGGTTCCCGCCAGCCAAAGACCACCACCCACACAAGCAAAAACCAGCCCAAAGGCCAGCGGCATGATCGTTTCCACGTCAAAGGAAAATCCGCTGGAAGCGAACTTGAATGCCGAGAACGCCACCAGCAACCCCAATCCCAGCAGAAGAAAGACCAGGTAAAACAGCTTTGCGCCCCAGGAGGCCCGAAACTCCAGCCGCCCGGAATCCACCTCGACCAGCTTGTGCGTCCGGAAGTTGGCGCCACCGCCCTTTGCAGGGGTCCACAGCGTCTGCAGGGCAACAGGATCATTAAACCGCGAAGGATCAACCGGCATGCGCATGCGCGCCATATCCTGAATCTTCTGGACTAATTCTTTCAGCATGGACTCCCCCTTTTTAGCGGCATGATGGCACCCGCAACCCCAGTATTTAGAATTCAAGACTCAGTAGCCAGTAGAAAAAAGTGACTGTCCCCACGGAGGGAGAGGGAGAATTTGACTGTCCCTAAAGAAAAAAGTGACTGTCCCTAAGGGGCCTTAAACCGCGAAGGATCAACCGGCATGCGCATGCGCGCCATATCCTGAATCTTCT
>CAZFSE010000053.1:3340-23331 GCA_964521805.1 uncultured Verrucomicrobiota bacterium
CGCTTGTAGCCAGCAGAAAAATGGACCACCCAGCGGGCCTCAAAAAACCGCTGATTTGCCAATAAAAACACCCCCCAGCAAAAATAAATGAACTTTTTTTCATTTTTTACCGGAAAAATGCCTTGCTCGTTTCTTTATGATAGTGGAGCCGTCCGTGTTTTTGGACGGGAAACAAATAGGAATGACCTACAACACAGAAGGAGAAGACCACATGGGTTCGGTAAATAGCGTATTCTTGATGGGCAACTTGACCTGCGATCCAACACTGCGGCACACCCCCAGCGGCATGGCCGTTGCGGACCTGCGCCTGGCGGTTTCAGACACCTACAAAAACAAGGACGGCACCGAGGTGAAAAGCACCTGCTTTGCCGACATCGTAGCCTGGGGCCGGCAGGCGGAAACGTGCGCCGGGCATCTGCACAAGGGGTCGCCCATCATGGTGGAGGGGCGGCTTCAATTCGATCAGTGGGACACACCACAGGGAGAAAAGCGCTCCAAGCTCCGCGTGAAGGCCCATCGCGTTCAATTCCTGGGGAGCAAGGGGAAGAACGCGCCACAGGAGGCGCCCGAGCCTTCCATGCATGAGGATGCGGAAGCCATTGCATTCTAATGAAAATGACGCTCATGACACACAATGTGCGAATACAAGTGGATGATCGTGAGTTGCGGTCGCTGGTCCCCGAACTGCTTCGGGGCCAGGATGGGGTGGAGGTGGAAGTCCGCCGCCTCGCCATCGGCGACTACAAGGTGGAGAACGCCGTGATTGTGGAACGCAAAACGCTGGCTGATTTCGCGGCCTCCGTCATTAGCGGGCGGCTGTTCAAGCAACTGGGCTGGCTGGCCTCCTGCGATCTTCAGCCGGCGCTGATCCTTGAAGGTGCTTCGTCGGAAGCCGCCCGGCTGGGCGTTTCCCGCGAGGCCCTTCAGGGGGCGCTGGTCTCGGCCACGGTGATCTTCGGCCTCCCCGTTCTGCGGGCGGGGACGCCCGCGGAAACCGCGCAGTTGCTCCGCTACATGGCCGGGCAGATTGGGCGGATCACCCGGTGCGGCGTCACCCGCGGCGGATGGAAACCACGATCCAACATCCGGCGCCAGCTCTATATCCTGCAGGGCCTGCCGGGGATCGGCCCCGAACGCGCCCGGCGCCTGCTGGAACGATTCGGCCATGTCAGAGGTGTCGTCAACGCCACGCCACAGGCGTTGGCCGAGGTGGAGGGCATTGGCGCGGCCACAGCGGCAGGCATCGAAAAGGTGCTGAGCGGAAAATAGCGACAAAGAGAACTAACCATCACAACAAAAGGAGAAAAACAACATGACAAACACGGAAACCAAGGACATGACGAAAACCAGCGAAAACGAAAAAAATGGGCATCGGGGCAAACTCACCTACTATCATGCCAATGGGCAGGGCACAGGGACGGCGGTTCAATTTGAACTGCGCATGAATCGCAAGGCAGAAGACCGGTATGACTGCATCTTCATGGAGATGGCCCGGCAAAAAAGTGTGGTCACTTCCGGCGAAGCACAACGGAAGCCCGCCACCTTTGATTGGGCCAACAAGGTGACTGTCAAACTGGACTTCTTTGATTTGTGCAAGATGCTGTTGGTGCTGGAAGGCCGCCGTGAACGCATCAGCGACACCCATTCCGGTCTCTATCACGAGGCGGCAGGCGCCAGTACCATCATCAGCCTGAATCGGGATGCCAAACAGAACGGATATTATCTGGGCATCTCCAAGAAGGCCAAAGGGGGCGATCAGCTTTTCAAGGGGCAGATCGTCCTGGACGAAGCCGAAGCCCTCGGATTGCGGACGGTCCTGCAATCCAGCCTGTTCTTTCTGGCATTCCACCGGAACTTGAGGGAGGTCGCGAACCCCAAGACAGAATAGGCCGGCGCAAGACAACGCTCAGGCTTCTTTTTTTTCCAGCTCGGTCCAGCGGGCGTAGGCATGCTCCAGATCTTCCGGGATTTTCTGGGCGCGGGCCGCATTAGCGGCCATGGCATCAGGAGATGAGCGGTAGTAGGAGGGATCGCTCATCTGCCGGTGCAGGGCATCCAGTTCCTTTTCCAGGGCTTCGATGCGCCGGGGAAGCTCCTCCAGCTCCTTGCGCTCCTTGAAGCTCAGCTTGCGCGCGGGCTTGGGGGGGGGCTCGCGCGCAGGTTTTTCGCGCGGCGGGGGCGCTTCGGGAGGCGGACGCTGTTTCAGCCAGTCGTCGTAGCCGCCCACATATTCCACCACGCGCCCCCCGCCCTCAAACACGAGCGTGCTGGTCACCACTTCGTTGAGGAACTGCCGGTCATGGCTGACGAGGAGGAGCGTGCCGGTATATTCCACCAGCAGGTCCTCCAGCAAATCCAGGGTTTCCACATCGAGGTCATTGGTCGGCTCGTCCAGCATCAATACGTTGGAGGGCTTGGCAAACAGACGGGCCAGCAGAAGCCGGTTGCGCTCCCCGCCGGAAAGCGCTCGCACCGGTGTGCGGGAACGGTCAGGCGCAAACAGAAAATCCTCGAGATAGCTGATGACATGCCGGGGGTGCCCATGGATCAACACGCTTTCATTGCCGTCCGCAATATTGTGCGCCACGGTCTGATCTTCATCCAGTTGCGCGCGATGCTGGTCAAAATACGCGACCTCCAGCTTAGTGCCATGCTCCACGGTCCCTTCCTGGGGCGCAAGGCGTCCTAGCAAAAGATTGAGCAAGGTGGTTTTTCCACAGCCATTGGGGCCCATCAGCCCAATCTTGTCTCCCCGCATGATCTGCGCAGAAAATCCGGACAACAAAGGTGTTCCATCCCAGGAATAGGAGAGATCCTTGGCCGTGATCACCTTCATGCCCGAGCGCTCCGCCGCCTGCAACTGCATGTTCACGGACCCACCCACTTCCCGCCGCGCGCTTCGCGCCGCCCTCAACAGCATCAGATCGCGCACGCGCCCCTCGTTGCGCGTGCGCCGGGCCTTGACGCCTTTTCTCAGCCAGGTCTCCTCCTGGGCCAGCTTCTTGTCGAAGACCGCATTCTGCTGTTCCTCGGCTTCCAGCAGGGCCTGCTTTCGCTCCAGGTACTTGTCATACGGGCAATCCCAGTTGGTGAGGCGGCCGCGATCCAGCTCCAGGATGCGGGTGGATAACTTGCGCAGAAAAACGCGGTCGTGCGTCACAAAAAGAAGTGTGCCGGGCCAGCGCAGGAGAAAGCCTTCCAGCCATTGGATGGAGGCGATGTCGAGGTGGTTCGTGGGCTCATCCAACACCAGCAGGCCGGGCTCATGAACCAGCGCGCGGGCCAGCAGGGTCCTCCGTTTCTGCCCGCCGGAAAGCCCGTTGAAGGAAGCCTCCGGCTCAAGACCCATCTGCGAAATCGCCTTCTGAATCAGACGCATCCGCTCCCACTCCTTGGGAAGAGGCCCCAGTCCGGCCGCCACAATCTCCGCCACACAGCCCGGCAACTCTTGAGGAACCTGTTGCGGCATATAACCCACCCGGAGATCTTTTTGGCGGCTGATGATGCCCACCGGAGGCTCCAGTTCACCCGCAAGAATGCGCAAGAGCGTGGACTTGCCCTCCCCATTGCGCCCCAGCAGGCAGACCCGTTCCCCCTTCTCCAACTGCAGGTTCACTCCATCCAGAAGAAGCGGCCCGCCAAAGGCCATCCGCACATCTTGCAATCCCATCAGCGCCATATGAACACTCTCATCCTTTTGATTACCCGGCCGAAGGGCGGGGTGCAGTGGACCCTTGCCCTCGTAAAGCTTCATCATGCCCAAGGCCCTTGCCGGTGGAAAGAAGCGAATAATGTCCGCCCCAAACCGCCGGGCCAGCATGTTGCGCAGGCTAGGCCCACGGCGAAAGACGTCCGCGACAGCTTCCCCCTCATTTCATACATTAATGTACCTACATTTGTCATGTTTTGTACATATTTGTCTTTCAAAAACGTCGTTAATTCAATTATGTGAAATATTTGTTTACACTTATCCTGTTAGATTTCAGCCTGTTACAAAAGCGCTCAAAATTCCTACGCCGTGGTGGCCCGCTTTCTGCTGATGGATTCCCGGTTACCCATCGAGAAAAAACAACTGGGAGGATTATACATCATGGCCGTTGCAAAGAGGTGGATGCTGTCTGTTATTGTTTGGCTGGCGTTGTGCGGTTCGGGCTGGGCCCAAACGGTTGCGGAAGATCCAACCACCACGACAGCCATAAGCTCCGGGGACACCGCCTGGTTGTTGATCAGCGCCGCGCTCGTGATGCTGATGACGCCCGGGCTGGCCTTTTTCTATGGCGGACTGGTGCGACGGAAGAACATTCTCTCCGTGCTGATGCAATGCTTCATGGCCCTGTGCCTGATCAGTCTTCAATGGGTTCTGTTGGGGTACAGCCTATCGTTTGGGCCGGATATCAAAGAGTTGATCGGCAATCTCGACTGGATGGGCCTGGCCAACGTCGGTGCCGCGCCGTCCCCCTATGCACCCACGGTGCCCCATCAGGCCTTTGCCATTTTTCAAATGATGTTCGCCGTCATCACCCCCGGCCTCATCATCGGCGCGTTTGCGGAGCGGATTCGCTTCTCAGCCTTTTGCATCTTCAGCTTGGTCTGGTCCATCCTGGTTTATGATCCCGTGACCCATTGGATCTGGGGGGCCGGCGGCTTTCTCGGCACGCAGGGCGGTATCGGGGCTGTGGATTTTGCCGGCGGAATTGTCGTCCACATCAATGCCGGCATGGCCGCGCTGGCCGCCGTCATCGTCCTGGGGAAACGCCAGGGATTCCCCGAATCCATCTCGCCGCCGCACAACCTGCCGCTGGCCGTTCTGGGGGCGGGCCTGCTATGGTTTGGCTGGTATGGGTTCAACGCCGGCAGTGCACTCTCCGCCAATGGCGTGGCCGTCAATGCCTTCCTGGTGACCCACGTCGCGGGCGCCATCGCCGGCTTGACGTGGTGCACCTTGGATTGGGTCAAGTTTGGAAAACCCACCACGCTCGGCATGATCACCGGCGTGGTAGCCGGCCTGGCGGCGGTCACACCGGGCTCGGGTTTTGTGAACACCTCCGGTGCCTGCTGGATTGGCTTTGGGGCGGGGGTCGTCTGCTGGATGGCTGTCACCGCCTTCAAGGCTCGCTACAAATATGACGACTCTCTCGATGCCTTCGGCGTCCACGGCATCGGCGGCATCTTCGGCTCCATCGCCGTCGGCCTGTGGGCCACCACCAGCGTGAACCCCAACGGGGTGAATGGGTTGTTCTACGGCAACCCGCACCAGCTTTGGGTGCAAGTGCAGGCCGTGGCCATCACCATGGCGTATTCCTTCTTCGTCTCCCTGGCCCTCTTCAAAGTCCTGGACCTGATCATCAAACTGCGCGTGACCGAGCACGAGGAGCGCGTGGGCCTGGATTTAACCCAGCACCGCGAAGCCGGATACACCCTCATTGATTAAGGATCACCTCATGAAATATATCATCGCCGTTATTCAGCCCGATCGTTTGGACGAAGTCATGCGCCTCCTGACCGAAAAGGAAATTCACCTTGTCACGGTCACCACCGTCATGGGGCGCGGACGCCAGAAAGGGATTGCGGAAATCTACCGGAGCCACAAGGAAGCGGGCAGTCTTCTGCGCAAGGTGAAGCTGGAGATCGCCGTGAACGACGCCTATGTCCCAGCCGCCATGGAGGCCATCTCCACCGGCGCCCGCACCGGCAGTGTGGGCGACGGCAAGATCTTCGTGCTCGATCTCGAGCAATGCCTGCGCATCCGCACGGCGGAAACCGGCGGATCCGCCATCGGTTAACAGCCGGGACAAAGACGAGGCCTGAGGAATATCCGCCTATTCCTCAGGCCTTCACCACGCGAGCCCTCCTCTCACAAGCGGTTCCGTGGAACCGGCTGGAGGGATCTCCTGCAGACAGGATTATTTTACCGGGGCTTTGGCGCCACAGACCGTGCCGCAGGCGCCCTTGAACTGCTCCATCTGCTCCGGAGTCAGCACCTCGCCCAGAGCCTTCATGCATTTTTCCATGTCCTCGGGCTTGCATCCTTCCGCCGGGCAGGCGGAAAGGATTTCATTCACTTTGACCTTCTGCTCCTCGGTCAATTCGAGCTGATCGCAAATGGCCTTGCACTTTTCAGGGCTCATCGCCTTCTGCTCGGGGACCGCCACCGGCACTTTCATCGAGGCACAGCAGGCCCCTCCCGCCATTACGGCCGTTTGGGCCGCCATCCATGCCGCCACCACCAGAAACAATGTATTTCGCATGTGTTGATCCTTTCCGTTCTGTTTTGTTAATTCAGACTGTACCCGCACCAGTTGCCGGGATTGTCCCAGATACACTCCCCCAAACCAAGTGTAAAGATGGAGGGGCGTGCTTTTGGGAAAAAGCTGTAACCGCCCACAGATATTCGCTAAAATTCGCCCCAATCATGTGGAGAGCAAAACACGTATGAAACAATCTGTTTTGATCCGGGATTTGAAGAACAAGGACGGGCAGGAAGTCACCCTGCAGGGCTGGCTGGTGGGCAAGCGCTCAGGTGGAAAGATCATCTTTCTGCTGGTGCGCGATGGCACCGGCCAATGCCAGTGCATCGTGGAGGCGGCCCAAAAGGAGTTGTTTGAGCGGGCCGGCCCGCTGGGGCAGGAGTCCTCGTTGCAGGTCACCGGGACCGTCCGCCTGGACCCGCGCGCGCCGGGAGGGGCGGAACTCTCCGTCCGCGATCTTCACATCCTGCAAATCGCGGAGCATTATCCCATCTCCCGCAAGGCCCACGGCGTGGATTTCCTGATGAGCCACCGGCACCTCTGGTTGCGCTCGCCCAGGCAGTCCGCGATTCTGCGCATCCGCCACACCCTGATCCGCGCCATCCGGCAATTTTTTGATGAGCAGGGCTTCACGCTGATAGACACCCCCATCCTCTCCCCCGGAGCGGCGGAGGGGGCGGGCACGCTCTTCCCGGTGGATTATTTTGGCGAGGAAGTCTACCTCGCGCAGACCGGCCAGCTCTATCTGGAAAGCGCGGCCATGGCGATGGGCAAGGTCTATTGCTTCGGACCCACGTTCCGCGCGGAGAAATCCAAGACCCGGCGGCATCTGACGGAATTCTGGATGGTGGAACCGGAGATCGCCTTTGCCGAACTGCCGGACCTGGCGGAATATGCCGAGGGACTGCTGGTTCATCTGGCCGCCGCCGTCGTGCGGGAGCGCCGGGAGGAACTGGCCCTGCTGGACCGTGATGTATCGGCCCTGGAGCGGGTACAGGGCCCCTTCCCCCGCATTACCTATTCCGAAGCGGTGGATCTCCTGCACAGTCCGGAGGTGAAGGCCCGGCTGGAGCAGGAACTCGAAACCGACCGCGCGCGCCTGCAACAATGGATCGGAGAGCTCGACTCCCTTGAAAAACAGAAGGCCGCCGCCAAGCCGGGCTGGCAACAGGACAAGCTTGAACAGCAGATCCAGGAGCGCCGGGAAAACCTTCACGACCTGGAGACGGAGCTGGCCCACCGCCAGGAGCACCTGCAGGACGCCCAGCGCTTCGAGTGGGGCAAGGATTTCGGGGGCGACGAGGAGACGATCCTGTCGCGGCATTTTGACCGGCCGGTGATCGTCACCGAGTATCCCCGTCAGGTGAAGGCGTTCTACATGAAGCGCTCGCCCGCCAATCCCAACGTGGTGCTGAACATGGATGTGCTGGCGCCGGAGGGCTACGGGGAGATCATCGGCGGAAGCCAGCGCGAAGACGATCTCGCCGCCCTCCAGGCGCGCATGCAAGAGGAAGGCATGAATCCCGCGCCCTACGAGTGGTACCTGGACTTGCGCCGGTACGGCTCCGTCCCGCACGGCGGCTTCGGGCTGGGCGTTGAGCGCACCGTGGCCTGGATGTGCGGGCTCAAGCACATTCGCGAAACCATTCCCTTTCCGCGCCTGATGGGGAGGATCTATCCATGAAGAAAAAAGCCGCGCCTCCACCCCGCAGGCGCCCGCCCCGGATTGGCGTGCTGGGCCCGCACACCTGCACCCAGGAAGAGTACAAGCTCGGCGTGGCTGTCGGCGCGGCGATTGCGCGCCATAGCGCCATTCTGCTGTGTGGAGGACTGGGCGGCATGATGACCGCCGCCGCGGAGGGCGCGCAACGTGAAGGAGGCCTGACCATCGGCATCCTGCCGGGCGAGTCCGTGAATGCGGCCAACGAGTTCATTGATATCGCCCTTCCCACCGGCCTCGGCGCCTATCGAAACGCCCTGCTGGTGCGATCCTGTTCGGTCGTGATCGCCATTTGCGGGCAGTACGGAACCCTCTCCGAAATCGCCTATGCCCTGCGACTGGGCGTACCGGTCATCGGGCTCCACACCTGGCAGGTGGTGCGCAAAGGGAAAAAGGATCCCGGCATCCAGGAGGCTAAAACCCCGGAAGAAGCGGTGAAGAGGGCTATTTCAGCGTGCCTGCGATGAACCGAATCGTCCAAACCATTGCGATGCTGTTGCTCCTGCTGGCGGCGGGATGCGCCAGCACCCCGCCTGCGCACAACGAGGCGCTGGCGGGCGTCGGCACCATCGCGATTTGCCCGGACATCCTGGCACCCACCAATTTTGTGCTGGCCCCCGTCTCCACCCGCAAGGATGGCGGAACCGAGGTGGCGGACGTCATGCAGACCGTCATGCGCCCCCTTCGGGGAAAATCCTCCACGCTCTGGGACCGCAACGCGGACATCCGCGAAAAGGTCCAGCCCAACGAGGTGCTGGCACGCTCCATGAAGACCGCCCTGCGCAACGAGCTGGACAAAAGCGGCCAGGGTCTTTGGCGCGTAACGGACGGTCCGGCGGACGCGGAGCTGATGGTCTACATTTCGGAAATGGGGTTTGAGGATGATGCCTACAATTCGCTGTTTGGCACCGTAAAGCCCCGGCTGAAGATCCGGGCCATCCTGGCGCAATACGCGCCGGCAGAATACACCACCCACCCGGCCCCCTCCTCGCTTCAGCGCTACATCAAGAACCGCGAGACCCATCCGCTCCTCTGGCAGACCAACCTCACCATCACCGCCTCCTCCAGCCCCGGCTTTCTGCCCGGACGCCAGCGCGACACATACATCCGCAACCCGCAGGCCCTCATCCAGGCCTTGGAAAAAATCAGCCGCCTCGCGGCCCGCGAGCTGGTGGAGGAAATGCGGCAAGGGATTGCTCAGAGCAAAAAAGAAGAAAAAAACAGGCCGCCGCCATAGCGCCCATCCATGGCGCAGGTCGGGCCGGCCTCCCTCCAGGGGACACTTCTGGAGGGCGGAAGGCTCTGCCGCCGCGTGGTTGTAAGGCGAGAAGTGGGCAACAAAAGACCGGAACGTTGCTGGCCAAAAAATTCCGTGCCATGCCGGAAATAATCATTTATTCCGAGGCCGCTGACCGACCTTATTGCATCTGTTCTTCGCGCCAAAAGACAGGGGTGACGGTCGTTTCGTCCGCGCTCAAAATGCAGACGATGATGTACTTCACATTCTGCACCTCGCCCACGGAACTCACCCGCACGTACCGCCGGTCGCTGGTCGTCAGCTTGTCCTTGAAGGCGGGATCGAGTCCGGTCAGCGACAGGGCCTCCTCCACGCTCTCCCACCCGTCATCCTTGGTGCCTTCGGTCTGATCCTTGCCCACGCGCCCCGCGATGATTTCATCCACCATCCATTCATCCACATTCGGCAGGGTCATCAGGACTTCCTTCGAGGCGGTGTTGATGTTGAGCTTGCCGTCGCCCCACGTCGTCAGCAGGCGCGCAATGCCTCCATACGGAGGATCCCCCTCGCGCTCGGAGGGGCCGCCATACACAATGGCCGGGGAGAAGCCCTTGATGAGCAACAGCTCATCCACGGTGTCGAGCTTGGCGTTCTTCACCTCGTATCCCCGATCGACATAAAAGGCGTCGTCCGATTCCGCGCCATGCAGGCGGTGCTCGTCGCTCTCGTCCACCCAGTCGTTGAAGCAGTCAATCAGCTCGGGCCACATATCCTCCGGCACGTTGCCCTGGTCGAGGACTTCCTCCCAGTCCTCATCATCGAGCTGGTTGACGTTGCGCCGCCCAGGCTCGGGCATGATGTCCAGCAGGAACTTGCCCTGGCCGATCTCGCGCGAGAATCCGGAGATGCCGCCGCCCCTGGACAGATTGATGGCCTTGATGCGCACGTCCTCGCGGGCCGGATCGCTCTCCTCCTCATTGTTGCCCTTGTAGCTCTGCACCAGCAGGAACCGGGCATACTCCACCCCCGCCTGCGCGGCATACTGCGCCTTGAGGCGCTTGCGGTAGAACGAGGTAATCCCCGCCTCAATGTGCATGTCGAACGCAAAGGATGAAATCAGCAGGGAAAGAATGATCAGCACCCACAGCGCCACAATCAGCGCCGCGCCGGAGCGCGCAGAAGCCGGCGTCCCACCCATTTTCCAACCCTTGGAAACTTTTTCAAAAAAAGTTCCAAGGGTTGGAAAATTTCGAAAAAAAAGTTCCAAGGGTTGGAAAAATCCAAGAAAAAAGTTCCAAGGGTTGGAACTTTTGTTTCCATTTTTTCCAACCCTTGGAAGATTTTTTTGGACGGCGGGTTTCATGGTCAATTTCCAATCCCGATCGGACGCTCCCTGGTGGTCGGTTCCTGGCCCTGGCCGGTGGACTCGCCCGTGGTGCGCGTTCCGCTCCCACCGCCGGTTCCACCCGTCCCTTCGCCCTCGCCGGTTCTCTCTCCGGAGGCGCCGGCCGTGGGGACCTTCTTGTCCGCGCCGATGGGCGGGGCGACGGGGATTTCAATCAAGCGTTCCAGTTTGACGGGGTCTCCGTACTCTTCGATGGGGTCCATATACAGGGTGATGTGGACCAGGCGGGGGATGGAATTGGTGTCTTCCCATTCATCCTTCCAGTCCTCGTCTTCCTCGACATACACCTCACAGCTGAGGCCCTGAACCTCGGTGGAAATGTGCCATTTCTCCACGTTGACGCTGTCCTCATCCTCGTCTGAAAGGTGGGGAAAGGCGCTGACCGTCACCGCGCGCTTTCCCTCGGAATTATCCTCGATGCCCACCACCAGGCGGTGCAGTCCATTGGCCAGCGGAGAATCCGGCGGCAGGAAGGCGGTGCCGGACGCCACCCAGCTGAGGGTGTCGGAGGAGTCCTTTCCGCTTCCACGATCCTTGAGGCGGAATCCGTATTTGCCGGGAGCGCTGTCGAAGAAGGCGGCGGAGCGCAGGCCGGTGACCAGCTGTTCCATCACGAAATCACCCCGGCGCAAATTCTCCAGCAGTTCACTTCCGCGCGTCCAGGCCTTGACGGTGGCGGAGAAGGTGCTCCAGATGATGGCAAAGGCGGCGCTCATGATGGCCAGCGCCACGAGCAGTTCGAGCATCGTGAATCCGCGGCGGGCACGGGCTGGACAATATGGACCAGGGCTCATGATCCCGTCTGCCCGCCCTTCCGGGGGACATACAGCCACGTCACGACCTCTTCGGAGGCGCCCGGCTGGGTGCCGGTCTTGAAGATCCTCGTGCGCACCTCGAAGAGCCGGTCCTCCTCCTCGCCGATGACGATGATTTCGCGCGACCATTTGTAGTCATACGGCCCGCCCTTGAAATCACCGCTGTCGGAGCCCTCTTTGATTTCCTCTTCGAGTTGCAGGGGCTCCTCCACCTCCAGGCGCCCCAGCAGATGGCGGACCGTCTCATAGTTGCGCGACTGCCGCACCACGGCCAGGCACCGGGAGGCGGTCTCCACCAGGACCGTAATCCCGATGCTCAAAATCACGATCGCGAGCAAGACCTCGACCAGGGAAAGTCCGGCCCGCGCGTCCAGGCGGTCCGCAACGGCTTGCGGTGTGCGGGGTCTGCTCATCAGGGATACTCCACGGAAACGCGGCCCGAAAGCGGGTCCACCTTGATCTCGGCGGATTTCCCGTGAGCGTCCGTCAGGGTCAGCGCATACTTGTCGCTCATGCCGTTGGGAGAATAGTTGACCCAGTGAATCCCATCATGCTCCTGCACGGATTTCTCGCTGGTGAAGGCGGAGATCTGGACCTCAGCCTCCAGCGGGCGGATGAGCTTGGAGGAGACCGAGGCCGCCGCGGCCGGTTCGGCGGCGGGTGGGGCATCCGACGGCAGGGCGGTGGCGCGCTGGGCGCGTTCATCCATGAACAGACTGCGGGCATCGGGCTGGCTGGCCGACTGAATGGAGACCACCTCGATCTCGCCTTTCTTTTTGTCGAAGAGCAGGGCGATGTGTTGCTGGCCCAGCACCGCCATGCTCCGGGCATGGCGGTGAATCATGACCACCGTGCGGGCCGAGGTCCGCAACTTGGCGCCCCGGTACGAACGGATAAAGGACGGCATGGCGATGGCGGAGGCGATCAGGATGATCGCCACCACCAGCAACAGCTCGATCATCGTAAAAGCGGATCGCGAGCGCGCGGGCATGCGGAGCCCCCCTCCCGTCACTTGGTCACATCGTCCTCAGTCCCGAACGACTTGTCCGGACCGGCGGAACGAATCTCGTAGGAATTGTCCTTCTTCGTGTACTGGAAGGCCGTGCCCCACGGATCTTCCGGCACCTTGCCATCCTTGATGTACGGCCCATTCCACATGGGCTCAGCGCCCTTGGTGATCAGATTGTTCAGGCCATCCGGCAGGTTTCCGTTGTCGGTCTCATACAAATCCACCGCCACGCTCATGCCGGCAATACTGCCCCGCGCCGCTCCAATCTGGCTTTGCTTGACGCGGCCCGTCAGCCTCGGCACGGCCACGGCGGCCAGGATGCCGATGATCACGACCACCAGCAACACTTCAATCAACGTAAAACCCGCTTGTCCGGCACGCTTCATCCGGCGATTGTCTTTTTTCATCGCAGACCCTCTCTTTCTTGGTTCCTCTTTCACTGTACCCTAAAACAACAGAAACGGCCACCCACTACCCCGCCTTCAGCCCGCTGGTCAGGTCGAACACCGCCAGCAACATGCTGATGGCCACGAACCCGACCATCAGGGCCATGAGCAGGATCAACACCGGCTCCAGCACCGTGGTGAAGAGTTTTACACTCCGGTCCAGCTCGTTGTCGTAGCGCTTGCCGATGTGCTCCAGCGCGCCGCTCATATCGCCGGACTCCTCGCCCACCGCCAGCATGTCGGTCAACAGCAGGGGAAACGCGCCGGCGGCGGCCAGGGGCTTGGAGATGGTGGCGCCATCGGTGACCTGCTCGCGGGCGCCGCGAATGGCCTTGGCAATCACCATATTGCCCACGGTATTTTCCACAATGGAAAGCGCCTGGAGCACCTGGACGCCATTGCCCAGCAGGGTGCCCAGGGTCCGCGCAAAATTGGCGTAGGCATTGGCGGCAATGATGCTCCGCACCACCGGCACCTTGAGCAGGAAACGATGCCATCGCTCCATCCCGGCGGGGGTGGTAATGGCGCGGCGGAACAGGATGACCAGCCCGATGATGCCCAGCACGATGGCCCACCCATAGCGAATCATCACCGTGCTGATGCCAATCAGGATTTGCGTGGGCAGGGGCAGGGTGCTTCCCAGCTCCTTGAAAATGGCCGAGAAGCGGGGAATGACGAAGATCATGGTGAACACCATCGTCCCAATGCCCATGGTCAGCACGATGCCGGGATACGTCATGGCCATGAGCACCTTTTCGCGGGCCTCCTGCATGCGCTCAAAGTGGCGGCAGAGCCGCTCCAGCACCTCGGAGAGCTGGCCGCTGGCCTCGCCCGCGCGCACCATGCTGACATAGAGCGTCGAGAAGGACTGCGGGCGGCGGGCAAGCGCCTCGGACAGGCTGGAGCCCTGCACAATTTCGTCGCGCAATTCCAGGATGACCCGGTCCTGCGGACGGTTGGTCTTTCGCTTGGAAAGGGTATGCAAGGCGTTGCCCAGGGTCATGCCGGAGGCCAGCAGATCGCTCAACTCGGTGGTAAAGAGCAGGACGTCCCGCAGTTTCATGCGGGGGGGCTTGTTGCGGTGAATCTCCAGACGAAACGGCTTCTTTTTCCCGGCCTTGGCCGCGGAGGCGGGCGCGGAGGCCAGGCCGCCCTCGGAAACCGAAACCGGCACATGCCCCATGCGCTCCAACTGCACCAGGGCGGTCCGCTTGTCGGGCGCCTCGAGCGTGCCCTCCACCCGCTGACCGGTCCTCGTCCGGGCTATGTAGCGAAACTGTGCCATGCGAATCTTTCCTCAAGCTTCAAACGCTTTCCGACATCGCCTCGTCCTCTTCGGAGACGCGCAAGACTTCCTCGATCGTCGTCACCCCGTTGAGCACCTTGTTCCAGCCATCCGAGCGCAGGGTGCGCATGCCCTGCCGAAGGGCCACATTCTTGATGTCTGCCGACGAGGCCCGGGAGATGACCAGCGGGCGGATCAAATCGCTCATGAAGAGAATTTCATAAATGCCGGTCCGGCCCCGGAATCCGGTCATCCGGCATTCCTCACAGCCGGCGGAATCATAGACCGTCCCCTCGCTCAGGCGCTCGCTGGGAAAGGCGATGCTGGTCATGAAGGCCGCATCCAGCGTGCGCGGAGCCCGGCACTTTGGACAGAGCCGGCGGATCAGGCGCTGGGCGATCAGCGCCTCCACGGAGGAGGCGACCAGGAAGGGCTCAATGCCCATGTCCACCAGACGGGTCACCGCGCCCGCCGCATCGTTGGTATGCAGAGTGCTGAACACCAGATGCCCCGTGAGCGCCGCGCGGATCGCGATTTCCGCGGTTTCCTTGTCGCGAATTTCACCGACCATGATGACGTCCGGATCCTGGCGCAGGATATGCCGCAGGCCCATCGCAAAGGTCATGCCGATCTCCGCCTTGACCTCGATCTGGTTGATGCCGGCCATCTCGTACTCGATGGGATCTTCGATGGTGATGATGCGCTTGTCGATCGAGTTGATGGTGTGCAACCAGGCATACAGGGAGGTGGATTTTCCGGAGCCGGTGGGCCCCGTGACCAGCAGGATGCCGTGCGGCTTGTGAATGAGCTTGGTCAACAGCGACTCATCGCGGGGATTGAGCCCGAGCTGGTTCATGCCGATCATGCCGCTGGAGCGCATCAGCAGGCGCAAGCTGACGCTCTCGCCATAAACCGTCGGCATGGTCGAAACGCGCACATCAATTTCCTCGCCCCGGATGCGCAGGCTGATGCGCCCGTCCTGCGGCAGGCGCTTCTCGGCAATGTCCATGCCGGCCATGACCTTGATGCGGGAGATGATGGCGGGCTGGAAGCGCTTCAACTGCGGGGGGACCGGCGTCTGATGCAACACGCCGTCCACGCGGTAGCGGATGCGCAGATCCGTCTCCATGGGTTCGAGATGAATATCCGTCGAACGGTCCTGATACGCCTCCCAGATGATCTGGTTGACGAACTTGACCACCGAGGCCTCCTGGTCCAGCTCGCTGAGGTCGTCCTTCAGCAGATCCTCATCGGGCGCGACCTCGATGCGGTTGTCCTGGATCATGCGCTCCAGGGTGTCCGCGCCGACGCCATAGAGCTTCTTCGAGGCCTTCGCGATTTCCAGCGAGGGGCATAGCGTAAAACGAATGCGCAGGCCCGTGGCCAGGCGGAGGGCATCCAACAGGCCGGGCCGGAAGGGATCGTGGGTGGCGATCCGTAAAACGCCTTTTTCAAGCGAGAGGGGGATGATGTTGTATTGAAACACCGCCTTGGTCGGCAGTTTTTCCAGCACTTCCTTGGAGATCGTGGTGTCGCCCGCGCGGGAAAACGGGATGTTCATGGCCTTCGCGAGCGCCTCCAGAAACACCTCTTCGCGCGCGGCGCCCTGGTTGACAATCAGTTCGGTGATGGATCCGCCTTCCTGCCGGAACTTGGCAAGAAGCTCCTCTACCTGGGCCGGGGTGAATAACTCCACCCGGCTAAGCAATTCGACCAGCTTGGTTGTGGGAGCGCGCGACATAATCATTTCTTCGATTTGGGCTACCTTAAAGGCGAACCTCTGGAGTGTCAATCAAGGAGGCGGCGCCCGCCACATTGTCCTTAACAGCCGCCTGGAATCCGGCTATATTCGGAGCAATCGCCTGGTGGCATGAAGGCGTTGTTTCTGGCACAAGGAGCCATAACCGCATGAAATCAGCTCTCGTTGCCTTGCTGGTGGGGGCGTGTGTCCTCCCCGCCTTGGGCCAGGTCACCTGGCAGTTTAACTACCGCGACGGCGGTTTCCCGGATGAGGCCCAGGAGGATTTGCAGGCCGCCGGACAGGTCCTCTCCGGATGGATCAACACCCCGCACGCCGTCACCCTCAACGTGGACGTCAAGTCCTTCAACAAGAAGGGCGGTTCGCTGGGGAATGCCAGCAGTGACAAGGCCAATGTCCATGCGCATTTCGACCGCACCGTGGTCCAGCAGAAAATCCTGGGGGGCACGGATGCCAATGGCGAAACGGCGGACGCCGAGGTCAACGTCAATTTCCATTCCGACTACAAATGGGGATACGGCGACGAAGTGCCTCAGGCCAAGATGGATTTCAAGGCCATGCTGATTCATGAGTTTGTCCATACCATGGGATTCGCGGGCGATATCGACCCGCCGGACGCCGCAAAAACCGGCGGCGAGCGCGTGACGAAGTGGACGGAGTTTGACAAGTTCTGCTCGGACGAGGCCGGCCACCTGATGGTGCGCACGTCCGATGGGTATTTCCAGAATGGAACAGACGGAGCCGATTATGATGCGCAGGCCGGGCTCACGGGCAACAACATGCGCTGGGCGGGCGCCAAGGGCAAGGCCGCCTATACCAACCAGCTGGTCCCCCTCTTCTCCCCCACCCCCTGGAGCGGCGGAAGCAGTGGAAGCCATGTGGACGATACGGTCTTCGAGGGGTGCATGATGGTTTCCGCCGGCGGAAGCGGCGGCAAGGAGGCCCGCACGCTGGGGCCTGTGGAAACCGGCATGATGAAGGATCTGGGCTATGCCTTCCGCTCACAGGTGCAATTTGCCCAGTCCCGCCAGTCGGTGGAACAGGGCTCTTCAGAGGAAAATGGGCCCGCCACCCGCAACCCCTTTGAGCGCTCCGCCTTCTTCAACATCGGCGCACCGGCGCCCCGCCTCTCCAGTGTCACCACCAACTACGTCCCGTTGACGATCATCCGCACCGGCGAAATCGAGACGAACGGCTCGGTGGAGTACACCACGGTGCCGCAGACCGGCAAGGGCCATGCAGAAGAGGGATCCGACTACCTGGCGGCCAGCGGAACCCTGTACTTTGCCGAAGGCGTCCTCACCCAGTCGTTTGCCATCGCCGTGCTTCAGTCCACCAACATCGGAGCGACCGTGGAAAGCGTTTTGCTCACCCTGCGCAATCCGCAGGGCGGCTTCACGCTGGGCCCGGCCAGCAATATGCTCCTGCGCATCGTGGACCAGCAGAGCGGAACCCGCCAGTCCGTCCTCAGCGAGACGTTTGCCAGCTCCAACCTGCCCTCCGGATGGAGCATCCTCACCACCAATGGAAACCCCGGCTGGGCGTTCAACAACCCTGGCGGGCGCCCCAACCTGACCGGCGGAAGCGGAGGCTTTGTCATCGCCGACAGCGCCTGGGCCGGCGAGGTGGAGATGGAGACCGTCTTGCACACGCCCGCCCTGGACCTGTCAGACTTCGACTACATCAACCTGGAATTCAATTACGACTTTTTCTACTTTACCAATGGCGAAGAGATGCTGGAGATCGAGATCAGCACCAACGGTTTGGAGGGGCCATGGGAGCCCGTCTGGAACGCCCCCCACGAACGCTATCCCACGCCCTCCTACGAGAGCGATGAGGACCTCACCAATGCCGTGGTCATCCCCGTTCGTTCCGGCCATTTCCGGGGCCCCGCCGTGGCCAAGCTGGACATCAGCGAATGGGTCTGGGAGGAAACCAATGTGGTCATTCGTTTTGTCTTTGCGGAGGCCTTCAGCAACGGATGGGCCCAACTGGACAATGTCCGGGTCTATGGCAACATGGATTTCGAGCAAACCACCAACGATGTCCCCGGCCAGCTCCCCGCCTGGTGGCAGAATATTTTCTTTGAGGGCGACCCCACCAACCAGCCGGAGGTGGACGCCGATGGCGATGGCTTTTCCAACTACGAGGAATTTATCGCGGGCACCGATCCCGCCGATGACGAGTACTTCCTGGAAATCGAGGATATTGAGGCGGAGGCCGGACTCCACATCGTGTCCTTCTGGAGCGAACCCGGACGCACCTACACGCTGAGCTACTCCAACCAGACCACCGGCGGCTGGGTGCTTCTGCAAAACAATCTGCGCGGAGAGAGCGGCCTGTTGGAGGTGACGAATCTGTACACCGGCAGTGCCGCCTATCTCCTGCGGGTGATGGCCCAGGGCCACACCAACATCGTCACCACCACGGACACCCTCAGCCAGCCTCCCGCCGGGGCGCCGGGACTGGCGGCGTCGGAGGGGACGCATCCCACGTTCGTCCGCGTTTCGTGGCCGGCCGTGCCGGGCGCCTGGTATGAGGTTCTAAAAAACACCAGCAACGACCAGGCCTCGGCGGTGAGCCTGGGACGGCTGGCGGGCGCCAGCCTCGATGACACGGCCGTGGGCCTCTATGCCCCTTACTATTACTGGGTGCAAACCCTCGATCTCCTGACCGGCGAGGGTACGGGCTTTATCGGCCCAGCGCGTGGTTATGCCAATGACATCCAGATGGGGCTCTGGACCGCCGTGGAGATCACGTGGAATTCCCAGGCGGGCACCAACTATGCCGTCCAATGGGCCTCCTCCCTCTCCACCAACGAGTGGACGACCCTCACCAACGTCGTGGGCACCGGCGGGGCCGACAGCGTCTTTCAATCCACCCGGACCGAGCAAAAAGGATTCTACCGTGTCATTGTGCCCTAGCATACGCAGGGGATTCACCAGGCAAACCGAGCCATCAAAGAAAGGCCGATTATGAAGAATAGGTGTTGGAGCATACTGCTGGCGCTGTCCATGTGCCTGTCTGCCTTCGCCGCGGACGTGGAGTGGGATATCGAGGTCGGACTGGATAACTCAATCTATCCCTCCTTGATCATTGCCACCTCCACCCTGCAGGAGGATGAGGAGCAGGACCCCACCAACCTGGGCGACCCGTGGGGACTGACCGGCGTCAACATCAAGAATCCCGCCCCCGATTCGCGCATCCGCGTGGAAATCTCCAGCGGCAAATTGATCCAGCCCAGCGTGTGGGAGGGCGTCCTGAAGAAAAAAGACGAGACCTATTTGGTCTGCCCCCTGTTGAAGTACGACTACGACACCCTCCTCTCCGTCCGACAGCCCTTTCCGGAAATTGTCACCGCCAAGGTCACACTCAACGGCGAACTCCTGCCGGAAAAAAACAAGCGCGTCCCGGTGCGCTCCATCAATGACTGTGTGCTGGGATTTGGCGATGACGACGATTGGAGCGACACCTCGTGGCTGATCGCCGCCTACGTCAATGAGAACCATCCATTCGTGGATGTCATCCTGCGCGAGGCGCTGGATGCGGGCGGAGTGGACTCCTTTGCCGGCTACCAGAAGGATCGCAAGGATGTGCAAAAGGAGATGAAGGCCATCTACAACGCCCTTCAACAGCGCGGGTTTCGCTATAGCAACATCACGCGGGCGTCCGGAGAGTCCCAGACGGTCGCCAGCCAGCACATCCGCCTGATTGGCGACCAGATTCGCAGTTCCCAGGCCAACTGCGTCGAGGGCAGTGTGCTGTTCGCCTCAATCTTCCGCAAACTGGAGATGGATCCGTTCCTCGTCAGCGTCCCCGGCCACATGTATGTCGGCGTGTACCTGGATGAAGAGCACGAGCGCCATCTCTGCATCGAGACCACCATGCTGGGCAATTCCACCTTCGAGGAAGCCGTCAAAGTGGGCAACCAGCAGTTCAAGGAGGCTTCCGGATACTTTGAGGATGAGAGCGAACCGGATTATGCCATGATTGATGTGGCCGCGGCGCGCCAATTGGGCGTCATGCCGATCCGGGAAGCACACATGGACCTTCTCCCTGCCCCCGCC
>CAZFSE010000054.1:0-19623 GCA_964521805.1 uncultured Verrucomicrobiota bacterium
GAATTACGGGAACCAAAGAGTGGCGGGACATTCTGCGCTCGGTTTCGCGCGCGCCCGGGGAGTGGATCCTGCAACGGCGTTTCCGGGCCATTCCTCTCGAGACTAAAGAAGGATTGCGCTATCCCTGTTTTGGAGTGTACACGGTCAATGGTCAGGCTTGTGGAATCTATGGACGGCTTGGGGAAAACCCCTTGGTGGATGGCAAGGCCCTGGACGTGGCCGTGTTGAAAGCGGCCTCTGCTGAAGAGGCAAAGGAAGGCATGCGATGACCCGTGAGGAACTCTTTCAAATCTGGGCGCCGGAAACCAGTCCCTGGTCGGCCTGGGCAAAGCCTGTTCTCTTCGCCTATGTAACGACCGGCATCAAGAGGCCGCGGCCCGAGACGAATCTGGACGTCGCAGGGGCCTTGCCGGATCTGCCCCGGCGCACGGCCGTGGTGGTGGATACTCCTGGCGAAAGCTCGGTATGGCTGGGTTTGGCGCTGGCGAAAAAAGGCCTTCGCCCCGTTCCCTTGTATAACGCCTGCCGGGGACCCTCTGCCATGGTGGAGGTGGATGGGATCATGCAGTCTCTGAGTGCTTCCGCGCCCGAGTTGCAGGCGTTGTCCATTTCGCCGGACGCCCCTCCGGCTTTTCTACTGGATGCCCATCGGATGGCGCAGGGACGAATTCCATCCGAGGGCCGTTTTGATAACCGCTGGCTGGTCATGCCCCAGGATATGCCATCGGTGGTGTTGTTAAAGGAGGCGGGCATTCGGGACGTCTTGCTGGTGCTTTCGGGGGCGCAGAGGCCCGCCTCTGATCTGGCGCATATCCTGTGCCGGTGGCAGGAGGGGGGGCTCTCGCTTTCTGTTCTGGACGTGGCCGCCAAAAAACCGGCGCCCTCTCCGCTCAAGGTTGTGAAGCCGTCCTGGTATCGGCATGTGCTTTATCGGGCGTTTGCCCTGATTGGATTGCGCCGGCATAGCGCCGGAGGCTTTGGAGATTTTGTTCCCCTCCCCTCTTCTTCCGGCGGGGGCGGTTATTATGGCTCGGGGTTCGGATGATCCCTGTTGGATCAATGCGGCGGAGACGGCTCGACCGGGAGGGACAGGCATTATTCCTTCAGAGCCTGCTGGCCTTTGGAGGCTTTTATCTGGCACACAGGCTTTTTGTCGTCATTCAAAAAGCGCGCTGGGTGGATTTGGGGGCCGTAACCAGCGCGCATGTGCCGCCGTTGTATGCCACATGGGATCTGCGCTGGAGCCTGTGGGTGTTGCCGGCACTGGCGGTGCTGGCGCTGTTTGTGGGGCAGGCGGGGCGTTTGTATCGGAGCGATTCCCTGCGAACCTGGAAGGTGCTGGCACTTTCCTGGCTGTGGTTCATGGTGATTGGGTTGGCCATTTCCTCCATCAACAATACCGGGCGTCCGGGAGGGCGGGTTCGCCTGGCCTTTCTCCAGCCGTATGAGCGAACGGGGTTGGAATATATAGGCGCTGTTCCGCTGATCGAGAAAAACGGGGTGCGCGCTTTTCTTTGGCGCTATTCAGAACCGGGGGATGTTCGGGATGTGCCACTTCATGTGATGACGCATCCGCCGGGAGGCGTACTTTTTCTTTGGTGGGTGAGCCTGCTGCTTGGAAACTCCGTCATGGCAGCCTCGCTCGCCAACCTCGCGTTTACCGCCTTGGCGGTGGTGGGCGTTTGGCTGTTGGCCAGAATCCTGTATGGAGAGACGATGGCGCGCTATGCGCTGGCGCTGTATCTGCTGGTTCCAAGTGTGATGTTGTATTCCGCGACGTCCATGGACGGACCTTTCGCGGTGTTCCCTGTTTTTTCCGTGAGCTTTTTCTTTCTGGGGCTGAAAACTCGCAGATGGGGGTGGGGCGCTGTGTCCGGCCTGTTCCTGGCGCTGGGCTTGTTTATGACCTACGCCATCACCTTTCTTGGGTTGCTGTACGCGGTGTTTGCTGTTTTATTGATCTTGGAGGATCGGAGCCGCTGGCCATGGGTTATCCGGCAACTACTGGCCCTGGCGCTGGCGGTTCTGGGATTCTATCTTGTGTTGTACCTGGCCTGGGGATTCAACCCCGTCCTGGCGGTGTTGAATTCCATCGAGGCCGACCACCGGATCATGGCGAGCATGCCGATGACACCCAAACGATGGTGGGTGCATGGCACCGCTAATCTGACGGCCTTTCTTTTTGCCATGGGCGTGCCCGTCGTCATCCTTTGGGGACAGGCTTTGTTGAAGAGGAGATCGAGGGGATCGTCTGAGAGACCGGCCCTGGATGTTTTTCAACCCGGTTTTACGATTGCCCTTTTGCTGATTGCGTTTTCCACGCTCTATACGCTTGAGACGGAGCGTATTTGGATGTTTATGGCGCCCTTGATGGTCGTCCCTGCCGCTCGGCATCTACGGGAGCTATGCGCACAAAGTTCACAGTCATCCGCTTGGATCGTGGCCCTTTCCCTCATGGCTATCCAGCTTTTTGCCTATGAACTTTGTCTCTACACGTATTGGTAGCACAAGAAGGTCAAGTTGTGCGCAACTGCTTGTAGCAGTAGAGAGGGCTGTCATCGGGAGCCCGGGCTTTTACAAAACCCCTGACTCGGGCCCTCAAAATGCCTTGTGACCGGCTGACCATCTCCAGCAAGAACAGCTCTGAGCCAATCACCAGTCCGTCCGCCCAATACCGGACCCTGCGATGAATGGCGGTCGTGAACTCCGTCTCGCGTGCCTCTGATTTTTCTGCCTTGGCGCTGGAAAAGGATTCTTTCAGGGCCGCGCGCAAGTCGTCAGGCGTCTCAAACGGGTAGTCCACCGCCAAAAAGGGCAAGAGCACGGCTTTGATATTGGCCTCAAAGGGGTGATGTCCGGTGCCGCACCAAGCCCCATAGCTGGAAAAGCGCCAATCCGCCGGATTGCGCGCGATGCCCGCGCGCACCGGGTTCATCTCCAAGTACTTGCAACATTCCAGCACCGCATGGGCTGAGCCCAGCAGGGTATGTTTGAACCGCTCCGCCCATACGTGGCCGCGCCTGCGGGTCTTGCGGGTGCGGTTGTACCAGCGGGCGAACTCCTGCTCCAGGGTCTGCATGTAGTGGCTGATGTCCCGCATGCGCGCCCCGATCTTGGCACAACGGGAATCGTCAGGCGTCAAGGTGCGGCGGCCTTTATGATAGGCGTTGTAACGTGCGCAAACCTCTTTGGGCGTTGGAGGCTCCGCCGGAGCATGGATCACCATATGGAAATGGTTGGACATGGTCTGATAGGCCACCACCTTGACGCTGTAAAAGGCGTTCAACTTGTGTAACAGCCTGATAAAGAACTCCTTTTCCCTGTAGCCAAAGGGGAAATCGGCGGGCTCTCCTGCCACCCGGTTAAATACATGATAGAACATCGGACGGTCGTCCGGTTTGAATCGTGGTCTGCGCATGGTTCGTTCCTTTCATCATAGCCCTCTACTATTATAAAGAAACGAGCCCTCAGTTTTTCCGGCACTTTTTTGAAAAAAGTGAAAATATTTTGCCTGTCCCTCTGTGGAGGGGGCGTCGTATGCAACAACTGGGCGGTCTGGTCGTTACGGCTTTCGCACGCGCAGGCGATAGATTCGGCGGGCCGCGGCATTGGTGTCCGTCACGGTCATGGAGGGAGCTCCGTCGCCGTAGAAGTCACTCTGAAGAGATTGCCAGTCTGTCGGCACAAGGTTGGTGGCGACATCGAGGTCGTAGAGGCGGCGGCTGGAACCCCAGAAGGAAAGATCAAGCCCGTTGAGTCCACGCGAGAAGGCCTCGAACGAGATGTAGGAAGAGCCATTTCTGGGGTGCGTATCGGCGGTATACTCGTCCGCGTTCACATAGGTGTCATCATCTGGATCCTGGTCCGCTCCGTCGGTGCGTCCGTCCGTCAGCGGATCCAGCTCCATCTCGACTTCCCACCCGTCCGGCATGCCGTCTCCGTCGGTGTCGGCGTTGTTGGGGTTTGTCAGAAGTTCATGCTCCCGGAAGTTGGAAAGCCCGTCGTTGTCCAGGTCGAGATCCCGATCCGCGGCGGAAAGGGGATCCAGGCCGAACTCATGTTCATATCCGTCGCTCATCCCGTCGCCGTCGGTATCCCAGTAGCTGGCGTCCGTGCGGAGGTGGTATTCCTCCCACGTGGTCAGGCCGTCATTATCCACATCGTCAAGCGGGCTCATCGGGATGGGGCTGTCGAGGTTGAAGGAGCCAAGAATCTGGTCGGGGATGCCGAGACCCTCGCTGTCGATCATCTCGGCGCGGGCCACCACGCCGGAAGAGAAGTCGCTGTAGTTGCCGGCCTCATCGCAGGCGCGGATGGCGAACCAGTAGTCTGCGTCGGGGCTTGGCAGGGTCAGCGTGACTTCTTCCGCGGCCCCAGCGGGCTGGGGACTTTTGGCGAGAATGCGACGATTGGCATGGGTCCATTCCTGGCCCTCGTAGACACTGGTACCGTATCGCAAGTCGTAGACGGAGGCCGTTCCGTTGGTTCCGTCATCTCCCGTCGCCGTCCAGCGGAGTTGAATGGCCCAAGGGTTCGGGCCGGTCATTGCGGAAAGGTCGCTGATGGCGTCTGGCGGGGTGGTGTCGGACGACAGGTTGCACAGTACGACATACGTGCCGGAATTGGTCAGCCTGGCCGCCATCATTCTCGTTTCCCTCCCCATGTCGAAGGGGTGGGCGATCCACCGCTGAAGCATGGGGCTGTTGTCCCATTGGTACAGGCCAGCTGAAGCCATGTCCGCTCCTTGGAAGTCGGCTTCAGACAGCCTGAACTCGATCATCAGTGAATTGGTTGGGTCCATCGGATGGCCGCCTGCCAGCGCGACAAACATGGCTTGTCCGAGCTGGTTGCTGGGGCCTGTGTGTCCGCTGGGGAGCACCACCGGCCCGTTCGCCCGATAAAGCAGTCCGGAGGTGTTCAGCCGGGTGATCAAGCCGCCGGACGATACCAGATCGCCTTGGAACACATCGTCGTCCGTAAGCGGAAAGACTTCAAATTCATCCATGGTGTCGAAGGTCAACCCGTTGGTGGCTGTGCAGGAAATTTCCACGTATCCGGAGATCCCGTTGCTCAGCGGCAAATTGACCTGGTATTCCCCAGGATTGAGCATGCTGGCGTTCAGCACATTGGTGCGGATGGCTTTTTCATAGGTCTGATAAGCAATGACCGTTGGGTTGGAGGCCAGCCCGAAGGTGGTGTTCAGCTTCATGGTGAAGTCATCGAACACCCAGCTTCCGCTGACCACCACGCCCAGTTGATCCGTGCCCAGCGGCAGGCGCTCCAAGAGTGCCTGTCCCTCACCGCTGGGCATGAGTGGGAGATGAAGGGTGATCGTATCCCCTGCGCACGCCTGCTTGACGGTATAGCTGGCCTTTGCTCCTTGGCAATAGGCCTCGAGGGTGCATGGAACCGGCAGACTGGCCAGCGACAGGCCGCCGTCGCCATGCGTGGTGCCTGCGAAGTAGAGGCCGTCGCGCCCGCCCTTCACCATGATCCGGGCCTTCTCAACGGGTTGTCCGTCCCGCAAAACCTGGATCATGATCGGGACATCAGGAGCTTGCCGAGAAATGGTGTTGACGACCTGGGTCCAGGGGTCATTTTCATACTTGATCACGCAAATGTTGTAGGGAGCGGGAATGGGCGAGTGTATGGTGGGCACACGATCTTCCGAGGAGGGCATGCCCTCGGCATAGTGGCCAGGAGGGGGGCCGATGAGCCGCAAGGGAATGCCGTTGACTTCCTTCTCGTGAAACGTGTGTTTCCAGTTCTCCCAACAGGGCCGTCCATTCTCCAGGATCTGTGGGGTGAGCGTCTTGCCGGACTCCCCGAAAAGGCCCTCCTCCATGGAAAGGAACTTAACCATTCGGGCATAGTAATCTGGGGGATAGTCGTTTTCGGAGGAATACTGATCGCTGTGTGTTTCGTGCTCCATGACGCCGATTTCCTGCGGAAACGTGGAGTAATTTTCGTTGGACCGATAGTCCCGCCACCCTGGCGGTGAAAGCATAGCGGTATAATACTCGTCCCAGAACGAGAGCCCGTAATGTCCGAATTCATGCACCAGGGTCTTTGCCCAGTTTAAGCAGATGGAGGCCTGATCATTGGTGCTATGCGGGATTTCATTCATGTTGAGGTCGTAGTCCGAGTGGCTGCTACGTTCCTTGTAGATGCCGCCCACGGAGGCTTTGGGCCCGTAATTCGTTCCATGGAGTTCAACATCCGCATGGAGGCGAGCCGTATCATTGCTGGCCGTGATGCAGAACATGCCGAACTTCTGCTGGCCATACGAGGCCATGTAGAAGTAGCGGGAGGCCAGCGGCAGGGCTGTTTTCAGATTGGCGAGCAAGTTCTGCGCCGACGGGGTGAAGGGGTAGTCAATGATCAGGTTCCACTCAAAGATGGCGTGACGCAGGGGCACGTTGATCGTCTCGTTGCGCTGGGCACTGCCCCAGCTAAATTCATTGAACTTGCGAGTCTTCCATACGCCGTTCCAATGCTTGTTTTCGTCGCTTCGGGGGCCGACATCGCTGTCGAGCCACACCGTCCGCATGAGGTTGGAGACCACCCCATGCCCCGGCTTCTCCGTCCCCCGGTTGGCAATGGCCTTGCGGGCAAAGAACCCCATGGGAGCGCGCAGGGGCTGGTCCACCCAGATCATGCCGTCGGCATCCGTCAGGCCGATATAATTGCTGGCTGTCCGCCCGTTGAAATAGAACTCGGCGCCGGCGATTTCCTCGCCGATGTCGTAGGAGCCATTGTCGTTCTTGTCCGCATAGGTGCGGAACCGTCCGCCCTCGACGAAGGTGCCGTCAATGGAGAAGGGTTGGGACGTTGCGGCACTGCCCCATGCTTTCACACGGACACGCATGCTGTTCGACTGGTAGTCATCGGAATCCGCGCCGAAGTCCCAGACGAACGTCCGCTGAGTTCCCTTTCGGATGCCGTTCCCGATCTGGCCGAAGTGGTGCGTGGTGGGGATGTTCCACGTCATTCCGGCGTCAGCGGAGACATCGAATTCGACCCGGAATACATCGTCGGCGCGGCCGGCGAGATCATAGATGACGCGGACCTGCTTTTTGTCGGCCAACTGGTAGGCCTTGACGTTCCTGACAATCCTGGGCTCCAGATCGAAATCAATGCGCGTTACAGCGCCAGCGGCGAGGTTGGTGAAGCGAAACCCCGTGCTGAACCCCGCTCGCAGGACGCGGCCGTCCTTCAGGCCTGGCCGGGCGTATAGCACGTAGTTTCCGTCCGCGTCCGCCGTGGCGCAATCATCGCCAAAGCAGACCGAGGCATTCGTAAGCCCGGCGCCGGTGGCGGCGTTGCGCGCGTACCCATACACCTTGGTTTTCGAGTTGATGAAGGCTGTCACCGTGGTGTTGGAGGTCATGGTCACCGTGGTGGCGGGGTTGTCCGGGGCGGCCACGGGCCCCTCCCAATACTCGAATTCATCATCCTCCAGAAGCTGGACGGCCAGCTCAACCACCGTCCCGTGGGCATAGCCGGGGCCCGGCTGGGGAGGGTTGAGGGACACCGTGCCCACGCCGTTGGTGAGTACGGTCAGCGGGTAGTTCGGGGGCGTGCCGACCACCATCGAGACGTCCACGGTCCTTGTTCCGCCTGCGCCCTGGACGAAGATGTGTCCGGGATAAACGTCCTGCTCCAGGACGCGGGTGTTGTACCGGATCGTGAAGGCGTCCTGCTGTCCGACGTTGTTCTTGAGACGGTTGGTGGCGGTGTAGGGAAGGACCGTGATCCAGCCTGCGTCAGCGGAAAGATAATACTGAAGCGTTCCCCCGCCCGCATTGGAAACAACCACCTGCTGATCCGGCGCGTCGCGATATCGAGGGGTGGAGTTGTTTAGTGCCGTCGGGGAAACCGACGGCTGGGGGCCGGAGGCATTGCCGGTGGCGACGGTGAAAAGGACACTGACCTGGCTGGTCATGACTCCGCTGACCACGGTTACACGTCCGCTGTGGGTGGATGGAGCGAGGCCGGCGGGATGGAGTTGCAGGCGCAAATTGTCCACCTCGCCCGTGCTGGCGCCGGAGAGATCCAGGAGGGTCATCCAGGCCTGGTTCACGCCCGCCGTGTAGGTGAGCGTGCCGCCGCCGCTGTTCCAGACGGGCACGGAGTCCAGCGTGGCCGTGCCGTTGGTGCGGGCGCCGGAGGTGATTGCATCGAGCGTGGACAGCCTTGCAGGCTTGGGCTGAACCGTGAGCACGATGGGAACCTGCAGGGGGGATTCGGCGCTGTTGGCGGTGATGATGATCGCGCCGGTGTAACTCCCTGTGGCAAGAAAACGGGGCTGGATGCGCAGGGTAATAGAGTCCTGTTCGCCGGTGCTGGTTCCAAACCGGGTGGCGGGAATCAGCCAGTTGGCCGTATTGGTCAGGATATAGCTCATCACGCCGGTGCCGGAATTCCAAAGGTCGAGGCTGAGCAACGGGATATTGGTTCTTCCCACGATAACCGACTCGGAAAAATTCGTGGGACTGCAACGGAGAACCGGGTGGGCATGGACCATCCAGCCCCAGGCCAACCCGTTGAGGCCGGCATTGGTCAGGGAGAGGACCGTACGCTCTCCGCCTGAGAGCCGGTTGGTCAGAATATGCTGAACGGAGCCCTGTTGCCGTATCATGGCCAGGCCGCCGCTGTCCGGGGAAAACACAGGACTCGCGCAGGAGTTTGACGCGGAAGTCAGCACTCGCTCCCGGCCTCCGCCGGTCTCCAGCGTACAGATCTGCGAGTTGAATCCGTAAGGTGCGAAGCGCGAGTAGCTGAGCTGTCGTCCATCCGGACTAACGACACCCGATTGACGGGCCCAGCCATCTGAAGGGAGGAGGTCTCGAGCCTTGCCGGTTCGCTCCTTGTAGGAGGTCACGGTGGACGCCATGCCGTGGTCCGGACTCCGCAGGAAGCATATCTCATCGTCGCGGGTCAAGCCGCACACCGACAACACGCCTTTCCACTCAAAGACCACGGCACGCTTGCCATCCAGCCGAACTCGCCTGATCGTGGTGCGGCCCGCGCCTTCGATGGCATCATACCAGCCGTCGCCCGATGGATGCCAAACTGGACGATGCAAGTCCACCTCCTGCTCATCCCCGCTGGCCAGATCGAGCAGAACCCAAGACTCGTCGCCACTGTCGCTGTTGTAGTAGAGCACGTAGCGACCATTTGGGCTTAGCTGGGGAGTGTATTGGGCGCCCGGCTTGTTGTAGGCCTTGCGCAGGTCACTGCCGTCCGGCGCAGCGCTCCAGAGGTCGTACTCGCCATCCAGGCTGGCGCTGAACAACAGCCGTTCCGCCATGGGGCTGAAAGGGTCCGTTACGTTCAGCCACACGGGAATGTCCAGCGACTGGCAGAGGCCCTGGAGGTTGATGTAGCCCTTGTACAACCCGGGTTCGAGGCTCGCGGTGTCGAAGGAGATTGTGATGGAATTTGTATCCATCATGATCGTGCCGTTGGTCTGCGAGAGGCTGAACCAGTCCGTGCTCTTGGAAAGAGAATACGGCACAGCAGAGGCGCTGGCCGGGTTCGATATCTCCAGCGCCAGGTTGGACGCCGTGCTTCCGGAATCCACCGTCTGGCTCAGCATGGACGGCTGGGCGATCAGGCCGGAGGCCACAGACAGGAGCGCGGGCAGTTCGTAAGGCTCGTTCGAGGCCGGGAGGGCGGCGCTGGCAATCCGGAGCACACCCGTATAGAGGCCTTCAGGCAGGCTCGATGCGGTCATCTGCACTTCGTGTTCGATGCGCGCGGCGTCCGTGGTGCCGCCGGACGGCGTTACGGAGAAGCCCTCCAGCCCCTCGGCAACGACCGTGTATTCCAACAGCTCCGTGCCGGCATTCCAGATCTCCAGCGCCTGGGTGGCCACGCTGGCGGAACCAACGGTGACGGTGGCGCAGAGCAGGCCGGAGGAGGCGATCACCAGCGGCTGGGACGTGACCGAAAGATCCACCGAGATCACCGCGGAGGTGCCGGGCAGATCTGGCGAGCGGACAATGACCGCGCCCTGATAGGTCCCCGCGACCAGATTGCGGCTGTTGAATTTGACGGCGATCCCCTCCGGCAGGCCGCTCAACACGGCGCCATTCGTGGGATCGCAGGACAGCCAGGAAGCCGTGGATTCAAGGGCATAGTTCAGCGTCCCTCCGCCCTCGTTGGACACCATGAAGTTTTGGTCCGGCGCATCCTGGCCCTGCACCCCCTCGCCGGCCACCCCGCCGGGGGACGCCTGCAGAATGGGGGGATCCGGCAGTACGCTCAAGATCACCGGCATGATCTGCGGACTGTTGACCGTTTCATATTCCAGGCCCGCAAGGGTCACCTCGGCGGTATACGACCCAACACCCAGCGCCGCCAGATTGGTGAACACCAGGTTCAGCCGGACATGCTGGCCGGTGCTTTCGCCCATCATCACCGGGAGTTCCAGCCAGGAGACCGACTCCGAGATTGTGAAATGCAGGTTTGAAATCATGCCGGGCGTGCCGCCATTCCACACCTCGAATTGCCTTGTGAAGTGATTGGTCGAGAAGGCGATCATCTCGGCCTGCAGACAGCTGGGTTCGCGCGCGATGACAAAAGAGGCTGGGGTGATGGTGACCACGGAGGTTGCGATGACCGTTTGCGGGGTGGTGTTGCCGGAAAAGAATGTAAGCCGGCCGGTGTACGTCCCGGCGGCCAGCGATTCGGTGGCATGGCGGATCGTGGCCTGTGCGGGGATATATTCGTCACACACCGGGTTGGCGGATGTTACGGAAAGCCATCCCGCGCTTGCGACGGCGCTGAACGTGGCCTGCGTAAAACCACCGCCGGCGTGATAGACCTGGACGGTGTTGGCGCCGATGGAGACGCCTTGCGCCGCGGAGCGGGAGAATCCCTGCGGGCTGAGGTTGAGAGATCCGGAATAGACGCCAGATGAAAACAGGCACAGAACCAGCGAGCCCAGCAGTCGTTTTTTCATATAGCCCCCTTGCCGTCCCGGATTTTACCGCTGATTCAACGAGGGGGCAATGCCTTTTTCGAGCGGACAGCAAGGCCGTGGCACGCGCAACCGCGCCGCCCTCCTGCCGGAGCGGACCAAGATCTTCTTCCTTCATCGAAACAGCGCTTCCTCACCGGGGCATGATCTCTGACAGGAGGCGGCCCTTGTGGTTCACCGCATCGGGATACTCCTTGCGGATCTCCTCAAACAGCGCCGCGGCCTCCTCCTTCCGGCCCAAGTCCTGGTAGTAATAGGCCAGTTGAAAGCGGGCGTAGGCACCCACCTGCACGCCATTGCCATAATAGCAATCCGGAAACTCGTTCATGGCCTTCTTGAGATACTTTTCCTTGTCCTCCCCGGAAGACATTTGGCCCAGATAAAGAAGCGCACAGCCGGTCCGGCTGGCTTTGGTGTACTTCTCAATCAGCTTCTTAAGGCTCTCCTGCGCTTCTGGACTGTTCCATTGCTTGTTGGCCACCTGGTAGAGCGACTCGATCTCCCTCCGCTCCTCATGGCTGTAGGTGGCCCGGTCCTGTTCAAACCTCTTTTGTGCCCGCTCGCGCAAGCCGGCCGTTTGGGCTGGGGGCTCCGCCTTCGGAGTCCCCGCCAACGTTTCCAGCGCCTGCACCCGTTGGTCCAGTTGCCGCACCTTTTCCACCAACTCCTCCAGGTTCCGCCCTGACGGCTCACCCGAGAGGCCGGGCAACGCCAGGGCGGAAAACAGCAGGCAGATCACAAGCGCTTGCAGACATTGCTTCATGTTCACCCCCCCTGAAAAACACGCCCTCGCGTCAACCCATATTGGACTGGCCAATGATGAAGCTTTCCAGGCTCTTGATCGTGGTTTCGTGATCGGCAATGATCTCTCGGACCAGGTCATTGATGGAAATAACGCCGGCGACTTTGCCCCCCTCCATGACGGGAAGATGGCGGATATGCTTGGAGGTCATCAGCTTCATGCATTCCTCCACGCTGTTCTCCATCTCCGCAAAGAAAACATGCTTGGTCATGACCTGGCTGATCGGCGCCTTCAAATCCAACTGCCCGCTCCGGGCCGCCAGGCGCGCCAAATCCCGCTCTGAAAAAATGCCAGCCAGCTTGTCGCCCTCCAGGATCAGCACGGCGCCAATGTTATGTTTGTCCAGCTCACGCAAGGCCTCCTGCACAGACTGGTCGGGGCGAATCGAACGAACCATGCGGCCTTTGTTTTGCAACACCTGCTTGACCAATGCCATACTTCCTCCTTCTGTTTGTTATCCGGCCCTCCCCGCCGCAAATGCGACAGGACATACGGCAACAAGATGCCCGCACCGGGGCTGGTTGTCGAGATCAAATCATGGAATGGCCGGCGCCGACAGCGCGTATTCATGAGGCCTGGTAACGGGCCTCCACTCCCCTCCCATGCTTTATACGGGGAGAGAAGGTTCAGTGGCCACAGAGCGGATTTACATCGGCCAAGGCCACTGCGGCCTTGAACATGACCTCTCAGCGGGCCCTGGGCGCTGGGCGGACTTCGATCATGGGCCGCCATTTAAGCTCGTTGTAATAGAGCACATCGAACCAGCACCAATAGAATTTATCCGCGTTGGCAAAGGTGTAGCCATCCTGATAATCGTCACACACATCGGCGGAATCGGCAAAGAGGATGACATCATCGCCCGTTTCGGGAGTGCCCCGGTCATCGTATCCAACGGCAATGACCCAGTGCTCGCCGTATCCAATCCAGGCCACCAGCGTGGGGATGCCCTCGCGGATGTTCTTGCGCAATCGGGCGAGGCCCGAGTAATCCCCCCGCTCTTCGAAGGCGAGTTCCGCCACAAGCCCCTGGGCGCGCAACCAGGCGGCGGCCGCTTCCGGCGACAGGCCGGGCGATTCACCCGGAGCGAGCGCCTGTGGATCGTGCGCCCCGGCTTCCCTCGCGATGCGCAATTCCGTTTCGCGATCCAGAGTGATGCCGGGCACGCCATACAACGAAGCCACCGCCATCAGGGCGGATGGCCCGCAGGTGTACTCCGTGGTCTGCTGATAGCCTTTCAGGCCGGGGATAAAATCCACCTGTGGGGATCGCTCCAGCGCGCGGGGATCTGGCTGGGGATACCACGGGGTGGAGCGGTCACTCCGGTGGGCGCAACCGGCCAGCAAGCAACCCGCCAGCAAACAACTCCATGCGAGGCTTCTCATGCATTCTCCTTCCCCAACCGTGTTTTTTGCCATCATGCCGAAAATAACCGGATAGGCCAGCCCGATCTTCCATGCACAGGCGATTCGACCGGGCTTGACATTTTGCAGGGAAATGAGATAGAAACGGCGCCGATGGGACCGATCCCGTTTGAGGGCGGGGTTTGTAGTCCGGACTGCCGGCGGCGTGGACTTTGAATGGACTCCGCCCTCGTGAAGTGTTAATCATGGCCCGGTTGTATCGCCGACAAGGCGCGGGATCATGGAAATAAACGCAAGGATGACAGGATTATGACCAGCAACACGCAATCAAAATATCACCTGGGAGCGGATGGCGAATTTGTCATCGAGGATTACAACAACGCCAAGCCCTTTGCGAGTTTCTTTCCCGGCATCGCCGGGGCGCATGGCATTCCCATGTGGGTGTTTTATGTCAATCGCGGCCAGTGTATTTGCAGTATCGGGCTGAGCGACAAGGACCACCCGATCATGGAGTTTCTTTCCGCCAACCGCGCGTTTCAGCTCGCCCCCACGCAGTGCTTCCGGACATTTGTCAAAATCTCCAGCGGGCGCGAGACGGAGTATTACGAGCCTTTCCAGACCCAGCTGATTTCTTCCGGCATGCAACGCACCCAGCGCATGATCATCCAGCCCGCCCAGCTGACGCTGGAGGAGGTCAATCAGACGTTGGGCCTGAAGTTCTCGGTGGATTTCTTCAATGTCCCGGAAGATGATTACGCGGGCCTGATTCGCGTGTTGCGCATTGAGAATCTCAACAAGAAGCCCGTCGCGCTGGAGGTGCTCGATGGCCTCCCGTTGATTGTCCCCTGCGGCGTGGACAATTACAATCTCAAGAACATGCGGCGCCTGGTGGAGTCGTTTGTGGAGGTCATCAATCTGAAGGCCAAGGTTCCCTTCTTCAAGGGCCGCGTCAAGCAGGAGGACAAGCCCGAGGTCATCCGGATTCGCGAAGGCCATTTTTATGCGGGCTTTGTGGAGAACAAGGGCAAGGCCTCGCTGGTGAGCCCCATTGTGGATCCGCAGAAGATTTTTGGGCGGCTGACGGATTACAGTTACCCGGTGCGCTTCATCGAGTCGTCCCCGTTCAAGGTGGCCGGCCCGCAGAACCAGGAGAATTGCCTGCCCTGCGCGATGGGTCATTTCAATGCCCGGATTCAGGCGGGCGGGGTGTTCACCTACCGCTCGATCATTGGCCACAGCAAGACGGTGGAGGCGCTGAATCACCGGATTCCCCGCATCGTGCGCTCCGCATATGTGGAGAAAAAATGCGTGGAAAACCGCGAGCTGATTGAGCGGCTGACGCAGAACAGCCTGGTGGTCAGCGGCTCCAAGAAGTTTGACCTCTACAGCCGGCAAAACTTTTTGGACAACGTCCTGCGCGGCGGGTTCCCGCTCTCGTATTCGGGCGGAAAGGACAAGACCACGGCCCTGCATTTGTATTCCCGCAAGCATGGCGACCTGGAGCGCGACTACAACGACTACCGCCTCTCGCCCACCAATTACTCGCAGGGCAATGGCAATTTCCGCGACATCAACCAGAACCGCCGTAGCGACCTGTTTTTTAATCCGGATGTCCGCGAAGACAACGTGGAGCATTTCTTTAATCTGATTCAGCTCGACGGGTTCAATCCACTCGGCGTCAAGACCACCAGCTTCAGCATTCGGGATGCGAAGGGGGTGGACGCTCTGCTGAAAAAGGCGGTGCCCGCGGGCCAGGCTGGAACGGTCCGCAAGTTGTTGGAACACCGGTTCACGCCCGGCGAGCTGTTTTCCCAGCTGGCGTCTGCGAAGGTGGCGCTGAAGATGGATCAGGACGCGTTTCTGGGCGAACTGCTGGCGTTGTGCAAGAAGCACCAGGAAACGGAGTATGGTCACGGCTACTGGAGCGACCATTGGACGTACAATCTCGACCTGCTGGAAAACTATCTGGCGGTCTATCCCGAAAACCTCCGGCGCATTTTCCTGGGCCACAAGAATTACACCTTCTTTGACAACGTTCACCGGGTGCGCCCGCGCGCCGACAAGTACGTGGTCTGGGAAGGCCACCCCATGCAGTTGGGTGCGGTCTATGTGGATCACGCCAAGGAAAAGCAGATCAAACAACGCCACGGCAGTCCCTACGAGGTCCGGACACAATTCGGACAAGGCGAAATCTACCACACCAGCCTGGCCAACAAGTTTCTTTGCCTGGTGGTCAACAAGCTGGCCTCGCTCGATCCCGAAGGCGTGGGCATCGAGATGGAATCCGACAAGCCCAACTGGTACGACGCGTTGAACGGCCTTCCGGGCCAGCTGGGGTCCAGCCTCTCGGAGACCCTGGAGCTGAAGCGGACCATTCTTTTCCTGCAGAAGACCTTTGACGACCTGGGCCTGGCCAATGATGAAACCTGGCCGGTGGCCGTGGAAATTCTGGAGTTTATGACGCTCCTGCAAAAGGCGCTTCAGCGGCACGTCGCTGGAGGAAAGGGTGACTTCGCTTTCTGGGATGAAGCCTCCACCCTCAAGGAAGAGTTCCGCGAGAAGACGGCGATGGGCGTCAGCGGGCGCGAAGCGCCGATCGCGGTGGGCACGTTGCGGAGCTTCTTTGCGCTGGCCCTGCAAAAACTTGACCGGGGCATTCAGAAGGCGCGCCGCAAGGATGGAACCCTGTCCACCTACTTCACCAGCAAGCCGGTGAAGTTTGAGCTGATCATGGTCAAAGAGGGCGGCAAGAAGCACCTCAAGCGCAACGCCGCCGGGTTGTCCTGCTTCCGCCCGGTGAAATTCAAGCACAGCGCTTTGCCCCTGTTCCTCGAAGGCCCGGTGCATTACCTGCGCATCGAGCGCGACCAGGAAAAGGCCCGCCGCCTGGCCCAGGCCATTCGGGCCAGCGGCCTGTTTGACCGCAAGCTCAAGATGTACAAGGTCAATGAGTCCCTGGTGGACCAGCCGATGGAAATTGGCCGCACCCGCATCTTCTCGCGCGGCTGGCTGGAGAATGAATCCATCTGGATGCACATGGAATACAAGTACCTGCTGGAACTGCTCCGATGCGGCCTGCACGACGAATTTTTCCGGGACTTCAAGCAGATGCTGGTGCCCTTCCTCGATCCGGAGATGTATGGGCGGAGCATCCTGGAGAACTCCTCGTTCATCTGCTCGAGCGCCAATCCGGATGCCAGCATTCATGGCAACGGTTTTGTCGCCCGCCTCAGCGGGTCCACGGCGGAGTTCATCCATATTCTGGGTCTGATGGCTTTCGGACCCCAGCCCTTCGAGGTGGACGAAAAGGGGGCCCTGCAGGTGCGGTTTACTCCGTCCCTTCCGGGCTGGCTGTTTACCGAGGAAGATGTGAGTGTCCCTCTGTGGCAGGGGCGTCAGCGGAAGGAGCGGCGCTTTGCCGCCGGTACGTTCAGCTTCGCCTTTTTGGGAAGCATTCTGGTGACGTATCTCAATCCGCAACGCCGCGACACCTTTGGGAAAAACGCCGCCAAGCCGGAATATATCACGGTGACGGGGCTGGATGGCACCACCACGCGCATCGAGGGTGGCGTGATTTCAGGCCCCCTGGCCCGGAGCATCCGGGACCGGCAGGTCAAGAGCATTGAAGTGATTTTGGGTTAATCCAGGGATTTATAACGAACAATAAAATAGCTCGTGAAAGGACTTAGAAATGTTACCGGAACACAAGCAGAATGATGTCGTGCGGTATGATGCGCGCAGTTTTATCCTCAACGGGAAACGGGAATTGCTGGTGGGCGGCGAGTTTCACTATTTTCGGACGCCGAACGCGTTGTGGGAAGATCGGATTATCAAGATGAAGCGCGGTGGATGCAACCAGGTCACCACCTACATTCCTTGGAATTGGCATGAACCTGTGGAGGGACAGGCACGCTGGACGGGGGATCAGGACTTGGTGAAGTTCATCAAGCTCTGCACCAAGCACGGCATGTTTTTGGTGGTCAAGCCCGGGCCGTACATTTGCGCCGAGTGGGATTTTGGCGGGCATCCGGACTGGCTGTTGAGCAAGAAAATCCGCCTGCGCGTGCTGGACGACACGTATTTGTCGTATGTCGAGAAATGGTACCGGCAGGTGGCGGAGGTGATCCGGCCGTATCAGATCACCCAGGGAGGGAACATCATCGCCATTCAGGTGGAAAATGAATACGACCATCTGATCCACTACGGCACGGAGCCCATCCCCGTGGAGGATGCCATCACCTACTTCAAAAAGCTTTCCGCCATGCTGGTGAATAATGGCATAGACATTCCCCAGTTTGCCAACGAGGCGGCTTTCCTGCGCGGGTCGGGCATCATTGACACCCGCACCTACTATCCCAGCATCCCCTGGTTCTGGAAATGGGAGCTGAACAACTACGACAACAACATTGACGCCGCCAAGAAGGGCCAGCCGGATTGCCCTACGATGATTCTGGAGTTGCAGGCGGGCTGGTTCACCATGTTCGGCCAGCCGCCGTTTGTACCGGATGGCCTGCTGACCGAGGCCGTCACCAACAGCGCGCTCGCGGCGGGTGCCTCGTTCCTGAACATGTACATGTTTGTGGGCGGAACGACCTTCCCGTTCTGGGGTTGCCGTGGCGACATCTTTGATTTGTACCCGCCGGGAACCGGCACCACCACCAGCTTCGATTTTGGCGGCTCCCCGATCCGCGAATGGGGCGAGTTGATGCCGGAGCGGTATGACTGGCTTCGCATTCTGAACACCTTCTGCAAGAATTATCAGGAGCTGATCCTGGAGTCGGATATCGTCGAAGAGGTCAAGGTGCTGGGCGGCGGAACCGGCGTGGAAATCATCCGCGAGGGGAATTCCTTCCTGGACGAGACCGTGGCCAGCCCGTCTGAGAAATTCAAGATCATCACGCGCAAGCTGGGATCGCAATACCTGGTGTGTGTGCGGAACATGGCGGACGATGACAAGGTGGTGGACCTGGGCTGGGCCGCCTCGGGCGAGACGATTCTCCGCGGCGTGGAGCTGAAGACGCACGAATGCTTCATCCTGCCCGTGGGCGTACAGGTGCCGGGGACCGGCCTTACGATTGCCCATTCCAGCTCCAGCCTGCTCTTTGCGAAGAAGGCGGGGGACCGGACGGTCTTTGGGCTCTTTGGAAAACCCGGTCGCAAGGGCGAAACGGTTTTGACGGTCCCTGCCTCGCAGGTCAAGGTTCTGTTGGGAGAGGTGGCCGTGAGCGGGACGGACCAGGCGGAACTGCGCTACGTGCATAACGGCCTCCAGGTGCTCCAGGTTGGTCGTGATATTCTGGTGCTTCTCGACCAGGGGATGGCCAGCAAGGTAGAAGAGGTGGAGGGCGGCGTCCTGATTGCCGACACCTATTTCATCCGCGGCATGGCCCGCGAGGGGGATGCGCTGGTGCTGAAGACGGAACTGCGCAACGATTCCCTCAACCGCTTTTTCCATATCGGAAGCGCGGAGGTGAAATCCGCCACCGCCGCCGGGCAGGCCTTGCCTGTCCAGAAGCTGGCGGGTGGCGTGGTCCAGGCCTTTGAGGTTCGCCAGCCCGCGGAAGAGGCTGTGCAATTTGCCTGGCAGGGGGAATGGAAGGTCAAGGCCGACTCCGCCGAGAAGGAACTCAAGTATGATGACAGCGGCTGGTTCACCATGGACAAGCCGGTTTCCTTGGAGGAGGCCGGGCTTCTTCAGCATGGCTACATCTGGTACCGCATGGAATGCCGCCTACCTCGGGACGCCCAGGATGTGAAGGTCTGCATTCCCGGCAACAACACCGACCGTTTTTATATCAACATCAACGGCAAAGAAGTCTGGTGCGGGATTGGCGAAAAGGCGGAGACCGGCCTTCAGGAGCATATTCGGGTGGGCCGGAATGTCATCGCGGTGCTGTATCAGAATTTTTACCACAACAAGTCGCATCCACACGAGGGTGCCATTCAGAAGTATAGCGGCATCCTGGGGCCGGTGATCGTCACCGGCAACGTCCAGGGCAAGCCCTTCAAGCGCAAGATCACGACCTTCAAGGTTCGTGAACAGCTCAACGGCATGCTCAAGGATTATGCTGGGAAAGATCAGGATGATTCCACCTGGCAAACCTTGAAGCCGGCCCTCAAGCATGTCATGGCCCCGGAACTGGGTGCCGTGCTGTGGATGCGCCGCCGATTCAAATACACCTGCAAGCCGGGGTGGAAGGTCGCGGTCAAGCTGACCATTCCGGATGCCAAGGACCGCCTGCTGATGTATGTCAACGGTCATCCGCTGGGACAGTTCGAGAAGATCGGCCCGCAGTTTGATTTCTACGTGCCGGAAACCTTCCTCCAGGAGAACAATGTCCTGACCTTCATCCTCGAAGGCCATAAAAACTGGATGGATGTGGCCCGCGGCTATATCAAAGAGCCGGTCTTCAGCACCTTCTACGAATCCAAGGATGTGGATGTTGTGGTGAAGTAGAGCGGGGCGGCGGGCG
>CAZFSE010000054.1:19723-21314 GCA_964521805.1 uncultured Verrucomicrobiota bacterium
CGGCGGGCGAGTGGGGATGACATGCGCGATTTTTTTACGTCTACATCATGACGAATAAAAGCCGCACCACGTTCTACATCGGTGTAACGAATAACCTGACTCGGCGTGTTACTCAGCATCGAACGGGTGATGTGGACGGGTTTACATCCAGATACAACTGTAGTCGGCTTGTTTACTTTGAACATTTTTCCGATCCCAGCGCCGCCATCAGCCGGGAGAAGCAAGTGAAACGCTGGCGGCGTGAAAAGAAGGCGTGGTTGATTTCCATGAGGAATCCCGCCCTGGAGGATTTGGCCCAAACCGTATTGGGGTTGGGCCCGGCTCCAAAAAATGGTTCGGATAATCAGCCGGATGGGTGAGTGCATGGACGGGGCGGCGGGAGATGCTTCGACACGCCGGGCGCGAGCGCCCCGGCGGCTCAGCATGACGGAGTGAGAGGGGCACTGCGTCTTTTCCATCCGTCATCCCGAGCTTTGTCGAGGGATCTCGTGCATGGAAGCGGCGGCTCAGCATGACGAAGGACGAGAACGGCAGGACGAGGGGCCGTCTACAGTTTGTATTCCTCGAAGAGCCGGCGCTCGGTGGCATCGCCATCCATGCGGGCGATCACTTCGACGTAGTCGGAGATCGAAGAATTCCGGAGCTTTTTCTTGAGCAATTCATCCAGCTGGAAGACGCCGGCGGAGTTGGACATGGCGACCACGATGCGCACCGGACGATCCTCGCCTTTCTCAATCTTTACATCCCGGATGGCCTGTGCGGAAACCGAATGAATATTGACCTGGCCCGCCTCGAACGGAATGCGCGAGCGGCCCTCGGTCATGTCGGTGGCATCGGCCACCTTGAGCACGCCCGCCTCAATGGTCAGGCAACGCTGGTCGGCGTCGTGGGCGATCACGCCATGCAGGACTTCCGACACCATGCTGGTGAGCGCGGGTTCCGTGTAGATGCTGGAGAGCAGTTGGCGGGCCTTGGTGAAGGCGATGATCAGGCTGTAGCGCTCGTGATCGTCGCGGTGCACGCTGATGCCGGTGTCGTGCAGGCAGGCCGCCAGCACCACGACCACTTCGGCGTCCTCCGGGGCCAGCCCGTGGTCCTTGACCGCACTGGGCTCAATGCCCTTTTCCATCAGCAGGCGCAAAATCTTCAGGGCCGCATTGGCCACGATGCGGATGTGAATTTCCCCGTGGTCGTTGAGGCGCCCGCGATCCACGGCGTTGATGTTGGCGCATTTCCATAACTGCAACAGCTCCGGATCTGTGTTGATGCGGTCCACCAATTGTTGCAGGCGTGTGTTTTGCCGGACGGGCACATTAAAACTCATGTTCGTGCTCCTTTTCTCCCGCCCACTTTGACGGGAGGAGGCGCGGCCGTCCAGCCGGAAAATAAAAGTTTCCAAGGTTTGGAACTTTTTTTCGCGTTTTTTCCAACCCTTGGAACTTTTTTTGGACTTTTTTCCAAGGGTTGGAAACTTTTCCTGAGAAAGTTCCAATCCTTGGAAACTTTTATTTCTGGAAGATGGCGTTGCCTTTGAGCGCCTCGGCGGCGCGGGCCACATGAACGCCGTGTTGGATGGCGGCTTCCAGGCGGT
>CAZFSE010000054.1:21414-23319 GCA_964521805.1 uncultured Verrucomicrobiota bacterium
GCCTCGGCGGCGCGGGCCACATGAACGCCGTGTTGGATGGCGGCTTCCAGGCGGTCCTCGGGGAGTCCGGTCTGCTCCATGTTTTCGCCCATGGATCGTCCATAAGGCCCCCACTGCGTGCCGCCTTTGGCATAGCCCGCGGTGTTTTTGGGGAGCGGGACGATGAACATGCCCAGCTCGGCGAAGTTGCTCAGCAGGGAGAGCAGGGTCAGTTCCACGCCGCCTCCTCCGTTGCCGAAGCCACTGCCGGTGGCGAATACGGCGCCCACTTTTCCGACCAGCGCATCCTTCATCCAAAGCCCGCTGCAAATTTTGTCAATGAAGGTTTTCACGCGCCAGTCTATACTACCCATGTGCACGGGCGAGCCGACGATCAGCGCATCGGCGGCGGTGACGTCGTCGGCCTGGGCTTCCTCGGCGGTCTTTAGGATGGCTGTGGCCCCCTTGACCGAGCTCACGCCCTTGGCGATGGCTTCCGCCATCTTCTTTGTATTGCCCCAATCTCCTGAATAAACAATCAATACCTGACTCATCATTCCCTCCTGTTCTTGGTGAAATATAAGCCAGACGGAAGAAAAATCAACCCCCCGCCGGGCGCGGCGCCCGGCGAGGGGGGGGGCGGGGGACTATTCGATCGGGATATAGATTTCCGTCAGCAGATCCTCGGGCTTGGTCTTCGAGCAATCATTGAGATACTTCTCGAAGCAGGGGGCATCCCGAAGTTTCTTGCCGCTGGAGGGGAGCCATTCGGCGTAGATGGCGCCAAAGATAGACTTGAGTTTGTCATACGGGCCTTTGTGGAGGAACACGGCAAAGTTTCCGCCGGTGAGCGTTTGCACGCCGACCTCGCCCTCCGCCTTGGCCTCGCCGGCTACGCTGATGCAGGCATCATAGCGAAGCTTCTCCTCCGCCGTGATTGCGGGATCGTCATGGCTCACGCCGATGAACTCCGATTGCGGACCCACGAGCCCGCGCGGAAACGCATGGTTGCAGACGGCTTCCCACGCCTGCCGGGCGGACTCCTGGTACTTGCCGGTGCGGCGGACAAAGATGACCGGGGTTTCTTTTCTGGTTTTGATTTCTGGCTTCACTGCTCTCTCCTTATGTTGGTTGTGAACGACTCGCTTTTGCTCCGTCACCAGACGGATCACTTTCTTCTTCCGGAAGCTGGAGGGGCTCTCCTCAAAGAGCTGGGAGAAGGCGCGCGTGAAGGCGCCCGGGGTTTCGTAGCCGGCGGCGAGGGCGATGTCCGTGATGCTGTGCGGCGTGTAGCAGAGCCGGACGGCGGCCTGTTCGAGGCGCAGGCGGCGGATGTAACTGCTGAGGGGCTCGCCGGTGAAGGCCGCGAACAGCCGGTGGAAGTGGAACACGGAGAAGCAGGCGATGCGGGCGAGCTCTTCGAGCTGGATGGGCTGGTCCAGGTGTTGCTGGATGTGGAGGTACACCCGGTTCATTCGTTCCTGGTGGTCCTGCAGGGTCTCGGGCTTGCTGTTCATGGCGTTCCTTTCCTCATCGTCATGGGGATAGCAATAGCACATCTCCGGGCGGCGCGCTTCTCCGATCTTGCTATTCTCGAGAACCCCTGCGCGTGAACCAGCTTTAGCGGCAGGCGGCGGAGCGTGCGCGGCGCAAGAGGGGCCGCTGGCGCTACGAAAGGTGCAGGCCGGTCGTGCCGGCGGCGAGCGAGACGTGCTTCAAGCCTTTGACGGCCTTAAGCCGTTTGAGGATGCCGTCAATCGTGCGCGGCTTTCCACGGACAGCAATAATTTCCAGGCAGTTATCGTGATCGAGGTGGACGTGCTGGGTGGAGATGACCGCCTCATGGCCGTCGTGCTGAACGTCCATCAGCGTCTTCACAATGTCCCGCTTGTGGTGGTCATACACCAACACGATGGCCCCGGCGAC
>CAZFSE010000055.1:0-22604 GCA_964521805.1 uncultured Verrucomicrobiota bacterium
ACCCTGCGGGGCCTCCGCGGAGGCCCCGCCCGCCGGGTGCGCGGGCGCCGGGGCGTGCCCGCTCTCCGCCACCTGTTGCTGGAAGGGAATAATCAGCATCCGTTTTCCGGTTTCCTGTGCCAGGCGCCTCAACCCCACCAACGCCAGCGCACTCAACAGCAGGGAGGCCAGCATCGTGCCCGCCACGCGCACCGGAATATAGGACTCCCGCCGCGCCGCCACCACATGCAACGGCCTGAGCCAGTGGATGCCCGCCTCCAGCGGCGCAGAGGCGTAGCGCCAGCCCTTCTTCCACCCCCGAGCCTCCAACACCCTCAGGCCCCCTTCCCCAACACTCAATTCCGGCGGCGGAGCTTCCTCCCGCGACAAGGCATCCTCATCCGTCCGAACAAACCAACGGATCCCCTCCTGCCGGGCGGACGGTTCAATCCAGGCCAGCAGATCGCTTAATCTCAGCTCACTGCGAATGATTCCGCTGACAAAATTAGTCCTCTGCGCCGCCCTCAACGCCAGCGAAAGCCCCAGAACGCCGTCCGAGGAAAAGCCGTCCGAGATCGGCTGGGCCTGGGCCCGGGTATGCGATTTGACCCACCAATCCTCCTCGCCAAAGGAGAACTCCTCCGTTTTCCGGGCGGACGCCACCACCAGGCCGTCGGCATCCGTGAGAATGATGTTGAGCAGTTCCGCCTCGTTGGCGCACAGCCGCTGAAAAATTTCCCCCACGGAATTATCAAGCACCTCGCGCACCGCAAAATCATCCCGGGGCAGGTATCTCCAGCGCTCACGGACCAGGGCGATCTGGTTGCGGCGCTGGGGCAACGCGTTGCGCCGCACCCGCTCCATCGAGAGCAACAGCGACTCCACATTGGGCAGGGCGCCCAGATTCTGCAGGCGCACGCTTTCTGTCGCCAGCAACGATTCCAGGCGGCTCTTGAGGCCATCCGACACCGAGGTCAGCTCCCGGCGGTGATTGCGCGCCACCTGTCCCCACAGCACCAGATTGAAGGCCACAAGGAAGAGAGAAAACGGGAGCAAAACAAAGAGGAAAACCCATCGTTTGAATGGCCGTTCAATGTTCATCTGCTTCCTGTTATGCCAGAACACGAAATCCTTCACCAGAGCGAAATGAACCCTCTTAAAATCAGGATTGAAGTTGCCCGCCCTCTGCCGGATAATCACCGCTTTTCTGGAGAGGAGCCGTCCACATGTCACACACAACTTTTTGCGCGGCCAGCGAGCAGGATAAAAAGGAACTGCTCCAGGCCACAGGGGCCAAGACCTTTGATGAGCTGTTCAAGGATATCCCGTCCGATTTGCAGACGGACGATTTTGCCCTTCCCGGCGGATGCTCGGAGCTGGAGGTCCTCCAGGCGCTCCGCAAGCTGGCGGCACGCAATTCCAGCGCGCTGGTCAATTTCTGCGGGGCGGGCTTTTATGACCACTTCATCCCCGCGGCGGTGGATGCCCTTTCCAGCCGCGGCGAATTTTATACCGCCTACACGCCCTACCAGCCCGAGGCCGCGCAGGGAACCCTTCAGGCGATCTATGAATACCAGACGGACATGACCCGGCTAACCGGCATGGAAGTTTCCAACGCCTCGCTCTACGATGGCGGCACCGCGCTCTTTGAGGGCCTCATGATGGCCCTGCGCATCACCGGGCGCGGCAAGGTGCTGATTGATGAGGGCGTCAGCCCCATCTACCGGACGATGCTCCGCTGTTACACCCGCAACCTTTCGATCCAGTACGAGGAAATCCCCCTGGCCCAGGGCCTGGCGGACCGCGAGGCCTTCGCCGGCAAGCTGACCCAGGAGGTGGGCGCCATCGTGGTGCAAAATCCGAATTTCTTTGGATGCCTGGATGATCTGAGCGGCCTGGTGCAACAGGCGCATGCCGTGGGGGCGCTGGCCGTTTTTTCCTCCTATCCGCTGGCGCTGGGCCTGCTCAAGACACCGGGCGCGATGGGCGCGGATATTGTCACCGGCGAGGGCCAGAGCCTGGGGCTCCCCCTTTCGTTCGGCGGCCCGTACCTCGGCTTCATGACCACGCTGAAGAAGCACGCCCGGAAAATGCCGGGCCGGATTGTGGGCGCCACGCAGGATGCCCAGGGACGCCGGGGCTATGTGCTGACCCTGCAGGCCCGCGAACAGCATATCCGCCGCGAGAAGGCCACCTCCAACATCTGCACCAACGAGGCGCTGTGCGCCCTGCGGGCGCACATGTATCTTTCCCTCATGGGCCGGCAGGGCCTGCTCGAGGTGGCCCAGCGCTGTGCCGCCCTCGCCGCCTACGCGCACAAGCGCCTGTGCGCCATCCGGGGCGTGCGCCCGGCCTTCGAACAGCCCTTCTTTAACGAATTTTCGCTGGCCCTGCCCCGCGACGCCTCGGACGTGGTCAGCGCGCTGATCGAAGAGGGCCTCGCCGCCGGCTTCCCGGTGGGCCGCTACTACAAGGGCCTGGAAAACGTGCTCCTGCTGGCGTTCACGGAAAAACGCACGAAAGAGGAAATTGATGTCTTGGCGGCCAGGATGGAAGGCGCGTTGTAAAAAAAACTGCGGCGAAAGGCGCTTGTGATGGGAGGATTTTTAAACAGAAGATAACGAAGGGTACAAAGGGGAAGAGGTTTTTCTTTCTTCGTTTCCTTCGTTGCCTTCTGTGAAAAATGATCGCGGCGAAGGGCGTTGGGGATGGGATGTTTTTAAACAGAAGATAACAAAGGTAACAAAGAGGAAGAGAAATTGCACCCGGATTTCAAAAGAGCGGATGCATGGAGCTACAAGGTGATTGGATGCGCTATGGAAGTTCATCGCATCAAGGGACCGGGGTTTATCGAGTCCATTTATGAGCGCTGCCTGGCGCATGAGCTGGGATTGCAGGGCATTCCAGCAGAGAATCAACTACTGGTTCCCATAGAGTATAAGGGGTTGTTGTTCGATGAGCCTTTGCGATTGGATGTTTATGTGGATCGCTGTTTGATTTTGGAACTCAAGGCGGTGGAAAAGGTCTTGCCTATTCACAAGGCCAAGCTGATGAGTTACATGAAGTTGCTGGATGCGCCCATTGGATTGTTGATCAATTTTAACGAAGTGGTGCTGAAAGATGGCATTCATCGAATGATCTTGCCGAATGCGAACAAGGAATGAGACGGCTAAGGAAACAAAGGAGGAGAGGAGTCTTTTCTTCGTTCTCTTCGTTGCCTTCTGTGAAAAATTCTTGGAGGTGAATATGAAGCTGATATATGAAAAAAGTGTGGCGGGACGACGCGCGGTGCGGGTGCCCGCTTTGAAGGATGTGCCGGCGGCTTCGCTGGACCCGCGATTGTTGCGCGATACCCCGGCGGACCTGCCGGAGCTGGCGGAGGTGGATGTCGTCCGCCATTTCACCGCGCTCTCACGCCTGAATTTTTCCGTGGATACCCATTTCTACCCGCTGGGGTCCTGCACGATGAAGTACAACCCCAAGGCCTGCGAGGTCGCCGCCAGCCTGCCCGGCCTGGCCGATTTGCATCCGCTCTGGCCGCAACTGCGCCGGGGCGGCTTGCTGACGCAGGGCGCCCTGCAAATCCTCTACGAGACCGAGCGCATGCTTTCAGAAATCACCGGCATGGCGGAATGCACGCTTCAGCCGCTGGCTGGCTCGCACGGCGAATGGACCGGCGTCATGCTGATGGCGGCCTATCACCGTGAACGCGGCAACAAGAAGACGCATATCCTCATCCCGGACTCCGCGCATGGCACCAACCCCGCCAGCGCCGCGCTGGCAGGCTATGACGTGGTCAGCATTCCCTCGAATCCTGATGGCACCCTGAACATGGAGCTGTTCAAAAAAGCCCTCAACAGCGAGACCGCCGGCTTCATGCTGACCTGTCCCTCCACGCTGGGCCGCTTTGTGGCCAACGTGCGGGAGATTTCCGATGCGGTTCATGCCGTGGATGGCTTGATGTACTACGACGGGGCGAACCTCAACGCCATTTTGGGGCGTTGCAAGCCGGGACGCATCGGATTTGATGTCTGCCACCTGAACCTGCACAAGACCTTTTCCACGCCGCACGGCGGCGGCGGGCCGGGCTCCGGCCCCGTGGGGGTGGTGGAAAAGCTTCGGCCCTTCCTGCCGATCTCGCGTGTCGTGAAAACCCGCGATGGGACCTTCTCGCTGGATTATGACGCGCCCAAGAGCATTGGCTACATCGCGCCGTTCTATGGCAACTTTGGCATCATCGTCCGCGCCTATGCCTATCTGCTGATGCTGGGCCGCGAGGGTCTGCGCGAAACCAGCAACATGGCGGTGCTCAATGCCAACTACATCCAGGAAAAATTGCGCCCGTATTTTGAGGCGGCGGCGCCGGGGTATTGCATGCACGAGTGCGTGTTTAGCGGGAGCCCGTTCGGGGCGAAGGGCGTCCACACGCTGGACCTCGCCAAGGGCCTGATTGACCGGGGGGTGCATCCGCCCACGGTCTACTTCCCGCTGAACGTGCCCGAGGCCATCATGATCGAGCCGACGGAAAGCGAATCCAAGGAGACGCTGGACACCTTCATCGCCCACATGATCGAGCTGGCGGAGCTGGCTTCCTCGAATCCGGCGGCCCTGCATGACGCGCCCGTGACCACCCCCGTGGGGCGGCTCGACGAAGTGGCCGCGGCGAAGAATATGGACTTGGCCTATCCCAAAGGCCATTAACGCGACAACGGACCGCTTCCGCGCCTGCCATCTCGAGCCTTGTTGAGGGATCTCCTGCCGCACCACTGGGGGCGCATGACCGGTTCAGTTTAAGCCTTTTGTTCATGCTTTCCGCTCAAGCTTCAGCAATTCTTCATATTTTCGCATTTATTGGTTGCATAATGAGAGCGCTCTCATTATGCTGTATTGCGGGTTATTCGAAATACGTGTTGTTTTCAGAAACAAATCAAATGGCTTGGGAGCCATTTGGAAGCAACGCGAATGGTGAATGACCTCCATGGCGTTCAGGTTAAGGCGGGTGTCCAATAGAGTCCAAAGAGGGAGTTGTCTGATGAAGTCGTACATGATGCGTTGTTGTTTGTTTGTCGCTGGGTCTTTCTTGTTGATGGCGTTTTCCAGCTTGGCGGATATCGATGTGTATCCGGTGGCCACCAGTGCGGTAACTCGAATTCCGTATGCTCCGTTGCTAAACGATCTTGACGGCACTCTTTATACCCAGCACTCCTCATCGAATTTCACCCTGTACTACAATCTGCCCACCGACCTTGATTGGGACGGGGTGATGTTGAGATTTGATGACTGGGGAGCGAGGGATCTATCTTCCATCACGGGCTTTGTGTTTGCGGTGCGGGGCACGCCCGCCAACGCCAAGGTGGAATTTGAAGACGCCGGCCTGGCCAAGACCATTGCCATTTTGCACAACGTCACGAACACGTGGCAGTACTACAACATTCCCGCCTCGCAATTTGTCAATAACCGGAGCCAGATTCGCGTCATTGCCTTTGTCACGGATTATGGCCTCTCCGGTGCAGGCCGCAATGTGGGCCATCTGGAAGTCCTGGTCCGAGGGTTGTCTTTTGACTGGCGTTTGAATGGCACGGAGTCTGGCACGCCGTATGTTTTGCCGGGCACCCCGTCTGTGTTGGTTGTGGGCGGCGGGAATGCGGACACCGTGATCACCGTCAGCAACCAGAGCCTGATCGAAGTGGATTACCAGGTGACCAATGGCTGGTCGGGTGCAACCCTCTCTTTTGATGATCCGGAGACCTCGCCAGCGGTTGAATCCCAAGATCTCTCGGGCATCACCAACCTCACCTTTGGCCTCTGGGGCGCCGCGCGCAACGTCAAGGTGGAAATTGAGGACACCAACGGCGTGAAGCAGATCATCACCTGCACCAATGTCACTGCCACGGAGAAATTCTACACCATCAATACCACCATGCTGGACAACGACGCCACCGCCATCCGGGCCATCAATTTTGTCGTGGATGCCGGTCTCGTGGCGGAGGGTTCGCTGGCGGGCCGCCTGCAGATCCGATCCGGCGGCTTGAATTACACCGTTCATGTGGCCGGCACGCCCTCCGGCGTGCCCACCGTGCTTCCCGATACGCCGGCGCTGATTCCCGTGGGCGGCGCCAATCCGGACACCCTGGTGAAACTCCTTTCGAGCTCTGATTTCCAGGTGTTCTACAACGTCACCAGCGGGTGGTCAGGAGCCACCATTCTCTATGATGATTACAGCACCGGGCCCATCGAGTATGCTGACTTGTCCGGGTATTCCAACCTTGTCTTTGGGATTACGGGCACGCCGCAACGGGTGAAGCTGGAGGTGCAGGATGCCTCGGGGCGCAAGGCCGCCGCCTTTCTGGATGACCTGGGGCCCGGGATGAAGTACTACGCGCTGTCCCGAGAGCAGTTGACCAATTTGCAGATCAACGTTTCGCAAGTGGCCTCCATCAGTTTTGTGGTGGATGCCCAGCTGGCGGGCGAGGGGAATCTGCTGGGGATGCTGGCTGTCACGGCCGGCGGGTTCGACTATCCCGAGCTCCCGCCCTTGCCGGCGGGGCCCGCAACGGTTTTGCCGCCGATTCCGCTGAGCGTACAGCCGGTGGGCGGCGCCAATCCGGATACCCGCCTCGACCAATACTCTTCGGATCGTTTGCAGGTGTTTTATCATGTGGCCAGCGGTTGGTCCGGAGTCAGCATTATTTATGATGATTTTGGCACGGTTCCCGTCGAGACCCGCGATTTTTCATCGCGGACGTCCGTGGTCTTTGGCGTCAAGGGCTCGGCGGAGCGGGTCAAGATCGAGTTTGTGGATGGCACGGACAGCAAGGTGGAGTATTTCCTTTCTTCGGTGGCGCCCACCACGCAGTACTACGAAGTCACCATGGCCGCGCTTTCGAATCGTGGCTTGCAGGTGGCCAGCATGCGGATGATCAACTTTGTGGTGGATGCCCTGCTGGCGGGCAACCCAGATGGGCAATTCAGCGTTTGGACCGGGGGCCTGCCCTTTTCAAACCAGAGTTACCCCGGAGAGGATTCCGATGGGGATGGCTTGCCCAACGACTGGGAAGAGCTTCACGGGCTGGATCCATACGACGATGGGTCGGTGGACCCGCGCAACGGCGCATGGGGCGATCCTGATGGGGATGGGGCCGGCAATCGCTCCGAACACCAGTCCGGCACCCGCCCGGATTCCGCGAGTTCAGCGCCCTATCTGCGCATGACGCGCCAGCCGGGCGATGCCATCCAGCTTTCCCTGGATGTGGGCCCTTCCCGCCGCTACCGCGTGCTCATGACCGACAATTTGATCACGGGCTCGTGGAGCACCGTCGCCTCCTTTAACGGCACCGAGCCGGGGGTCGCGAACGTCAGCACCGGCTTTGTGGATCCCCGCTTGTTCTTCTGTTACCAGGTGCTGGAGGATGAGGTCACCCGTCTTCCGGGCCAGCCCCAGGCGGTTGTGGTGGGCGGTGGCGATCTGACCACCGTGCTCACCCAATCCTCCCATAACGAGGTCTTGGTTCAATACACCATCGCCGATGGCGAATGGGCCGGGGTGACTTTCCTCTATGACGATTACGCCACCGAGGAGCTGGAATATATGGACCTCAGCGGCTATTCCGAGCTGAAGTTTGAACTCATCGGATCTCCGCAAAGCGTGAAGTACGAGGTCGAAGATACCAACGGCGTCAAGGTGGCGGGCCTGTTCCGGTACATCAATGACTGGCAGATCTACACCCTTCAAACCGCCGATCTTGCCGCGCAGGGACTCGACCTGAGCAGGGTGCGGTTCATCAATTTCCTGGTGGATGTGAACACGGCCGGACTCGGCAACACCAACGGATCCTTCCGCGTGAAAAGCTGGGGGCTGGCCTTTACGCATCACGTCGACCCGGAGGGCTCGGGGACGCCCTCCTTCCTGCCGCCGCCCGGCCCCCGTCCCGACAATCTGGGCGGAGGACAAAGCGTGGACCAGTGGGTGCAGACCGGCGCCACCAACCTGTACGTGCCCTATAATGTCACCCCGGCCGACACCTGGGATGGCGTTGCGCTCCTGTACGATGACTTCGGCACGCCGGAAATTGAAACGGCGGACTTCTCGGAGATGAGCGTGTTGACCCTTGCCCTGAGCGGCAACCCGCAGACCCTCAAGGTGGAGGTGGAAGACAAGGCTGGCGCCCGCGCCCTGGTCTATTTGCAGAACGTCAGCGCCTCCGTCCAGTACTACGACATCGTGATGGACGAGGTCGCCGCCGCGGGCGTGAATACGGCGCAGATCCGATTCATCAACTTCGTGGTGGATCAGACCCTCGCGGGCGCGGGCCCCCATGAGGGGGCCTTTACGGTCATCACGGATGGCTTGTTCACCCCGTAACAACCCTCCATCGCCAGAGGTTCCAAGGGTTGGAAACTTTGTTAAAAAGTTTTCCAACCCTTGGAACTTTTTTTGCGCCTGTTGGGCTCGGGCCCTCTTCCGCCCTTTTACCTGAGATTCTCCGCGGGGTCGAGCGCTCGGATGCGGAAGACCTCCACGGCATTTGTGGAAAGTCCGGACATCAGCGAGCCGGCGCCCTGGCCCTGCAGGGGCCCTGACAGGGTTCGCGCTTCACCGGAACCCAAATCGGCGAGGCCCTCCACCACGAAACAGCGGGCCGTTGAGGCGTTCAGGTTCAACTGCCACTGCCCGTTGAGGAGCGTCAGGTGGCCGAGGAAAAGGAACGACGTAGAATCGCCCGGATTCGTATCAGCGACATATTCCTGGTGCGTGCTGAAGCCGTCCTCATCGGCATCCTCCTCTGGATCAAGGCCGCGCAAGAGGGGCAATCCATAGCGGTGCTTCCAGCTGTCTGAAATGCCGTCGCCGGTACTGCTATATCTCGAGGGATCCGACCCCACGCGCAATTCCTCGATGTTGGGGAAGCCATCGCCATCGAGATCGGCGCCCGCATCCGAGGGATCGCCGGGGTTCAGTCCATATCGGACTTCATACCCGTCGGGCATGCCGTCGCCATCCGTGTCGCTGTTCAGCGGGTCGGTATTCAGGAGGAACTCCTCCCAATTTGAAACGCCATCGCCGTCTTCATCGCCGTCCGGATCGAACGCTGGATAGCCCCTCAAGGCCATGGTGGACCGATATTGCTCCGGGAAGCCGCCGCCCGCGGCGAGCGGGCGCGATGGACGCACGGCGGTGATGTTGGACAAGGGCGAGTAATTCCCCGCCTCATCGCGCGCGATCAGCGCAATGTACCAGAGCTTTTCCGGCTCCGGCTCAAAGGCATACTGCTCTGGCGAGCCGGACGGAGCCGGCGTCAAGCGAAGCGCCATCGGCTCTGGCAGGTTGTTCGATGCGCCGCTCAAGGGTTGCTCGCTGAGATACAGTTCGTAGGCGGTTGCCGCGCCGTTGGTCCCATCGCCGCCGGGGGCGGTCCAGGTGAGAAGCACCCGGAGCGGATAGTTCGTATCGCACTCGGCGTGGAGATCCGCGATGGCGGAGGGAGGGACCGCATCGGTCGAAGCGGGAGCGAACAGCGCATAGATGCCGTCTTCCGTCATGGGCGCCGAACAGGTTTGAGCCGCGGGGTTGACGGCATGGCTCGTGGGGAGCCAGTTGGTGGCGGCGATTCCTCGGCGCATCAAGACCAGGCCGGCCTCATCCAGGCCGGGGGTCAGCGAATCGCCGTACTCCAGGCGCAAGCCCGCGACGGCCTGCGTGGATAGCGAACTGCCGTCCGCGAGCGCGAAGTGAATGGCGGGTGGGACCTGCAGGTTGACCGGGGCCTCTGGCGGGATCGCCGGCCCGTAGGCGCAATAGACCATGCCCAGCGTTTCCCTCTGCCGCAAGACATCTGAAGGAATGATGATGGCCGTGTCCATTTCGACATCCGAATACAGCGGAATCGGAATCACCTTGTCCACCGAGGCAAAAACGCCGCAGACCGCCGATGTTGCCTGAATGTCGAGACTGAACGGCGTATAGCCATAGCCGCTTACTCGGGCTTCATAGCGCTCCGGAGTTTCGCCAAGCGCCACCACCACCAGGTTGCTTGTGCGCGTTTCATTGAAGGTGGCGCTGATCACCGGCAGGGCGGCCAGCGGCTGGCTGGGGGTGAATGAGACCACATAATCCGAGGCATCGAACGTCCCGCTGATCAGCATGGCCAGGGGATCCGAATCCTTGCGCGCCTGGAGGCCTCGATCTGACGCCTTGGGGGGCAGATGAAAAACGAGTTCGCCGTTCAAGCCGGCCTCCGTGATCGTTTTCGACAGGCGGGTTCCGCGAGTATTCAGCAGGATCGTGTCGCCTGGGCACACACTGGCGACCTGGCAACGCCCGCCGCGATCCGTGTGCCCCATGATGGCCTGCCGCCCGGTTGCGCCCGCCTGAAAGACAACCTGCGCTCCCGGGAAGGGCCGTCCATCCTGCAGGGCTAGAACCTCCACGACACCGCCTGGCGCGGAGCTTCTGGCCTGAACGGAAGCGCCAGTAAACACGCCCGAAAGCAGATTGGTGTATGCATGATTATGCCGAATCTCGAACCACGAGCCCCCCTCTCTCTTCAGCATGCACAGGAAGTAGGGCTCAGGGATGTAGTCCGTGCTCAAGCGGTCGGGGAAGGTGGGTTGTCCATTTTCAAACCGCCCCGATTTCTGCGCCAGCAGGTTGATCGTCCGGATCATGTCGTACGGTGCGACGTTGCCATGAAAAATGCGATTTTCAAAACGCTTCTCAAAGAACGTCCAGCAGGGCTCCTCGTTTTCGTAGAGATGCTCAGTCACGTAGTCTTCCAGGGAGGCAAAAATGCTGTCCAACGTAATATAGTCGTCGTAGTTGGCCAGATAATCATTTACGGAGGACATGGACGTGATGTTTTGCTGACCATCCATGAAACCGTAGTTCCCAGGATAAAACTGCGGGGCGGACGCCTTCAACAGATCCAAACGCTCGGTTCCGCTGGAGTACCAGTCCACTTCATACTCGTCGTAGAAGCCAAAGGCGTAATGACCGAATTCATGCACCAGGGTTCGGGCCCAGGAATTGAAAGTATTCGTTTTTAGATTCCCAAGGTACATATTGATGCGAGGCGTCCAACAGCAGGGGCTGGATTCAATGCCGTCCACGTTGGCATTTGCGGTGTCACTGCCCTTATTCAGGAGCACATCCTCCTCGGAAATATCAGACTCCGCGATGTACAACTTCCCGAACTTCATCTGTCCATCGGTAATCATGTAAAGGTACCGGGAAGCGCCGGCCAGCGCCTTTTGAAGATTGACCCAGGACACGCCATCACTGAAATCGCCCGGACGCGCTTCCATGGTCAGGTTCCACTCGAACACCGGATGATTCAACGGCACCCGGATCGGGTCACCGTCCAACACCGCATCAATGTGATTCTGGGTCACGGTGAAAGACCGCCATTTGCCGTCCCAGGAATTATAATCGTTATCGTCCGAATTGCCGACATCGCTGTCCAGCCAGAGCGTGTACATGACATCATCCACCTGCCCGTGCGAATTCCGGACCGCGGGCTTGGTGTTGTATTTCCGGCGGACAAAGATCGTGTCGCCCACATAGAGACTGCCGCCCTGCCAGGTGAAGAGCCCGTTGATGTCGGTCAAGCCTCGCAGGTGATTGGTGGTGCGGCCGCCGATATAGACCTCGGCCCCTCGAAAGTTCGACTCGCCCCGTCCGTACGTCATATCGTTATACGCGTAAATCGTGGGGTTGTGCGCGGTGCCCGTCTTGATGGCAAAGACGGAAGAGGTGATGCTCTGGCCGCCACTGCGGACGCGCACCCGGACATTGCTCATGTTGACATACGGATAATTATCCGCGAGATGCCACCAGAAGAACTTCTGCCCGGACGCTCCCACCTGCACGTTCGTGGCGACATCGCCGTCCACATGGGCGGGATACTGATTCGGCGCCTGCCACGTCTTGCCATCAAGGGACACATCCATGTCCACCGGATACGTTGTTTGACTGCTCCCGCTCAGCGTGTAGCGCACGATCATGGTGCGGGGATCCCAGTCGAAGAAATCCACATGCTTGAAAATCACCGGTGTGAGCGCGACGTTGAAGACATTCCAGTTATTGGTGACGATGACGGGCCGTAAACTGGGCCGGCTTAAATAGCCGGGTGCTTCGACCGACATGACCACCGTCGGGGACAAGGGCTCCATCGCATAGCTCCCCGGAGACATGCCGCTACTCGTGGTTTGAGTCGTTCGCACAATTCCGTTGACCTCAAGACGAACAGTGGCGCCGGTCACGGGCTCCCCCGTCAGGCTGTTGGTGATGAAGCCGGCCAGCAGGGTTTGCTTGCGGGCGTAGGCAAAAACCCAGCTATCGCCTTGAATGCGCACGGTGACCTGGGTGGCGGAACCCTGGGCATTGCCCGCCCATTCCCGCACGGCATACCCATAGTCCGGCTCCGCGCGGACGCGCACATCGGTGTTATACGCATATTTTCCATCGCCATCCGGGGGCGGGTCGCAATGCAGGGTGATGAACGAAGAGTCTTGCGCATCGAGGGTATGCCGCATGGGCGCCGTGAAGCTGACCTGCACGTCCACGGTCTCGTGCTCCGCCGCCAGCCCTTCCGGGTAAATCCATAGTTGTGCTGATACGGAAGAAGAAACGAACTCGTCCACATCCAGATCCATCCGGAAGACATCCCGCTCCCCGCGATTGGTGTACGTGCCCAATCCCGGCGCGATCTTCAACCAACCGCTCTGGCTGGGATTGACTTTATGCACCACATACTTGAGCGGGTTCGTTCCGCCGATCCCATTGCCACCGCGGTTCCAGACCTGCAGATAGAGGCTGGTGGGGTTTTGGTACCGCGGAGTCGAAACCCTGAACAGGTTCGTGCTGACGGAAAGCGCGGGAGGTCCTATGTTATAATCCTCGGTAACTTGGAAGGTGGATACAAACACCTGCGTGTACGACCCGGCTCCCTGCCCCTGCACCATCGTAATCTCCGCCGTGTAGATGCCGGAAGCCAGGCCGGCAGGGTCAAAGCGGAGCTGAACCTCGGTTTCCTCCCCCGTCGAAATGCCCGACGAAACATCAAAGGAAATCCAGGGTTGATTGGCAGACAAGCTCCAGGCCGCATCCGCGTCGCCCTCCCGGACAAGGGCAAGAGTGCGGTCCACCAGGCCTGTGATGCCCTGAAAACCAATGGCCTCACTCACCGCCACGGCAAACAGGCGCGACGGGAGAGGGAGAACCTCCAGCGTCCAGACCACTTCAACCGGCGCATTGGCGGCATGGCCGGCGACGAGAAAGCGGCGCACATGCGTGCCGGGCGCCAGATTCATCGGCGCGGCGGTCAGTGTAACCACATCCATCTGGCCAGTGCTGATGCCGCCCTCCGGTTTGTCGTGCCAAAAAGATTCGCCGCCGCCGGACACCCCGTAGTTGAGCGTCATATTGGTCGACCCCCGCACGCCAAAGCTCACGCTGACCGTATTGGTCGAGCGGGTGGTCGCGGTGGAGAAGAGGGCCTGCGTGGAAACGGTGATGGTGTTGAGGCTGTAGGCCATGAAGCCCCAGCTCAGTTCCGCGACTTCCACCGGAGACTCCACGGAGAACAACTCGAGCCGGTCCAGTCCATTGGTTTGGAAGGTGGCCACCGCCTGGCCCTGCGTCGCCGGTACAATTATGGCCAGCCGGTCGCCGGCTGGTGAAAGCGCAGGCCAAGACTGAGGCGCCGCCTCTTCGGAGGGCACGGGTTGCGCCGTTTCGCCCGTGCGCACCGCCATGGAAAGGACCACCGCATCGCCCCCACCTGCCGCCTCGAACACCGCCTGCTCCCCATCGAACGAAATCGAGCCGTTGCGGTCGCTGAGTCCCGCTCCCGCGCGCAAAACCTGTGGCTCGCGCATTCCAGGACTCTGCCGGATCATTCGCGTAACCGAGCTTGCGGCCATTTGTTCGATGGCCACAACGCGTTCCAAAGGATCAACGCCCAGCAGTCGCACCGGCGACTGCGACTGCCATAACGTCCGGACAGGCACGCCCTCCAGGGACTGGACGCGCACCCGTCCGCCCCATCCGCCCTTTGTCACCGGATCATCCACGACGCCCGCGATGGCCGAGCTGTCCGCCATCCAGCGGGGCGTTTCCATGTCCGTCAGATACGTCGTGATCCCATCGCGAAGATCCAGCGCCACCAGGCGGCGCGGCTCGCCGGGAGCCTGTTCGCGGAAGAGAAGCTGGTTGCCGTCGGGGCTCAGTTGCGGCGAGGTCTGATCGCCCGCTCGCACCACCAATGGACGCAAGCCCGTGCCATCCGGGCGGACGGTCCAGATATCACGGTCGCCGTTCTCAAGCCGGCTGAAGACCAGGCTCTCTTCGTACAATTGATTCGTGGGATGCACAAATACATCCACCGGCAGACGGTGCGAGAACCCGCCTTCGCCCAGCAGATCCACCCACCCGCGATGCACACCGGCGTTCAAGCCAGCAGGGGTCACCTGAATGTTAATGTCCACGGCCGTGCCGGAACTGATTCCGGATGTGGACGACAGCGTAAAGGCCTGCCCGAACCGAACGAGTTGAAATGGCGCAGGGTTGGTGCTTCCCGCATTATGGAGGCTCAGAGGCCAGGTTTGCAGTCCGCCCGTCAGTTGGACATTCAGCTCATAACGAGGATGTTCGGCCTCGAAATGCGCGGCCACATCCAGCGATACCGGAACGTCCAGGGGTGAATTCACCACGCCGCTGTAACTAGAGAGGCGGAGCGTACCCGCATGGGCGCCTTCAGCCAGATTGGTCGCCCTGAAAACCGCCTGATGCACCACCTCGCCGCCGTTCGTGGACTGGCCGCTTGTGGGTTGCACGGACAGCCAGGCCGGGACACTCGCGATGGAATAGGACAGCACCCCCGTGCCGGCATTCCAGATTCGGAACTGTTGGGTCACCACGGAACCCACAAGAACTGTTGCATCCCAAGGCCCGTCGCTGGCAATCACCCGATTGGCCGGGGCAATGGTCAGCTCCACCGAGACGACCAGGTTTTCATCAGCGCCTTCCTTTCGCACGAGGAGTGTGCCGCGGTGAAAACCGTGAGCCAGCCCCGCCGGATTCATCGTGAGAAAAATCTCATCGGCCGTCTCACAGGCTCCGTTGGTCGGAACCGCCGTCAGCCAGTCGCTCAAGGTGGTTACGGTGTAAGGAACCGCCCCATGCGCCGGTTGATCATTGATGACATCAAACAACGCGTTGACCGCATCGCCCTCTTGGGAGGCCTGAACCGACACCCGGTTTGTGGAAAGATGGATGGACGGGACCGGCCAGCTGGAGCGCATGACCACCGGGATTACCCGCGGAGAATTCACTTGCTCCACCGCCGTCACCGTGACACGCCCGGTGTAAATGCCCAGGGGCAGATTGGTATAGGACAGTAGAACCTGCACCGAAGGACCGGTGACGACACCCGAGGCCAGGCTGGGAATCATCCAAGGAACGTCCGAGGACACATTAAACTCCATATCCGCCGTCCCGCGATTCCCCACCGTTAGCAGAGAGGGTTGAGGATACGCGGTGCCTGCGCTGTGCGAAACGCTCAAGGACGGGGGGTACACCTGCGGGACATAGGGCGAAGACAGAACCGTCATGATGCAGGGCGCCACGACCGGGGAATTCACCGCGCCGGTGGCGGTCAGCATGACGCTTCCGGTATAGGTTCCGGAAGCCAATGAGCCCGCGTTGAACGCCACACTTAACGTTCCGGTCCCCTGGAGGCCACTGCCCGCATGGACCACCGCCTCCGCCACATTCAGCCAGGGCGTGAAGGATGAGCCCCGCACCTCGATCCAAGCTCCATCGCTCGACAACTTAAGCTCCGCGTTGGTTGTTCCACCCTGCGGCACCTGCGCGCTTAGTGAACCCGGCGCGACAAACAGGGTGCCGGCCGCGGCATCCAAGGCGAAAAAGACCAACAACGATGCCACGAGGATAAACAGATTCTTAATAGCACGATTTCCGGAGAGCAGGCATGCATTCATAGTCATTGAAAAGGCGATGTGAAAAATGGCTGTTCAGGCGGAGCGGGCACGTGCCCCCAGAGACCGTCCAATGCCAGCGTTTTCAGCTGGGGCAGAATACCAGAGTCGTTGCAAAGGCATCAAGCCATGAGAGGGCCTCGCGAGCCTTCTGTCTGTCGCAGGCGGCGAAAAACGCCTGCCCGTCAGCGAGGGTTCGTGACTCCTGGATTTTCCCAGGAGGTGTCGAGGCGGAACAGGCCGGGCTCTTTTCCAGGGTTGCGGACGGCGAAGGGATGCCAGTCTTCGCGGCGGTGGAATTGCTGGCTGTGGTCCCAGGAGTGAATGGAGAGGGAGAGAAAGAAGTTTCCATGCAGGAGGTTGAGGGGGCCGAGTTTGAGGCGAATGACGCCGGGCCCCTCGATAAAGGGCAGTTCGTGCCCGGCCAGCTGGGTGTTGGACCCAAAGATGTAGAATCCGTTGCCGGTTTTGATGGAGAATCCGAAGACGGGCTTTTCGATTCGTTGATGAGCGGTGTACCCGATTTCCACGGTCACGGGTTTTCCCGTTTCGAGCACGGCGGTTTCCTGGCCCTGGCCGTCGAGGAATCGCAGGGTGGTCAGCTCGGCCTCGCGGGTGCCGTATTCCTGGGTGAAAATGCCGCCGCCCTCGCCCATGTAGGAACGGATGTATTTCAGGATCATGTCGCCGGGATCGCCCCGCTCGGCGAGGCGCCCGTGATGAACGAGAAAAACTTCGTCGCAGAACTCCTCGACGGTTTGGAGGGCGTGGGAGACGAAGAGGAGGGTTTTGCCCTTGCGCTGGAATTCGCGGATGCGGTCCAGGCATTTCAATTGGAAGGCGATGTCGCCGACGGCGAGGACTTCGTCAATGAGCAAGACATCGGGATTGACCTCGACGGCGACGGCGAAACCGAGGCGCACGTACATGCCGCTGGAATAGTGTTTGACGGGCATGTCGATGAATTCATCCAAGCCGGCGAAGGCGACGATGTGGTCAAAACGCCGCCGGATGTCTTCGCGGGGGATGCCGAGCAGGGCGGCATTGAGGAATACATTTTCGCGTCCGGTGAGATCGGGGTGGAATCCGGCGCCGAGTTCGAGCAGGGAGGAGATGCGGCCTTCGACCTGAATCTGGCCCTCGGAGGGGGTGATGGTGCCGGCGGCAAGCCCGAGGAGAGAGCTTTTGCCGGAGCCATTGGGGCCGATGACACCGACCGTGCGGCCCTTGGGGATGTCAAAGCTGACCTCCCGCAAGGCCCAGAAACGCCCGGGATCTTGCCGGCGGAGGCGCTGGTGGAGGGAGCCGAACAGGGTGGGCACGCCCATGCCCCGCATGTGGTACCATTTTCCAAGATTTCTGGCTGTGATGGCCGTATTCATTAGAGCAAATCCGCAAAATTGCGTTGAAGGCGCTGGAACAAGACATACGAGAAGGCAAAGAGGAGGAGGGGGAGGGCGAAGCCGATCACGGCGGTGGCGCTCCAGGGGAAGAGGGCGGAGGGCAGGCTCAGCGTCCGGTAGGCGGTGATGATGACGGCCATGGGGTTGAGCAGGTACAGATCGAAGGCGATGGGCCAGCGTGCCGCGAGGTTTTCGGCAAAGGAAAGGTTATACATGACGGGGCTGAGAAAGAACCAGGCGCTGAGGAGGACGCCAACGAGGTGCTGGGTATCGCGGAAGTAGACGTTGACGGAGGAAACCAGCAGGGCGAGGGCGAGGTTGAAGAGGGTGTGGTAGAGGATGACCACAGGCGCGAGGGCGGTCCAGGCGGAGAGGCTTTCACCCTTGATGGCCAGCAAGACGGCGACGAGCGCATATTGAACGGCCAGGGAGAGCAGGTAGTTGATCAGCGCGGCCAGGACCGTGACGGTGGGCAAAATGATACGGGGAAAGGCGACTTTCTTGACGAGATTGGAGTTGCCGGTGATGCAGGTCATGCCGCCATTGACGCATTGCATGGTGAACTGCCACGCGAACACACCGATGATGATGTCTTCCATCGGGACGCCCCGCCCCGCCAGCAGGCGCAGAAAGAAGACATAGATGATGGCCATGAACAGGGGCGTAAGGATGCTCCACAGAAAGCCCAGGACAGAGCCCTTGTAGCGCTGTTTGAGGTCGCGGGCGGTCAGATTGACGAGCAAATCCCGCCGGTCCAAGATGGTGCGAAGTAAAGACATGGCGGCATTGTAGCTTATGGCGCGGTTTTTTCCAGCGTTTCCAGCGCCAGGGTCACCCGTCCATCGCCGGGTGCTTGTTCGGAGGCGGTGATCACGCATTCCCGCAGGCGCCAGGGCGGGCGAGCCTGGGCGGCCAGCTTGATGAGGCGGGCCAGGTCCGCCAGCCGGACCTGCTCAAACGACAGCTCGGAACTCCGCACGGTCCAGCCCTCCGCGGCGGGGCTGTCCTCGCGCGGGCGGATGTCGGGGGCGCTGGTGATGCCGGCCTGGGACACCAGCTCTTTCAGTGGCGGCGCTTTTTTGGAGGGCAGGGTCTCGAACAGCTCCAGCGCGCTTCGGGAGGTCTGTGCCTGTGCCTGCAAGTCCAGGAGCTTGGAATGGTCGGCCTGCCTGCGGGCCATCTGGCCCAGCCAGGCGGGCGTCTTGACACCCGCCCACAGGGTGAGGGCCAGGCCCGCGAACAGGGCGGCCCCGGCAAGGAGGGGCAACATCTCACGGGGTTTCATGGGACAGCCCTCCCTGGAGTGTAAAGGGGACGCGTTCATCGGCGCCTGGATCCTGGCGGCTCAGGGTGGCGGTGATGCCTTCTGCCGCCAGGTCGCCGACAATTTTCTCACTACGGTCCCAGTCGGGCGCGAATCCCTGCATTTCCCATCCGGTGGGGCGGAGGGAGAGGTTGTCCAGCGTCAACTGGTATTGGAAGGCCAGGCCCAGCAGGCGGTTGAGCATGGCCGAGAGGCTGGGTTGCAGGGCCTTTTGAAAAGGTTGAAGCAGGATGTTCTGCTGTTCCTGTGCCCGTTGGACCAGCAGGATTTCCTGCCCCTTGGGTACGCGCGGCATGCCGGAAAGACGGGAGGCCAGGGAGCTTATTTTTGTTTGCTCCTGTTGCAGGCGAACCTGCAGGAGGCCGGCCCAGCCCAGGTTGATGGCGCAGAGCAGGAGTCCGGCGGCCAGGCCTTGGGCATATACCCGGCGCCGGGTGGATTCCATGCGGAGGGCCTGTTCCGGATGGGCGAATTTTCCCTGGAGCAAATTGCAGGGGTGGGGGCCCAGGGCTCGCCGTCCGAGGGCGCGGGCGAGGAAGGAGGAGGGGGCTTTGTGGGAGGAGAACTGGAAGGGGCTGAGGTCCTTCAGGCGCGCTTCGAGGGCGCGGATCAGCTCGGGCTGGTCCGCGCCAGGGCCGGTCCAGATCCATTGGAGGATGGCCGGGGAGCTTCCCGTGCCCCGGGCTTGGACGATTTGCCGGACTCGTGCGACCACGCGCTGGAGATTTTCCTCGTTGCCGCCGGCCAGATCCAGGGCTCCCTGCCGGATGCTGTGCGCGCCCATGAGATCGCCATTTTCACCCAGGACGAGCGTGATGCGCCGGGCCTGGATGCCGGCCGTTATCCGGGTGGTCCGGGGCTCCAGCGGGATTTCGTGCAGGCTCTGGTCCCAGAGGGCGAGCCCTTCGTGATCCAGGATCATGGGGTCCAACCCGAGCGGCTTGAGCGCTTCCAGCCGGGCAATAACTTGTGGTTCCGGCGCGGCCACGGCCAGCGCAGAGACCTGCTGGGACCCTGTTTTCCGGATGATGGGAAACTGATACGCGCAGGTTTCGAGCGGGAAGGGCAGTTGAATATCCAGCAGGGAGGGCAGAACCTTGCGGGCCTTGGCGATGGAGCCCAGGGGTGTTTGAATCCAGCGCACAAAGCTGGAGGAAACGGGCATGGCCGCCGCCAGCACGGCCGATTCAGCCTTTTGCTTCCAACCCTCGGAAAGAGGGCCCTCCACAAGCACTTCCTGTTGGAATCCACCGCGCACACGCGTGGTTTTAACGATGACAAGGCGGTCCTCATCGGCATCCATTCCGTAGCAGGTGTTGAGGTTCAGCGCGCTCATGATGGTGCTTGTTTCGACGGTCTAATAAATCCACTGAAGAATGGAGACGGCGCCGTCTTCCTGCCGGCAGGCCAGCACGCGCAGGTTCTCAGCGCGGCCCTCCGAATAGGCCCTGGCTTCGACCCGGAAATAGCGGCTGTTGACGGCCAGAAAGGGGCGGAGGGCCTCCATGATTTCGGGCGTCGTGGCCGCCAGCAACATGTCCGCCGAGCGCAGGGGCTGGATGGCGCGCACGCCCAGGACGGTCCGCACCAGCTTGTCCTGGGCGGGGCCCAGGACGCCCAGCAACACATCGGGGCTGGCGGTGTTGAGGTTGATGGGGACAGGCAACGTTCTGGGTTCGGGAATGATCGTGACGCAATCCGCCAGGTTGGCCTTGAACGACGCCCGGGCGGTCACGCGGTCATGCCGGGCAAAGGCCTCGGGGCCAAATCCTTGCACGCGGAAAAGCTCTTCGCTGGCATAGAGAACGCGGTTGGCGGGCTGATAGGGCGGGGCCTTTTGCTGATAAAAGAGGGGCTCATACGCGCCCTCGTCATTGCTGTCCACCCAATCCAGAAGCGCCTCCGTTTTTTCAGCGGGGGCAAAATCGCCGCACAGCGTCAGGATGTCCATGAGAATGTCCGAGGGCGGGCGTATGGCGCCATTGGTTGGGGCGACAGCCAGGTTGTTGAGATCGAAGAAGCGGTTTTCATCGGTGACTTTGACGAGAGTGGCAATGCCGGAGGGGGTGGCGGCTTCTTGTGGCAGGGCCCAGGGTTCCTGGGCATGGTCCACCAGGAGATCCTCGTCCTCCGCGAGTTGCTGGAGGGCCTGGCGGGCGGCCTCGCCGGCGGCCTGGCGGAGCTGGAGGCTCAGGAGGGTTTGCCGTTCATGCTGGAGGGCGGCCCGGGTCTTCAGTTGGACCTGGGCCACCAGGGCGGCGGCCAGCCCCAGCAGGACCAGCACCAGGATAAGAACTGAGCCTTCGGCCTGCGCCGCCGGGATTCTTTTTTTCCGGGGTTGCTCATGGATGTAGCGGGTTTTGCGGTTTTTTTCCATGACCCAATGGACAAGGAGGATCAGCACGCCGGCCCCGATATAGCCCAATCCAATCGTTCTCATGGTGGAGCCATGAGCCACGATGAAGAATAGACTGCGGGCGAGCAACACCAGCCCCACCACGGGGCACACCAGGCCCAGCACCAGAAGCACCAGGCTGGCTTTCTTGAGCTTGCGGCGGCTGGCGTTATGGCGCCGGGAATGCGATTCGTTACGATCGGAAGGAGCAAATGATTTCATAAGCGGCCTACTATGAAGAAAGAGCGGCGGCAGTTCCATCAAAAAAAATGACGAGGAATTTTGGGCTTGCTGGAATGGAAAGAAGTCCAGCTTGACGCCGCAGGGTATTACATGGGATTGTATTACTTGCGGGCCAGCCGATCGCACCGAATGAAATGAGGTGTTTATATGATGATAACGAGCAAGGGCCAGGTGACCATCCCGGGCCCTATTCGAAAGAAAATGGGTTTTTTTCCGCACACACACGTAGCCTTTCATGTGCGTGGCACCCAGGTCATTCTTGTGAAGGAAACGAAAAAAAGCACCAGGGGAGGAGAGCTTGTCAGGCGATTGCAAGGCACAGCAACTTCCGGCATGAGTACGGAGGATATTATGCGGCTGACGCGAGGGGAGTCCTGAGCAATGGGCGTCCTGGTGGATAGTTGCATCTGGCTGGACATTGCCACGCAGGACCCCGATTGGGGGTCTTGGTCTTCTCAACAGGTGCAACGGTTGGCGGAGTGCGATGAGATTTGTATGAATCAGATCATCTATTCAGAAATCTCGATAGGCTATCAGCGAATCGAAGAGCTGGATGCCGCGTTGCCTTCGGGTTCTGTCCGCCGTTTAGACCTGCCTTGGACGGCCGCATTTCTGGCTGGAAAGTGCTTTGTTCAATATCGGCGGAGGGGAGGGCTTCGATCCTCTCCGCTTCCTGATTTTTTTATTGGCGCTCATGCCGCGGTGGCTGGCCTGCGGCTGTTAACCCGAGATTCAGCGCGATTTGAAACCTATTTCCCGACGGTCAAACTGATTCGGCCTAAATAAGAATAGACGGGAATCGGATCGTTCATCTGTACGGAAGAGTGTTCGTCCACGTCTCCGCCTGTTGTCTCCATGGTGGCGGGAGCATCCTGCTTCCGTTTGTGCCCAATGGTCACCCCTCCTAAGGGCGTACCAAGACCCGGCCTGCGGCCGGGGTTTCTTTGCCGCTATGCCGGGTTGACCCAGCGGGAGGCGGCCGGCATATTAGGCGCCGGGAGCGGGGCGGCGATCAGTCATCAGATGAGGAAGCAGTGCGCGTGCATGGGAAACGATCCGTCAAGAAGCTTGAACTTCTGTTGGATTTACAAAGGGGAAAGTTGGGAAGCGATATGCTAAGTACTGACTCAAGGGTTGACCCTGATGGACCCTTGATTCTTGGCCAGTGAACGGGTTTCGAGCTATTTCTCATCTTCCTGCAAATCAATTGGTTCCATCACAAGATCCTTAATTAGTATATTATAACCCCTGTCATATAACTCAT
>CAZFSE010000056.1:0-4836 GCA_964521805.1 uncultured Verrucomicrobiota bacterium
CCTTCATCGCGCAGGTACTCCGCATACCCGCGGATCTGCGCCAGGGCTTGATCATAGGGATTTGTGGGGGCGCTGTTCATATGGATCCCGAAGTATTGTGGGTTCGCGCAGGCAAATCAAGACCGCTCTTTGCCTGGCCTCGGCGCAGGGCGTCGAGCAGGGTTTGAAAATCGGGTGGCAAAGGCGCCTGGCAGTTCAAGGGCCCGCCGGTGCGAGGATGCGCCAGGGACAGGCTCTGGGCATGGAGCAACTGCCGTTCGACGGGCGCAGGAAGGGGAATGTTCCGGGGGCGGCCATACTGGCGGTCGCCCACGACCGGATGCCCCAGGTGCGCCATGTGGACGCGTATTTGATGGGTGCGCCCGGTCTCGATCCGAATGCGCAGAAGGGAAAGCCCCGGCCAGGTCTCCAGCGTTTCATAATGGGTCACGGCGACGCGGCCCCGGACGGGGCGGGCGCTCATTTTCTTGCGGTCGTGCGTGCTTCGCCCCAGGAGCGTTTCGATGGTGCCGGCCGCCGGGGTGAGGAGGCCCCAGACCAGGGCCAGGTATTCCTTGTGGACCTGCCGGTTCTTGAATTGCTCCACCAGGTTCTTCAAGGCCGCCTCGTTCTTGGCCACCACAAGGACACCGGTGGTGTCCTTGTCGAGGCGGTGCACAATGCCAGGCCTGCGCTCCCCTCCAATCCCGCCAAGATCGCGGCAGTGATGAAGCAGGGCGTTGACGAGAGTGCCGGTGTCATGGCCCGGCGCCGGATGGGTGACGAGGCCCGCAGGCTTGTTGACGGCCAGCAGGTCGCCATCTTCATACAAGACCTCCAGAGGGATGTCCTCGGGCAGGGCATTCGAGGCGCGGACGGCAGGGAGGCGGACTTCGAGGCGATCGCCGGGCCGCGCGCCGTGGCTGGGTTTGCAGGAGCGGCCGTTCAGCAAGATCTGCCCGGATTTGATCAGATCCTGCACGCGGGCGCGGGAGAGCTCCGGACGTTGAGCGGCCAGCCAGGCATCGAGCCGTTGCACGGAGCCCGTCACCTCCAGCGTGAAGGATTCACCCTCCAGGCTCATTTCGCCGGGCTGGTTTTCTTGGGCAGAAAGAGGCACAACAGGACTCCCATCAGAAAAAGAACCACGCTGAGCTCCTGGGCGGCATTCAAGCCCAGCCATTTGATTCGCTCGTCACCCCGGAGGAATTCAATCAGAAAGCGGCCCACGGGATAGACCAGCAGGTAGAGGGCAAAAACAGCGCCATTCGCGCGCTTGCGCGGGTAGTACCAAAACAACAGGCCATAGACGAGCAGGTTGAAGGCAAACTCATACAGCTGGGTGGGATGAAGGGCACACCCCGGATAGACTTTCCAAGGTTCGGAACCTTCCGGATAACGCACCCCGGTAAAGAGCGTGGTCGGAGCGCCAAAGCAACAGCCATTGATGAAACAGCCCAGGCGCCCAATGGCATGCCCCAAGGGCAGGCCGGTCACGGCAAAATCGGCCAGGGACCAAAGCGGTTCCTTGTTTCTTCGCGCCAGAATGAACAGGCAAAGGCTGGCCCCGAGAAATCCGCCGTAATAAATCAAGCCGCCCTGGTCAATGCGGACGATTTCGAGCGGATGAGCGGCAAAATGCGGGAGATTGGCCATCACATACGCCGTGCGCGCACCCAGAATGCCGGAAAGCATCAGCCAGAGGCCGAGGTTGGAACCAAATTCTGGCGGGCGTTGCTCCCTGCGCGCCAGCAAGTTCCAATGGGTGATGGCGGCCATGAAGGCTCCGGCGGTCAGCACTCCATACCAGTAAATGGGACGGCCAAAGATATAAAAGCAAACCGGATCCATAGGCGGGACAGTGTAACGAAAGAGCGCGGCAAAGAAAACAGGAAATCCATACGATTCGGCATTGAAGAATACAGCATTCATTGCTAGTTTGTTTCCCAGTCAGGGGGATGAGCTGGTGGCGAATGATACCCATGCAATAATTTCAGATCCCGTGGACAAGATCGCGTGTCGCAAGTGCGGACGTCACTTGGATGTGTCGAGTCTGGCGTCCTTTTCTGTTGTCCAATGCCCGGATTGCCAGACTCAACAGACGGTTCCCGCACAGTTGGGGCAATTTCTGTTGCTGGAATTGCTGGGCATGGGGGGAATGGGAGCCGTCTACCAGGCGCTCGATCAAGCCTTGGGTCGGTATGTGGCGATCAAGGTCATGAAGCGCTCCCTGGGCGATGATGCAAAATTTGTGGAGAACTTCCTGCGTGAAGCCCGCGCGGCCGCGGCCATTAACCACCGCAACGTCGTGCAAATTTATTCCTGCGGACAGGAAAAAGGCCAGCCGTATATCGTCATGGAGCTGGTTTCCGGCGGAAAGCTGGATGAAATGATTGCCGGAGGGCAGTCCCTGGAGGAAGTGCACGCGCTGGAAGTGGCCATCGATGTGGCCGAAGGGCTGAAGGCCGCCAATGACATTGGATTGATTCACGCCGATGTCAAGCCCGCCAATATCCTGTTCGACAAGGATGGCTTGGCGAAGGTGGCGGATTTCGGGCTGGCGCGCTTTGTGAACTGGCAAAACGATGCGCCAGGTGAAATCTGGGGAACCCCCTATTACATTGCGCCGGAAAAGGCGCGCGGGCAAAAGGTGGATCACCGCTCCGACATCTACAGTCTGGGCGCCACCCTCTATCACACGCTGGGCGCCAAGCCGCCGTTTGATGGGCAGACAGCAACGGATGTCGTGCTGGCCCGGTTAAAAAATCCGGCCATCGGCATACGGGTGGTCCGGCCCTCTCTGCAACCGGAGACGGCGGATGTGGTCGCCCGCATGCTGGAGATGGATCCCTTCATGCGGTATCCCACCTATTCGTCCGTCCTGGCCGATCTGCGGGAGGCCTTGCGCATTGCCAAGCAGGAGAGCCGAGCCCATCGCAAGAAGACCAAGAAGACAAACACCACAACCCTGCTGATTGTCGCGGGAGTGCTGGCGGTCGCCATCGCCATTCTGCTGGCCGGCCTGAAGTGGGCAAGCGTCCATCAAGATAATGCCCCGCTGGGCGGCGTGAATTATGCGGAGGAAACGGAAACCGTGCCCTCCGTGGAGGAAATCGTGGCCCAGCGGGAATCAGTGGCGGAAGAGGCTCGCAAGGAATCTCTGCGAACCGCCATCCAGCCCTTCAGCCCGGCTGGAGACCAGGTGCTCGTGGCCGCCGTTGGCAAGCTTTCGGAAGGCAAGCCGCAGGAGATGGAAGAGCAATTGCAGGCCCTGTACAACCGGTCGTCCGACCGGGGCATGGCTCGTTATTGGATCAGCCTGTTGCAGGCGGTGCCCTGCTGGGTGATGGGCCGCGACACAGAAGCCACCCATTACATGATGGAAATCCGCAATGCGAAATTTTCGCCGGTGGGCGACCAGCCTCATCCCGGCATGATGCCCCAAACCTTGGTTCGTTATCTGGGGGGAGAAATCGAGGAAGGCGCCCTTTATCTGGAAACCGGGAAATGGCCGGCATGGTACGCCGATGTGGTGGATCTCTTTGTGGGGCTGGAGCGCTATCGCAAGGGAGACTTTCCGCGTGCAAAGTCCCTGTTCAACGCCTATCTGGCCAAGGAGGGAAAGGTTCCCCTTTGGCCCTACAGCTTCAAGCCCGCCGTCAAAACCTGGCTGGAACAGATCGCCGCCTGGCAGGAGCAGGAGCAGGCCGCAACCCGGTTGGTCGGCGCCAGCCAGGGCGGACGGGCGCGCGAAGTGCTCGAAAAATATAAGGTCAGCGCCCCCCCCATCCTGTTGAGCCGGGTGGAGGATGCCATCGCCATGGCCGCCATGGTGGAACGCTCCGAGCAGGCCGAGCAAAAGCGCAAGGAAATGCGCCTGCATCGCGAAAAGGTGCAGAAGGATCTCGACAAGCTCGACGAGATGCGCACCGCAAATATCCCCTTCCTGGCCCAAAAAGATTTTCGCAAGGCCTCCGCCGCGCTCACCAAGATTCTGCCGGAACTGAAAACGCCGGAAGGAAATCAATACCTGCAGATTCTCCGGGAGTCGTACGAACGGATGGATGCCCTGAAAAAATTCCTGATTGCCCGCATCTCAACCGAACCGTTCCGGCAGGCGGGCAACGAGCTGGGCGGCGATGCTGTGGGCGCCGATCTCAACGGAATTCGCGTGGCGCTGGGCCAGCATGGGGTCATGGTTCGCTCCTGGGATCAAATCAGCGTCCGCCTGATGATTCAGCTGGCCTCCCATTACTTAAGCAATCCCTCCCTGCCCGAGAAAGAACGCGCGGACCAGTGGCTCTCGCTGGCCGTTTATTGCTACGCCGGTGGAGGCTACAAGCCCGCCTCCGGGTTTGCCGAGCAGGCCGTCAAGCTGGATTCCGCCCTCGCAACCAAGGCCCGGCGCCTGATGCCGGACATCCTGCCCAATTGAGTCTGTTTGCGTCGTTTCCTGCTTCTCTTCGTCACTTTTCGGGTGGGCCGCACCGAGAAGGATCTCCGGGACGCCGGCGTCCAATTTGAGGCGGTCACCTGCCGGTACGCTGATTATGGCGCCGCGATTGCCGAGGATGTCGCCGAAGGCCATGTCCGGGCGTATGTCAGCCCCGCCGGGCGAATCTATGGCGCACAAATCATCGGCGAGGGCTCTGGGGAGATGATCAATGAATGGGCCCTGGCCATCCAGAAGAAGATTCGCATCTACGACCTCATGATGCTTCAACACTCCTTCCCCAGCATGTCCTTTTTGAGCAAACGCGTCTCCGAAACCTGGATGATGAACCGCATGAAAAACCCCTGGCTCAAACGAACCATCCGCTGGATGTTCTAAAGCCTCTTTCCTCTTTCGCTCTTCTC
>CAZFSE010000056.1:4936-22180 GCA_964521805.1 uncultured Verrucomicrobiota bacterium
TTTTGGGGACAGCCCTTAAATATTAAATAGTTCTTGCGGGGGATGTGGGAATATGTGTCTTTTGGGGACAGCCCTTAAATATTAAATAGTTCTTGCGGGGGATGTGGGAATATGGCATAAACGGGCATGGCAAGAAAACCACGGTTGACCTTTGAAGGGGCAATTCATCACGTAACGTTTCGGGGCAACGGACGGCAGGCAATTTTTGAACATGACGCAGATCGCATCCGTTTTCTGGAGAGCCTGGAGGAACGGATTGACCGCTATGGGATACGGCTTTATCTCTACTGCCTGATGACCAATCATGTGCATTTGCTGGTCGAAACTCCGACGGGAAACCTAAGCGCCTTCATGGGGAGCCTGCTCACTTCTTACACGACCTACTTCAACCGGCGGAACAAACGAACCGGCCATGTGACCCAAGGACGGTATGACTCGCCCTTGGTGGAGGGGGATGAGTATCTGTTGAGATTGAGCCGGTATATCCATCTGAATCCGGTGTTTGTGGAAGGATGGGAAGAGGTGTCGCTTGAGGAACGGGTAAAGGCATTGCGGGCGTATCGCTGGAGTTCCTATCGTGGGTATGCGGGGCTTGGGAAGAAAGAGGACTGGGTGTCCGAGGGCCCCTTGCTGGCGATGATGCCAGGGCGGGGGGCTTCAACCCGGCGACGGCAGTTTCGCTCCTATGTGGAGGCAGGCTTGCTCGACATCGATGAAGAGATGGAAAGCTTGGCGAAAACGGCGCGATTGGGGATCGGCTCGGAGGAATTCGTCACGGAGCTACGCGGGCGCTATGAGCAATTGCCGGGGAATAGAGTGAAGCGGGAGGATGTATCGTTTCGGCGAGTTCAAGGGCGTGTGAGCGCAGAACGGATTCTACAGGTCGTTAGCCAGGAATTCAAAATCAGTGTGGCGGAGGTTCAGCGCCATAGACTGAATGATCGCATCAAGCCGGTGGTGGCGGTTTTGCTGACAACAGTGAGCGGGTTGAGTCAACGGGAGACGGCAGAGCGCTTGGGATTAAGCACAGGCGCGGCCGTGTGCCTTCAGCTGAAGCGAGCGAGGGCAATGGGGCATGATTTAGAGACGATCATTTCTCGGATCCAAAGAGAATTTAATATTTAAGGGCTGTCCCCGCATAGACGGTCCCCGCATAGACGTCCCAAGCTGGTCGGACGCAAAGTCAAATACGTGAACATCTCCCGCGACATCAGTTCCAGGAAGTTGTCACAGGCCTTGCGCCTGCTGGCGCTAGCCCGGATTTGCCATCTGGTTCATCATGCCTCATGCAATGGCATTCCTCTGGGCGCGGAGATGGATGCCGGCACGTTCAAGCCCCTATTTCTTGATGTCGGACTGTTATTGAGCGCGTGTGGTCTGTCCATGGCTGACATCCCGAGCGCGGAGGAGCTCATTCTGGTGAATTCAGGGCAGATCTGCGAGCCGTTTGTTGGACAGCATCTGCTATACCGGCAACCACTGCACAAACAACTGGAGCTTCACTACAGGTTGCGCGAAAAGCCTTCATCCAATGCCGAGATTGATTATGTGATCACCTGTGGACCACGCATCATTCCCGTTGAAGTGAAGGCCGGGAAAACAGGCAACCTGCGCTCACTCCATCAATTTACCATCGAAAAAGACATCTATTTCGCGGTGAAGATCAGCTCGGAGCGGCCCTGCTGGTCAAGGCCTCCGGCAGGATGCCGGACGGGAGGGCCTACGAGAGCCATATTCTGAATCTGCCTCTCTACCTGACCGAGAAGCTCGACGACACGAATGTGGATGGGGAACTGCACATTGGATCAGGAGGCCGGGGGATTTGCCAATTGAACCCCTGTGCGGGCGCGTGTAGGATGGAGGTCTGAATTCAGGAGATGGAAGTGGTCCGGTGACTGCCGCGGTCTTCAAAACCGTTGTGTCCTGTTATGCAGGGTATGTGGGTTCGACTCCCATCCGTCTCCGCCAATTGAATGAATCGGGGGCAACAGATGAATCAGGATGAAGATCCTCGCCGGGGTATTCCGTCCATATCGGAATTGTTGGAGGGCCAGAGCGCGGCGGCGCTGATGGCCCGCTACTCGCGGAACAAGGTGGTGGATGCGTTGCGCGCCGCAACGGATGAGGCTCGCCGGTCACCGGCGGGGGGACAGGGGGCGGATGCCTGTGCGCTGACAGAGGCGGCGAGGAGGAGGCTGGAGACGGAGGAGTTGGACCGATTGCGTCCCGTCGTGAATGCGACGGGCATTCTACTGCATACGGGACTCGGACGCGCCGTTCTGCCGACGGAGGCCGCTTCGGCGCTGGGCCAGATGGACCGCTGTTGCAACTTGCAGATTGACCTGGCCACCGGCAAGCGCGGAAAACGGAATTACATGTGCGAGCGGTTGATCTGCGAGCTGACGGGGGCGGAAGCGGCGCTGATCGTCAACAACAACGCGGCGGCCACCCTGCTGGTTCTGGCGGCGCTCTGTTGCGGGCGCGAGGTGGTCATCTCGCGGGGCGAATTGATCGAAATCGGAGGGTCTTACCGTCTGCCGGATTGTATCACGGCCAGCGGAGCCGTGATGAGGGAGGTCGGAACAACCAACAAGACTCATCTGCGGGATTACGCAGGCGCCCTCACGGAAAAAACTGGCGCGCTGTTGCGGGTCAATCCCAGCAACTACCGCGTGATGGGGTTCAGCCAGCGAGTGGCTCTTGATGAGCTGGTGGCCCTGGCAAAGAAACACAACGTGCTGGTGGTGGACGACCTCGGATGCGGGGCCCTGGTGGATCTGCAACGGTATGGATTGCCTCGCGAACCCCTCGTTCAGGACAGCCTCGCGGCGGGCGCGGATGTGGTCTGTTTCAGCGGCGACAAGCTGATTGGAGGTCCGCAGGCGGGCATCGTGGCGGGGCGCAAGGAGTTGATGGAGAAAATTCGAAAGCATCCCCTGACCCGCATGTTGCGGGTCGGCAAGCTGACGGACATGGCGCTGGAACAAACCCTGCGCCTATTCCGCGATCCGGCGCTCCTGCACGAGAGGCATCCGCTGTATCGCATGATGGCAAGAACGGCTGATGAACTGCGAGCCGAGGCAGAAGCCCTGGTACAAACCCTCGGCACAAGGGACGGCGCAAAGATTTCGGTCGAGGCGGGGTTCAGCGAGGTGGGTGGAGGAACATTACCGACGGTGCAGTTGCCGACCGCGCTGATTCTGATCCGGTCGGACAGCGTGCCGGCCCTGGAAATGGCCCGGAGGATGCGCATGGGGGAGACGCCGGTGGTGGCCAGAATCCAGGATGATCACGTCGTGCTGGATGTGCGCACGTTACTGCCCGGAGAAGACGAAATTGTGGCGCGCGTGATCAAGGAGGCCTTGGATGGACCGGACGCGCCGTAAATCCGTCATGAGCCGTTCCATCAAGCTGGGCCATTGCGTCTGCGATCCCAGGAAACCCTGCCCCTGCGATGTGTTTAAGGAGCGCGACGTGTGCCTGTGCGCCGGTGAAAGACTGCCGGTGCAGTCGGAGGCCACGGGGCTTACCCAGCACGTGCGCAAGGCGGGATGCGCCTCCAAGATCGGCCAGGAGGATTTGCTGGGGCTTCTCTCGCGACTGCCACCGGTGACCGATCCGGCGGTGCTGGTCGGCACCGCCGCGGGGGACGACGCGGGTGTGTACCGCCTGAGCGATACGCTGGCGCTGGTCCAAACGGTGGACGTCTTCACGCCGTGCGTGGATGATGCGTATGCGTTCGGACAAATCGCGGCGGCCAATTCGCTCAGCGATGTCTATGCCATGGGGGGGCGTCCCATCACCGCCCTTTCGGTGATCGGATTTCCGATCGAGACGCTCGGCGGCGGGCAGATGGAGGCGATGATGCGGGGCGGAGTGGACAAGCTGAATGAGGCCCATTGTGCCTTGATCGGAGGGCACAGCATCAACGACGAAGAGATCAAATTCGGCTTTGCGGTGACCGGCTTGATTCATCCCAACCAGATTATCTGCCGCGACCGGGCCAAGCCGGGAGACCTGTTGGTGCTGACCAAGCCGCTGGGCACCGGGATGCTGGCCTTTGCCGCACAGATCGGGCGGGTGGAAGCGGACGTGTTTGCCGATGCACAGGCGGGCATGACGACCCTCAACAAGGACGCAGCGGAGCTGATGGTAGAGCTGGGGGCGAGCGCCTGCACAGACGTGACGGGATTTGGCTTGGCGGGGCATCTGGTGGAGATGGCGAGGAACAGCGGGGTGGATGTGGAGATCCGCGTGCCGGCCCTGCCTCTGTATGCAGGCGTGGAACGATGCTTGGCGGAGGGCGTGATGCCGGGCGCCGTCGAGCGCAACCAGGCGTACGCCCGCCGGTGGGTGCAGAAGGAAACCTCCCATCCGTCGCTACCGGTGGTCTTCGATCCGCAGACGTCGGGCGGGCTTCTAGTCGCTTTGAACCGCGAGAAAGCGGAACTTTTTGTGCAGGCCATGCGCGCGCGCGGGCATGCACGGACCGTCATCGCCGGGCAGGTGCTGGGCGTTCGGGACGGGGAACCGCGCGTCAGGATGACAGATTGAGGCACTGAACCATGAATCTTACACCACCCGGAAGCTGGCGGCCGGAAAGCCGGGATGTGACCATGATGGTCTGCACGGCGGGACACGTGGACCACGGAAAAACAAGCCTGGTGCGATGGCTGACGGGCTGTGAAACGGATGTCCTGAAGCAGGAAAAGGAGCGAGGCCTGACCATCGAGCCGGGATTTGCCCCCTGTTCCACAAGCCATGGGATCAGCGTGGGGATCACGGACGTGCCGGGCCACGAAAAATTCGTCCGGAACATGGTGGCGGGGGTATCCGGCGTGGGGATGTGCATCCTGGTGATCGCGGCGGACGACGGGATCATGCCCCAGACGATCGAACATTTCCAGATTATGGAAATGCTTGGGGTGGAGCGCGGCATCGTCGCGCTCAACAAAATGGACCTGGTGGGTGCGGACCTGCTGGCGCAACGGATCGAGGAAATCCAGACGTGGCTGGCAGGAAGTTTCCTGCAGGATGCGCCCATCTGCCCCCTTTCTTCGACCAGCGGAGAGGGCATCCTGGCCTTCCATCAAATGTTTTCCGATGTGGTGAATACAGCGGTCCGATCCGAGCTGTTGGGGATCTTCCGCATGCCGGTTGAACGGGTCTTTTCCCTGCAGGGCTTTGGGCGCGTGCTATCCGGGGTGCCCATTTCCGGGCAAATCGCCGAAGGGGATCTGGTGGAGCTCGTGCCAGGGAACGAGCAGGGGCGCGTGCGTGGGATGCAATGTTTCGGGCGCTCTACCGAGCAGGGGCGCTCGGGCCTGTGCATGGCGCTGAACATCCCGGATTTCGCGCGGGCGAACCCACAGCGCGGCCAGGTCCTGTGCCTGCCCGGGCGCTTGCGGGCGGCCTCCTTGTTCCACAGCCGGATCAAGATGCTGGAGCATACGGGCCTTTGCGTGAAGAATGGCGAACGAGTCAAACTGCACGCCGGGACGGCCGAGGTGCAGGCGCGCGTCTACTGCCTGGACACCAAGGATCTTGTCCCCGGAGCTTCCGCCTGGGTGGCCCTGGTGACGGATGAGCCGATCGCGGCGGCAACCGGCGACCGCTACATCATCCGCAAGCTGAGCCCCATCCGCACGCTGGGCGGGGGCCGTTTCCACGATGCTTCGGCAGATACCCGGCGGCCGCGAAAGTCCGAAGCACGGACAAGGCTGGAGCATCAGGAAGCTCATTACGCGCAGGCCGGCTATCGCGATCGCGAGGCGGCGAAACGCCTGGTCGAGCAGTGCATTGAAATGCTCCATCCCAACGGCGCCCGCATGGAGGATCTGATTACGGATTGCCTGCTGGAAAAAACCGCCCTGGCGGAGCTTGCCACCGAGCTGGAACAGCAGGGAAAGATTGTGCGCATCGGCCAGGACCTGTTGCTCCACCCCCGCAAGGCAGAGCCGCTCTGCGAACAGGTTGAAAACGAGCTCAACGCCCGCTTTGCAAAGGGCGAACGCGTGTTGGAGCCACAGGCGATCGGAGGGATGATTCCGCCCGCCGTGAAGGCTTACGTTTTGAACCTGCTGGCGGCAAGAAATGTGATGGGGCTGAAGGGAAACAGCATCCTGCCGCACCGGCGGCAGGAAGATCCGGCGCCGGAGCAACAACTGGCGGATCGGATTTGGGGCCTGTACGCCGAAACCGGCTTCAACTCGCCCCGGCCCGAGGAGGTGCCGAGCCTGTTGCAGGCGGCGCCGGAGCAGGTAGAATCCGTGTTAAAAATACTCGTGTCCGAAGGGCGGTTGATCCGGGTCTCCGCCAAAGTGCTTCTCACGCGCGAGCACATGGCGGAGGCGCAGAAGAGGGTCGTGGAGGCCATCCTGAAAAATGGCCAGCTCGATTCAGGCGATTTCAAGTTCATGATCGCCTCGACAAGAAAGTACGCGCTGGCTATTCTGGAGTACATGGATCGAACGCACGTCACCCTGCGGATTGAGAGCCTGCGCAAACTGGCGCCGAACCACGACAAACGCATGCTGAAATAGACCATGGAAAAGAGTCCGCCATTCTTTCGCGCCGCCGTGCTGGGCACGGCCATCCTCTGCCTTGGGGTTGGAATGGCGCGCACCCACAAGGTGTATGAGAAAGGCGGGGACTTCGGGGTGTTGACGTTTAAGCGCACCTCCGAGGTCCGCCTGGTTGAATTCGCGACCTATGGCGGCGTCTATTCGCATAACGGACGGCTGATTCGGCATGCGTGGGCCTTGCAACAGGACGGCAAACAAAAGTGCCCTACCTGACTGTAGGAAACCCCGGCCATCCGTGCGATGGCCACTTGAGCAACCCATGATGTTTAAAGCGTATAGTTCGTCCATTCTGCGCCGCGTTGTCCAAGCGGCTTCGCTTGTGGCCCTGAACAGCTCGCTGGCGGGCGGGCAGGCGAAGTGGCTGTGCGTGCCCGTGATGAACTGCCACTCCTGCACCCTGGCGTGGTTTGCATGTCCCATCGGCATCTTTATCCATTATGCGGGATACCGGGTTTTCCCGTTTCTCGCGCTGGGAACGCTACTGCTGGCAGGCGTGTTGATGGGCCGGCTCTTGTGCGGGTGGGTGTGCCCGATGGGGTTTTTGCAGGACCTGCTCTACAAAATTCCGGGCCGCAAAATAGCCCTGCCGGATTGGACAAAATACATCAAGTATGTCCTGCTGGCTGTGACAGTGGTTCTTCTGCCCTTCCTGCTGGGGGAAGACACTCTGTGGTCGTTCTGCCGGGGGTGCCCTGTTTCAGCGATGCAGGCGACGATTCCCAACCTGCTGGGCGGCGGTGCGTTGCCTCCACGGACGCTGATCAAGCTGGGCCTCTTGGCGGCGGTGCTGTTCCTGGTGGTCGTTAGCCAGCGCGGATTTTGCCGGGTGTTATGCCCGATCGGCGCCGCGCTGGCCCCATTCAACCGTTTCAGTTTCTGGCGCGTGAAACCGGTGAAGAGCTGTGCCGCCTGCAAGCAATGCGATGCCGCCTGTCCCGCGCAATGCACACCCGCATCCGCCATGATCGCTGGGCAGGCGCCCAGCCGCGAGCCCGAATGCGTGGTCTGCAACGATTGCCGCAGTGGATGCCCCGTACAGAAAAAATCTTCCGGCGCGCCTGAATAAGCGATTGCTCCCGATGCGGAGCATATGATAGAGGATACGGCATGATCAGGGGAAAAAAATCTTGGAGCGGCCTGTTGCCCATGGCCGTTTTCGCCGGTCTCCTGGCCCATCCAAGCTCCATCCAAGCCACAACATTCTCCCTGGAATACCAAACCAATGGCCCTTCGGCCAGCTTCTCCCTATCGTTGGAGGAGAGCGAAGTCGTCTTCAAAAAAGAACCCGACTATGCCGGCAAAGAAATCGTGCGCAGTGCGCTGTACCTGACCCCCGACAAGAAGGAGTATATCGGATTTGCCTGTGACCTTGAGAAAAAGACGCTCTACCTCGACCTGAACCGCAATCTGGATCTGACGGATGACCCAGACGGCATCTTTCATGCTGGGCGCGAAAGCTGGGCGCGGTCTTATGAAGGCATTTCCATCCCCATCGAGGAAAATGGACGCCGGCGCGACATGCGGGTGGATCTGCAACTCTACAACGAAAGATGGGGCCAATACACCGTCAAATCCTCGTGGGGAAGCCATGTCGTTGTGCTGGGAACCCAAACCTGCTGGATTACGGTTGTGGACAACGGGGATGGCGTGATTACCAGCAAGGACACCCTTTTTCTCCAGCCGATGGGAAAAAAGGGCGGCAACGAAGCGCAGGTGGAGGTACAGGCGCCGACCTCTTTGATCCTGAACGACGGGCAATATGCGCTGTCGTATGAGCTAGCATCCGACGGAAAGATCTTGGCGATGTCCATCGAGCCCGGCACGAACAAACTGCTGGAGGTGGAGCTGACAGGCCAGGGGATCGAGCGCCTGGTTATGCAGGATGCGGAGTCCGCCGCTGTTTTCTTTGGACCGGAACCCGTCATCCGGGTCCCCGCCGGACGATACAGCGCCAGCGTATGGACAAGAGTTGGCGAGGGCAAGGAGTCCAGCTTGTGGGAAGCCAACAGGGTGGCCTGTCATGTTCCGGACGATGGGCAACGGTCTTCCTGGGCGGTGGGCGGGCCTCTTACCAACAAGCTGACCTGCAAGATGGCGGGAAGCCGCCTTACCTTCAACCAGGCCACTCTGGGGCTGAATGGCGAGAAATACTCGATGGAGAGTTCTTCCAGGTCTGCGCACAGCACGCCGAAACTGCGCGTGGAAAAAGACGGCCAGGTCGTCCATGTCGGCAAATTCGAGTATGGATGAGGAGGGACCTGCTCGTACTCATGGCGAGTACCCTTCAGTCTGTTTGGTGCGTTGGAATGTTCGGTCTTTTACGAAGACGAGAAGGCAAGTCCCATTGCTTCCGAGCCGTTGATCGTCCGCGTCACTTTGTTTTCAAAGCTGAGAGGCCTTTTGTTCTGGGTGGTTCTCCTCCCCTTCCTTTTGCTAAGGGAAAACCGCTCGCTCAAAGCACTGTGGATTTTCCTTCCATACTATGCCTGGCTGGGCATCGGAGTCGGTCTGGGCGGGCTGTGGCGCATGCCCAGCGAGCTGTTGATCCCATTGCCGGCTATTCTGTGCGGCGTTTTTCTGGCGGGCCAGCGAATCCTGCGATGGAATGGATGGCTCGTACTGCTTGCCACGGTGCTCTTTGCCGCGCTGGTTCACCTGGTCTGGTTCTTGGGCGGGCAAGTCGAGTATGCGATATATTCCGCCGTCGGCTCCGGCATCCTGTGCCTGGTGGCGCTGATTTCACTCCTGCTGGCGCGTGTGTGTTGCCGGGGCCGGTATGGAGCGCTCAAGCTGGCTCTTTTCCTGTTGCCCATCGCAATGATAATTACCCAGCTGATCGTGATGGGCACCGCCTTTCTGATGTTTCGGAAACACGCCGGGGCGGGCTTTGGCGGCATGACCATGATGCTTATGCGGATGGCCATTCCAGCGGGCGTGGCTGGATTGATCATCTACCTGCAACTGCTGTCCTTCCTCGCAGTTCCGTTCTCAACGGAATTTTACCGCCAGCGGCTCTGCGGATTGCTCAAGCTGAAGAGGGCCGCCCCGCCGGTCCTCGAGCCTCCCCCCGAGCCCATCGTCCCTTCTTGATGCGCCGCTCAAGGAGTGCGTCGTGAGTGATGGTGGTCAGGGGAAAATGGGCGCCTCCGTGGCGTGGTTTGCGGACATGGTCCAGCATTGCTTCGACCAGGCCACAAAGACAAAAGCGGCTGGACAACCCATCGTGGGCATCCTGTGCGAGTACACGCCGCGCGAATTGATCCTTGCCGCGGGAGCCCTTCCGATTTGCCTGTGCGGCGGTGACGCCACCAAGATCCCTCCCGCCGAGGAGATCCTGCCCTCCAATCTCTGCCCCTTGATCAAGTCCACCTTCGGCTACCACCTGACGGGAAAAAATCCATTTCTCGACATGGCGGATTTACTGGTGGCGGAAACGACATGCGACGGAAAGAAAAAGATGTACGAGCTGATGGCGGAGCGCCGTCCGATGCACGTGCTCGAGTTGCCGCAAAAGCCCGACGAACCGGACGCCTTTGCGTATTGGCTATCCGAGCTGGAGCGCCTGCGCTCCGAGCTGGAACGGCGCTTCGGCACCTCCATCACGGACGAACGTCTGCGGGAGGCCATCCGCGCCATGAACCGCGAGCGGGCCCTGCGCCGCGCGCTGGCCGAACAGATGCGCCGCGACCCGCCCCCCTTCACGGGGCGCGACCTGCTCGACTTCAAGAGCCTGATTTCGTGCCTGCCGGCCGATATGGAACAATATGAACACGCGTGCGCCGCCGCCAGCGCGGCACCGGGAAGGGCAGATCTGGCAGGCCGCATCCGCGTTCTGCTGACCGGCGTGCCGATCCCACATGGCGCCGAACAGGTCGTGGATCTGATTGAGGCGCACGGCGGGGTGATTGTCTGCATGGAAAACTGCACCGGCCTGAAGCCGATCCTCGAAGATATTGACGAGGATGCCGCGAATCCGATGCGGGCGATCGCAGAGAAATATTTCCATCTCCCCTGTTCTGTCATGACACCGAACAACAGGCGGATGGACCTGCTGGGCCAGCTGGTGAAGGACTACCGCCCCGATGCCATCATCGAGCTGATCTGGCAAGCCTGCCTGACGTATGACGTGGAATCGCATCGCGTCAGGCAACGGGCGGAAACGGAATGGAAGCGGCCTTACCTGCGGATCGAAACCGATTATTCGCCCTCTGATTCGGCGCGCATTACGCTACGCGTCGAAGCGTTGTTCGAAACCGCCCGAGCCCGCAGGAAAACCTCATGAAAGTGGCTGGAATAGATGCGGGATCCCGGGCCATCAAAATCGTCCTCTATGACGTTGGCCAGCGGAGGGTCCTGGGTCGCAGGATGTGCGGCCAGGGGATCCGCCAGGAGGCTCTGGCCGCCGGGCAATTCGATGCCTTGCTGGCAGAACACGGGCTTGAACGGCGCCACCTCCACCGCATTGTCGCCACAGGCTACGGACGCGCGGCGCTTTCCTTTGCCGGCGAGGCCATCACGGAAATCACCTGTCACGCGCGCGGCGTCCGCGAGCAGGCGCCAGAGGCCCGGACGGTACTGGATATCGGCGGACAAGACAGCAAAGCCATCTGGCTGGACGCCCGCGGCGCCGTGCAGGACTTTGTGATGAACGACCGATGCGCGGCAGGGACCGGCCGATTTCTGGAAGTGCTGGCCGGCCGCCTCGGTGTGGAGGTAAAGGACTTGGGCGCGCAGGCGGAGGGGAGCGTTTGTCCAACGCCCATCAGCAACACGTGCGTGGTATTTGCCGAAACGGAAATCGTCGGCTTGCTGGCCGAGAACGGCGAACCCAGGGACATCGCCGCCGGCGTATTGAAATCCATTGCAACGCGCATGGCCGTGATGCTCGGGCGGCGCGCCACGGAGCCGGTTCTGCTGACGGGCGGAGTGGCGCGCGTCAGCGGCATGGCGCAAAGGCTTTCGGAGGCCATCGGCTGTCCGGTTCGCATCGCACCGAATCCGGAATATACAGGCGCACTAGGGGCGGCCTTGTTAGCGGCGGACGGCGCAGAACTCGGGATGAGGGTGAATCAGGCCCTGCCCATGGCCCCGAACGCTACGCCGATTTGAGTTTTGCGCCCTCCGGCATCAACAGGCAAAATGAGCCCGTCTTGGGGGAAATTTGCACACCTCCAAATGAATAGAGTGTGGGGATACAGCATATGGGCACGTCACAAACAGCAGGCATGGAGCGAAAGCTGGGGCTCTGGGCGGTCTTTGCCATCGCCTCGGGGGCCATGATCAGCTCCGGCCTGTTCGTCCTGCCGGGCCTGGCCTTTGCCATCGCCGGCCCGTCCCTGATCCTGGCGTATGCCCTGGCGGGCATGCTGAATATCCCCACCATGCTCGCGCAAGCGGAGCTGGCCACCGCGATGCCCAAGGCCGCCGGCAGTTATTTTGTGGTCGAGCGCAGTCTGGGCGCGTATCTGGGCACCATTGCCGGGCTGATCAACTGGAGCGCGATTGGGCTCAAGGCCGCCTTTGCGCTGATCGGCATCGGCACGCTGGCCGATCTCCTGTTTCCAGGTGCCGGCCCCTGGGCGATGAAGCTCACCGCGATGGCGGCATGCGCGCTGTTTACCCTTGTCAATCTCGTCAGCGTCAAGGGTGCCGGCTGGTTGCAGGGCTTTCTGGTGGCCGCCCTGCTGGGCATCCTCGTGCTGTTCATCGGCGCGGGCTTCCCTGAAATCAATCCCGCTCAGTACAAGCCCTTTTTCCATGGAGGGCTCAAGGCCTTCATTACGGTCACCGGCATGGTCTTTGTTTCGTATGGCGGGCTGACGAAGGTGGTGGATGTGGCGGAGGAAGTCAGCCAGCCTCAACGCAACCTGCCGCTGGGCATGTTTCTTTCGTATGCGGTGGTTAATACGCTGTATGTGGGGGTCGCCTTTGTTTTGGTGGGCGTGATGGAGGCCGGGAAATTGCGCGGATCCCTGCATCCCGTCACCGACGCCGCTGAGCTGACCATGGGGCCGGCCGGGCTTCTACTGGTGGGCCTGGGCGCGTTTCTGGCCTATGCCACCACCGGCAATGCCGGCATTCTTTCCGCATCCCGCTCCCCGCTGGCCATGAGCCACGATGGCCTTCTGCCCGCCTTTCTTTCCCGCATCCACCCCCGCTTTAAGACCCCGCATGTGGCCATTCTGGGCACAGGCATCACGCTCATGTTCCTCATTGCCTTTTTGTCGCTCGAAAATCTCGTCAAGACCGCCTCCACGATGCTGATTTTATCTCTGGGACTCATCAATGTGTCGGTGATCGTCATGCGCAAGAGCCGGATGGAAGGCTACCGCCCCTCCTACCGCATGCCGCTGGTTCCCCTCCTGCCGCTGATCACCCTGTTCGTCTATGGCTTCATCATCGCGGAAATGGGGATGGTGGCCATTCTGATGACGCTGGGCTTCATCGCCGCCGCCAGCATCTGGTATGTGGTCTATGTCCAGCACCGGATTGACCGTGAGTCCGCGGCGGCCTATCTCGTCAAGAATTCGCTCTCCCAGGATATTCAGCGCTCCGGCTTGGAGGATGAACTGGTGCAGATCAGCCTGGAGCGCGACGAAGTCGTCACCGACCGCTTTGACGAGCTGGCGCGCCATGCGGCTCTGCTGGACATCCCGGAAAAGATACCCGCCCAGGAGCTGTTCCGCAGGCTGGGCGGCCTGCTGGAGCCGGTACTGTCCCTGCCGGCCCAGAAGATCGAGCATCTGCTCCTGGAGCGCGAGCGCCAGGCGAGCACGGTTATTCATACGGGCCTGGCCATTCCCCACATCATCGTGGAGGGAAACCATATTTTTCATCTTACGCTGGTGCGATGTGTTCCGGGCATTGTCTTCTCGGAATTGCAGGAGCCGGTGCATGCCGCCTTTGTGCTGGCCGGCTCGCTCGACGAACGAGCCTTCCATCTGCGCGCCTTGATGGCCATCGCCCACGTGGTGCAGGCGCCTGATTTCCAACAACGCTGGATGGCGGCGGCCCATCCGGAACAATTGCGCGACATCCTGTTGCTTTCCCAGCGCTTGAGGGAGAAATAGCCAACTCCGGAGAATCGCATGAAAAAAGCCGGCCTATTCCTTGTGGTGCTCTCCCTGGTGCTGTTTGTGGCGGGCGCCCTGTTTCCAGAGGGCGCCAAGGAGGAGGCCGTTTTTATCCGTGCGGTGGCGGCAGTGGAAGACACCAAGGCGGAAGGATCGCCGCCCAACCCCCAGGCATTGGACCAGCAGACAAAAGCCCTCACCGACGATCTCTATGACCGCATGGAACTCAAGGGCCTCCACTTTTTGCTGGCGGGCGCTTTTTTGTTCCCCCTCGGGGCCGCACTCTGGCTGATCGGCTGGCAGAGGACCCCGCCCGCCTCAAACCGCTCCGAGACTTAAATCTCCGTGGATTTTATAGCCGTGCCCATCCCGCTCGACCTGCAGGTTTTTACCCGGAAAAACCCGTGGGAGTTCCTCTCGCAATAACGCCGCCACCTCGGCCTCTAGGGCCTCCTGCACCTTCGGGGAAATCGTCTTCAGCGTGGCAATGCGCACATCCACCTGATACCCCGGCCCCAGCGCAGATCCGTACCCGGTCGTGAACGCCGCCCCAATATTAAACAAGCCGTCCTGCTCGGGATTGCTGGTGGCCCCCCGCTCGGGACGCGCCGGATGCAGAGGGCACCGCTCCCCGTACTTGTCTTCCAGCACATCATCAATCCGGTCAAAGATTTCTTTGAGCCGTTCCTCCCACGCCATGGCTTTTGGATGTCTCATGCGGTTATTTTAAGACGAAACCCGTCCCGGCACAATGGATAACACGACTTCTCAGCGTTGGTGGCGTTCTCCCGCCAGGAGGCCGCAGGCCGCCAGGATATCCTGCCCTCCGCTGTACCGACGCAACACCGGCATGCCGAGATGGCGTCGCAGGGCATCGCGAAAGATGTCGAGTTCCTCGCGGGAGGGCGGCTGGCATTTCCCGGAGGGATCATTGACGTCGATCAAATCCAGGATGATGGGCAGGCCTTGTGTAAGATCCGCCAGTTGCCGGGCATCCTCCTCAGAGGTGTTGACGCCCGCGATCATGATCCAGGCCAGGGTGATGCGCTCCCCGGTGACGGCATGCCGTTCGCGCAGGGCCGCCATCAAGCCGTCCAGGGGATAGAGCGCCTCCACCGGCATCCAGGCCCGGCGCTTTTCCGGGTCGGCGCTGGTCAGGGAGACGATCAATTTGTAGGGACGATTCTCGCGGGTGAATTGCTCGATGGCCGGCGTGATGCCCGCCGTGGAAAGTGTGATGCTCTTGCGGGAAATCGCGAGGCCGCAGGGCTCTGTCAGGATGCGCGCGGCTTGCAGGACGGAATCGTAATTCAGCAGGGGCTCGCCCATGCCCATGAACACCACGCCCCGGACCGGGTGCGGGGAGTCCGCCTGAATGGAGCAGATTTGGTCCACGATCTCCCAGGGCTCCAAATCGCGCAGGAAGCCCATCTGCCCGGTGAGACAGAACGTGCACCCCAATGCACAGCCCGCCTGGGAGCTGACGCAGACAATGTACTTGAGATCCCCCGGGCGGTGGAGAATGGGAATGCGAACCGCTTCAAACAGCTCCGGCCCATTTCCGCGGAACAGGTACTTGGCAAAGCCATCCGTTGGGGAGATTCGTTTTTCCACCAACTCCAGGCGGGGGATGACGGCGTTGGCCCGGATGCGCTCCAGCGCGTGCGCAGAAATCTCCGGGCCCTCTGACGGCCACGTGCCCCGGCGCAGGACGGAGGCCTGAATCATTCGCGCCAGCCGGGGCTTGATCCCCAGCTCCAGCCACTGCGCCCCCAGTTGTTCCGCCGTTGAATTTTTCAGGACGATGGGCATGAAAAAGGTTACGCGCCTCGCTGTAGCAGGTATTCGATCTGGACCTTTTTATTCAGCGGGATGATCCATTCGGCATACACCCGCCCCACGATCTCCGGCGTCACGCGAAAATCCCCCGCGCCCGTGTCCAACTGCTGGCCATAGGCCCGGGCCTTCTGGCGGACCCGCTCCAGCACGCGCTCCTCCACGTCCTTGTCCGTGATCGCGGCGGCCAGCGCCTCGCGCCCGCCCGCCCGGATCAAGTCATTCATCTCCGCCTCTCGCTCGCGATACTTGCTTTCCGCGACGAACTTGCCGTAGTGGACACGCTTGGAAATGGCCTGGATCAGCCCCACGTCGTTGACCGTGCTGGAGCCGTATTGCCCGTCGTCGCCTGGAGGGCAGAACAGGGGAATCAGCTTCTGCTCATAGGCGTCGCGTATTTCGCCGTTGATATTGACCTGGTTGGGATGCAGGGGGTTTTCCGAAAACACCAGCGCCGGCAAGATGGGGTCCGGCAGATCGGAAAAGAAGGGGGCCTCATCAGGACTGGTGTACCGCCGCATCCCCGCGTGGATTTTCTCCGTCTCATGCAAGAGATGGCCCAGCAGGCTTTCGCCATTGGTGCCCGGCCCAAAATGGCCTTTCCGATACACCACTTCGTTGCACGCAAACTGGGCGCGCTCAATCATGCCAAAAATGATGGTCTCCTCGAGCCGCATCAGCACGTTGCGCGTGCTGGCCAGCAGTAATTGTTTATCCATGGGCACCTTTCCGGTTCATCTGCAACGCCAGCCAGCGGCGGGCCGTTTGGACCAGCGATCCCCGCCGCCCGATGCGGCGGAAGCCATCCGCTCCCGCGCACAGGGCCTTTCGCAAAAAGCTTGCCGGCTCCTCGCGGCTTCCCTCCACCTCCCAGCAAACGCCGTAGCGTCCCAGCACGGATTCCTCGCCCGCGAGCGGGAGGGCGTCGGATCCTGCCAGGATGGCCACGCCCTTGGCCTGTGCCTGGGAGATGGCCTTGGGTTCCGGGAACAGTGTGGGGCGCATATAGCTGTCGCCCAGCGCCAGCGTGCCGGGCTGGCTGGCGTGAACAAGATCTTCGACCAGCAGGCCCCGCGGCCCAAACCATTTTCCCAGCGCCCAGTTCACCACCGGGAATCCCTGCGACGCCCGGATGCGCTCCACCGTTTCAGCCAGCGGGAGGCCATCGGGGACTTCGGAGGCCGTCACCAGGGCGGCCACCTCCAGCCGTTCGCGCGTGACCACCTGCCGCCCCGCCACGATCCAGACTTCCATTCCTTCCGGATGCCGGCAAACCAGCACCTCCGGGGAGGCCGTATCCCGAAGCTCCACCTCGCACCCAAAAGGCTTTTGCCCGGCCTGCAGGGCCTTGAAAAAATGCTGTCCGGCGCGCTCGGTCAGGAACAGCGCGTAGAGCGGGCTGGCACCGCGCCCGGCGCGTGCGCCCAGCACCTGCAAATTGGAAAAGCAGGCCTGCCGCACGCGGGTGAAATTGTAACAGGAATAAAAGTGAACATGCGTATCCGCAACCAGCATCGTCTTGCTCATGGTCCCCCCTTATCCCCAAAATGGCGCGAGCAGGCGCGCCAGCTCCGTTTGCGCATCCCGCCCCGCCAAATCCTGCATCCGGTGCGCCTGAGAGGCCAGCACCTCCGCGCGCAAGCCCGGATCGGACACCACCAGATGCGCCAGCTCCGCCAGCTCGCGGGCTGACAGGTCCTCGTACAGCACCCCCGCCCCGGGGATGTCCACCGCCGACACGGCCTTCTCGA
>CAZFSE010000057.1:0-21753 GCA_964521805.1 uncultured Verrucomicrobiota bacterium
CATGAAGAAGGTCGTAATCATGGCAGTGGGGCTCAGCCTCATTTGCTCAGCGGCCATGGGCCAACAGGTCCTCAGTCGCAACGCCGTAGGTTATGTCAAGGTCGCGGCACTATCCAACAAGCTCGTCCTCGCCCGTATGGATTTTGAGCCGCTGGATGGGTCTGATCAATGGACAGTTTCCAATCTCTTTGGAGCTCAGTTGCCCGTTGGTTCTTCTGTCGCTATCTGGGATCGAATCGCTTATAAATACATTGGCGAAGCGCGTACACGATCTGGTTGGTCACCTGGAACAAATATCATCCGTCGCGGCGAAGCTTTTTTTGTGCGTTCTGCCGGCGAGACAAATTTATATCTCATGGGCGAAGTTCCTGACAGAAATTATCCCGATACATATACCACTGTTCTTGCGAATGTGACGGGGATGTCCGCTTTGGGCTTCCCGTATCCTGTGTCTCAATATTGGACTAATATGTCACTTGCCATCAATGGTACAAATGGCGATTCACTTGCTGTGTGGGATGTTGGTATACAGAACTATGTAGGCTATGCCAGAACTCGTTCTGGGTGGGGAAATGCAACAAATCTTGTTTTCCAGCCGGGCGAAGGGTTCTTTTACCGATCGGCTGTTACACAAACGTGGATTGTTGTTAAGCCATATACGTGGCCCTAAATATGCAGTGGATTGCGCGTGATTGTCGAAAATAAGGAGAAATGAAAGATGAGAAGACTGTTAATTGTTGCTTTGGTTGTTGTTTCCTTCGCCTTGGTTTCAACGGCTGATATTAATATTCAATGGACTGCAGGCGGAGGATTTTTTTCTGATGCAGGAGGATCAACGCCCCTTCTTAATGGCGGGGTCAGTGTACTTGCGCAGTTGATTTTTTCTGCAAGTAGTTCATATGGTCTTGCCACTGATGTAGCGGCAAATGACTACATCGATACTGCAAGTGACAATGAAATGGTTGACAGCTTGGTTCTGTCCTTCCCTGGAACAGCATCCAGTGATTGGGCTGATTTCAATGCAGGCATTAATTTGTATGCCGGTTATAGCACACCAGGTTCTGTTTTCGTGCGAATTTTTCAACTGGAGACACCGACTGCAGGCAGTTGGTATTACAATTCTGAAATGCTTGCAGTATCGAATTACGATCCGCTGAATCCAAGCTATCAGACCTTGCAAGTTAATCGTGATCTTTCGAACGGAGACGGCGTATACGCCTCCGCTCCGAATAACTTCCAAGTCATTCCTGAGCCGGCGACGATGGCGTTGTTGGGATTGGGTGGCTTGCTGATGGCGATTCGCCGCCGCAAGGTCTAATCGAAACGTTCATGTGAATATGCGCCCCGTTCTGCAAAGGACGGGGCGTTTTTTGTCTAAACTCGCTGGCGGAAAGATGCGCCCCGCCAGTCATCGCGCACGACGAATCTGGGAGGGACCGCGGCTCGCGGTCCGGAATCATCCCATACGCTCCGCATCAGAAGGGGACGGCGAGGCCGCCATCCCTCCCGCTTGCCTGTGTCCTTTCCGTCTTCCGTGGGACGGGATGCCATCCCGTCCTACTTTGGATCAGAGCACAAAAGGGACAGGCATGTTTTTCCCTAAAAACGAAGCCATGCCGAAAAAGGATAGACCCCACGGATGCCAGAGGCGGCCCACGGATGAAGAAAAGACGGAAGACTCCATGGCCACAAAAAGCACACAGCTCACACAGAAGAATTTTGTGACAGAAAGGGGACGGGCAAATGGACCCTAGCTGTAGATGTTTCGCCGATGGCCGGCGGCGAGCACAAGGACGATAAGTTCATTGTCTTGAATCTGACAAATGATCCTGAATGAACCGACGCGATACCGCCACAGGCCCGCGAGATCTCCGGTCAGCGGCTTGCCCAATCGGCGGGGATCGTCACGGCCGGCGATTCTTTCGTCCAGGTAGGTGATAATGCTTTTCTGAATGGCGCGATCCAGCTTTTTGATCTCTTTGAGCGCGCGCTCGTCGAACCTATAGACCCAATTCACGCTTCACTTCCTCAGCTGAATACGACAGGCCAGGCTTTTCAAGACGCTGTAGAGCCAAATAAGCATCTTCCATGTCTTCCAAGTGCTCCAGGATGGCTTCCCGCGCATAATACGATTTGGTTCGGCCAGTCTTTCGAGCCAAGTTGGTTAAGCGCTGTTCGGTCTGTTGATCTAATCGAATCGCAATCATAGACAGATATATACACTTGTTATACAAATATAGCAAGAGTGAACAATACCCCATTTTCTGGAGGGTTTGGCGCCGTCAAAACCAGATCCAAAATCCCGGTTGCGACGGAGCGCACCAAAAAAAATACGAAGCCATGCCGAAAAAGGATAGACCCCACGGATGGCAGGGCGGTCCCACGGAGATCTGGACGCATGATCGTAACTTTGTCTGTGTTCCGGGCATGAAGGTGGCTGATCCCTTGGTGTAGGTCGGGACAGCCACATTTTCCCCCTTGTTTGTGTGGTGAGCTGTGGCCACAGCCGGGGTCTCACGCTTTCAGCGCGATTTGAGCCGCCAGAAAGCGGGCGATGGGGACACGGCAGGGCGAACAGGCCATCCATTCCACGCCTGTTTTGTAACAGAGCCGGATGCAGGCCGCATCGGTGGACTGGTCTCCGAACAGGCCGCAGGAAATCCCTGGCCGGGCCTCACGGCACCGGCGGATAGAGGTTTCGATCAAGGGGCCGACCCCCTCCAGGTCCAGATGTTGAAACGGGTCGGCGCCCAGCAGTTTGTCGCCGACATAACGGGAAAGGAAATGGCGGGCGGTGTCCTCGTTCACCCCGAGGCAGGAGCGGGTCAGAGCCGCCACGTCCACCGCGAGGCCGTCCAGGGACTCGGTCATGGTGTCCGCCATCAGGGCTGTGCGGGGGTTGTCCACCAGCAGGCCCACGGCATAGCGGATGCGAGATTTCTTTTCCTTGATCAGGGCCTCCATCCCCTCGCGCGTTTGCCGGGCCAGGGCCTCAAACTCGGGCCGGGTCAGAATGCCGGGGATGTAGATTTCGAGAGGAACCCGTCCCGCCTTTTTTTCAACCAGAATGGCCGACTCCGCCAGCGCCCGAATCTGGGCCTGAAAAAACTCGGGTCGAAGATATAACAACCGCCCGCCGGACAACCCTTCCCACAGTTCCTCCCGGCCCGGGTGGCGCAGGCGTTCCCGGCCTTTCTCGGGGGCGGGACGGACGGGAGGATCCCGGCTCAAGCTGACGGCCAGAGGGATGCCATCGGTCGCGCGCAAGACTTCTTCGATGGATTGGCGCAGGAGCGCCTGCACTTTGGCCAGTGCCTTTTCAGACGCGGTCCGGGTTGCAGACACGGCATATTCGAACACCGCCTTTTCCGTCTCCGCCTCACGCAGTAGTGCATCCATGCGCAGGAGGCCCACGCCTTGGGCGCCCAGGCGCCGTCCCATTTCCACGTCGGCGGCGTCCCCGGCATTGACACGGATGGACAGGCCGCGAAACTTGTCGGACCAGGCCAGGATTTGCCTATAGAGGCGGCGTTCTTCCGCCTGTTGATGAGAAGTCCGCCCATTCTTCAACAGAGGCCCTGGCTCGACGGGAAGAGCGTTTTCGTAGATGGCACCGGTAAAGCCATTGAGGCTGAGGCAATCGCCCTCGCCCAAGGTCCGCGATCCCAACTGGAGGTGCCGTTCATCCCCGCAGGCCGCCTTCTCCAGCCGGATGCCGACCAAGCCTTTATCCCGGGCCCATCGGATGGTGGTCTCCTGGACCGCCCCGCAGGCCAGAATGCCCTGCACGGCGGAGAGCTGGCGGGGGCTTGCCTGGCTTTCTGAATTTAAGACAAGAAGAAGGGTGCTGGTGCGGTCCTTTTTCCGCCATTCCAGGGCCTTTTCGCCGGAAAAGGCCAGCCGGCCGGCCACGGCGCCCGGCAGTAGGGGGGAGGCTTCACACAGCCGGTTGGCCGTCTTTTCGGAGTCGCCGGCAAATTGTGGAAACAGAAATTGCTCAAAGTCGGATGCGCTGACCATCTGCATGGCATCCTCGGGCTTAAAGATGCGGAGCTGGGACTTGCTGGTGGAGATATCCTGCCCCGTGGCCATTTCCACGGCCCAGCGGATGGCCGCCCGTCCGGTGCGGGGTGCCGGGAGGGTTTGCAGGAGCCAGAGCCGGCCGTTTTCCACGGCAAATTCAATTTCCTGGGGATGCCGGTAATGCTGTTCGAGCTTCAGCATGATCTCCAGAAGCGCCTCGTACACCTTCTTCCAGGCGGGCGTCTTTTCGCGGGGCATGTCATGAAAATCCTTGCCTAGGCGGATTTCATCTTCCCGGCAAGGCCCCTGTGCCTGAACGCGATAGCGTCCGGCCGGGCGGCTGGCTCCCGTGCGGCCATCCCGCGACGAGACCTGTCCAATGCCAGACTCCTCATTCAGGTTTCCAAAGACCATGGCGCTGACATTCACGGAGGCGCCGAGCAAGCCAACGACCTTGTGTGTTCGCCGGTAGGCCTCGGCGCGCTCCGAGGTCCAGGAGGCCATGGCGGCGTTGATGGCGGCGCGCAACTGGTCCGCCGGCTGGGCCGGGAAGGCCGCTCCTGTCTGGGCCAGGATGCGCTTGTTATACAGCCCGCACAGCTCGCGCAGATGCGCGGCGGAGAGATCCGCCGACTGAGAGGCCCCATATTTGTCCTTCAGCTTGGATCGTTCAGCCTCGAAATCCTGCCGGATCAGCCGTCCCTGCTCGGACAGAACCAGCGAGCCAAAAAGCTCGAGCAGGCGGGCATAACTTTCCCACCCGGCGCGGGCATTGCCCACGCTTTCGCAGAAACCCTCCACGGTTTGCTCATTGAGGCCGATGTTGAGGATGGCATCCATCAAGCCGGGCACACGAACGGCCGCATCACAGCGCACACAGAGCAAGAGCGGGTTTTTTGAATCTCCAAAGACCTTGCCGGTGGCGGCCTCCATCCGGCGCAAGGCACTCTTGATTTGATCGTGGAGGCCGGCCGGCCACTGACCGGCATGTTTATGAAAATAGGCGCAGGCCTCAGTGGAGATCGTGAACCCGGCCGGCACGGGGAAGCCGTTTTGCGCCAGCTCGGCCAGATGGGCGCCCCGCAGGCCCAGGATGGTCCGCATGGTGGCCGGGCCCTCCGCATGGCGTGCGCCGGACCCAAACACAAACAGGTATTGTTTTTCCGCCTTTTGCATGCTGGCCTCTCCGACAAAAAAACCCCGGCGCGGATGCGCCGGGGTTTTTCCTGCGATAACTCTGCGCGTATCCGCTTATTTTTTCTTTTTGGCTTTGCCTTCGGCCTTGATCGCCGCCTGGGCCGCCGCCAGCCGGGCAATGGGAACCCGGAAGGGCGAACAGCTGACGTAGTTCAAGCCGCTCTTGTAGCAGAATTCCACGGAGGCGGGGTCGCCGCCCTGTTCGCCGCAGATGCCGACCTTGAGATCCTTGCGGGTCTTGCGGCCTCTCTGCACGGACATTTCGATGAGCTGGCCGATGCCATCCTGGTCAATCGTCTGGAACGGATCCGCCGCCAGAATCTTCTTGTCCAGGTACGCCGGCAGGAACCCGCCGATGTCGTCGCGGCTGAACCCAAAGCCCATCTGGGTCAGGTCATTGGTACCGAACGAGAAGAACTCCGCTTCCTGGGCCATGCGATCCGCGAGCAGGGCCGCGCGCGGAATCTCGATCATCGTGCCATACATGTGCGGGATCTGCTTGACGCCCATGGACTTGCAGACCTGGGCATACACCTTCAGGCACAGGGCCTTCTGGTCCTTGAGCTCGTTGACGTCGCAGGTCACGGGCACCATGATCTCCGGCTTGCACTTCTTTCCGGCCTTGTTCAATTCGGCGGCGGATTCGAAGATCGCGCGAACCTGCATCTCGGTGACTTCCGGATAGGTGACGCCGAGGCGGACGCCGCGGTGCCCCATCATCGGGTTGTTTTCGTGCAGGGCCTCGCCGCGCTTGCGGATGTCTTCCGGGGAAATCCCCAGTGCCTTGGCCAGTTCGGCCTGCTTCTCCGCGCTCTGAGGCACGAATTCATGCAGGGGCGGATCCAGGAGGCGGATGGTGACCGGGAGGCCTTCCATCGCTTCGAGAGTCGCCTTGATGTCGCGCTTGACGTACGAGAACAGCTCATCGAGCGCATTGCGGCGCTCGGCTTCGCCGGAGCTCAGGATCATCTTCCGCAACAGGAACAGGGCGGCATCCGAGCCCGCACCATAGAACATGTGCTCGGTGCGGAACAGGCCAATGCCCTCCGCGCCATACGCGCGGGCGATCTTCGCATCCTCGGGGGTGTCCGCATTGGTGCGAACGCCCAGCTTGCGATACTTGTCCACGATCTTCATGAAGGCCTTGAAGCGCGGATTCTCGGAGGCGTCCACCATCGGCAAGTCGCCCTCGTAAATGGCGCCCTTGGTGCCGTTGAGGGTGATCCAGTCGCCTTCGGAATAGGTCTTCCCGGCCACCGTCATCTTCTTGCCATGCACATCCACATGAAGCTCGCCGGCGCCGACGATACAGCACTTGCCCCAGCCGCGGGCCACGAGGGCCGCGTGGGAGGTCATGCCGCCACGAGCGGTCAGGATGCCCTGCGCCGCGCGCATGCCTTCGATGTCTTCCGGGTTGGTTTCCTCGCGAACGAGAATGACCTTCTTGCCCTTCGCGGCCCAAGCCACGGCGTCTTCCGACGTGAACACCGCCTGGCCGGAGGCGCCGCCAGGACCCGCGGGCAGGCCCTTGGCCACCACGGTCGCGGTCTTCTCGGCGGAGGGATCCACAAACGGATGCAGAAGCTGGTCCAGGTGCGTCGGCTCGACGCGCGAGACCAGGGTCTTCTCATCAATCAGCTTCTCCTTGAGCATGTCCATCGCCATGTTCAGGGCGGCGGTGCCGGTGCGCTTGCCGTTGCGGCACTGGAGCATGTAGAGCGTGCCTTCCTGAATGGTGAACTCGATATCCTGCATGTCCTTGTAGTGCTTCTCCAGGCGCGTGCGGATGTCATAGAGCTGTTTGTACAGCTTGGGATAGTCTTCTTCGAGCGAGGCCAGATGCTTGTTCTGGTCGTTCTTGGTGGCCTTGTTCAGGGGGCTTGGGGTGCGGATGCCCGCGACCACGTCCTCGCCCTGCGCATTGACCAGCCATTCGCCGTAGAACTGATCTTCGCCGGTGGCCGGGTTGCGCGAGAAGGCCACGCCGGTGGCCGAGCTGTCGCCCATGTTGCCGAACACCATCGCCTGCACGTTGACGGCGGTCCCCCACTCATCGGGAATGCCCTCAATGCGGCGGTAGGAAACCGCGCGCTTGCCGTTCCAGCTCTTGAACACGGCGCCAATGCCGCCCCAGAGCTGTTTCATCGGATCATCCGGGAACGCCTTGCCCAGCACGTCCTTGACGCGCTTTTTAAACTCCACCACCAGGCTCTTCAAATCCTCGGCGGTCAGATCGGTGTCGGATTTGTAGCCCTTGGCCTTCTTGAAATCGCCCAGCAGGCCGTCGAGCTGTTTGCGAATGCCCTTGCCCTCTTCGGGCTCGATGCCTTCGGCCTTCTCCATCACCACGTCGGCGTACATCATGATCAGCCGGCGATAAGCGTCATACACAAAGCGCTCGTTGTTGGTCTTCTTGATCAAGCCGGGGATCGTGCTGGAGGCCAGGCCCACGTTCAACACGGTTTCCATCATGCCCGGCATGGACTTGCGGGCGCCGGAACGGCAGGAGACCAGGAGGGGGTTGTTCGGATCGCCGAACTTCATGCCCATGACCTTCTCCATCTTCTTCATCGCGTCAAGGACCTGCTTGTCCGTGCCCTGGGGATATTTGCCCTTGGACTTGAAATAATCCACACAGCATTCCGTGGAGACGGTGAAACCGGCGGGAACCGGCAGTTTGATCAGACACATCTCCGCCAGGTTGGCGCCTTTGCCGCCCAGCAGATTCTTTTGGGACGCATCGCCTTCCGCTTTGCCGCCCCCAAAACTATATACATACTTCTTTGCCATTTGCATTTTCTCCTGTGTTTCGCTAACTGTTGCGCGAGATTGTTGGAACTTCAGAAAACCGGGCGATACTATCAGACCCAACTCTTGTGTCAAGCGGAGACCGAAAGCCCAATCCATGTTTGCTGGGCTCCGAAATTCTATAACCATCTTGGGGAAAGAGACATAGCGCTCGACAACCCTTCTTCAGGGGTGTTGGCCCTGTGGACGGGGGACTCAGGCGCCGGTTGAATGGCGGGTCCTTACCGTTGATACTGGGCGGGATCTATGTACGGCAGATCCAGCTGGGGTTTGAAGCGGGGCGACTGGCTGTAGAACGCCAGGGGGTTGTCGAAGAGCAACTTCTGAATGCGCTTTTCCTCGAAGCCCTGCACCTTCATGAAGGCGGCCACCTTGGGCAGGCTGGTGGGGTCGGAGACGCCCCAGTCCGCCGAGCTGTTCACCAGCGTTTGCTCCAGCCCCCATTTCTTGAGAATGTCCACCACCCGTTCCGGGTTGAGCTTGGAATAGGGATACACCGTCAGCCCCGCCCAGACATCGAGCTTGCGGGTGAGGTCCATCGTGTTTTCGGTGTTGTGGTCCACGATGATCTTGTGGTTCTCGTACTTCAGCTCGCGGAGGATGTCGAGGGTGCGCTCCACGCCCTTGCGCTTGCTGACCTCGGGCGTGTCGTGCGGGGTATGGACCAGCACCAGCATGCCGCGCGTTTTGGCCATCTCCAGCTGGCGCTGAAAAATCTCCTCTTCGTTGGGCGTGATCCGGTTGAACCCAATCTCGCCGATGGCCACACACCGCTCATGGTCGAGATAAGGCCCCATCCCATTGAGCACCTCGTGGGCGAGGGGGGTGTCCTCCGCCTCCTTGGGATTGACGGAGATGCACGCGTAGTGATCTATGCCGTACCGCTTCGCGCGCCCGGTTTCAAATTCAAGGACCAGGTTGAAGTAGTCCCAGAAGGTTCCCGCGTAGCGGCGGCTGGCGCCCAGCCAGAAAGAGGGTTCCACGACCGCCCGGATGCCCTGCCGGTACATCGCGGTGTAATCATCGGTCGTGCGTGAATACATGTGAATGTGCGGTTCAATAATGTTCATCATGCCTCCGATACTAATCCAACCCCTCCAAAATGCAACCGCGCTTAAAACGCCAGCTTCAAGTTCAATCCCAGGATATTGGCATTGGACCAGCTCCCATCCTTGCGCGTGGCTTGGAGGAGGTAGTAGAGATCCGCCTTCAGCCATGAGGCCGGTTGCGTGGAAAGGCCCGCCGATACGCGGTTCTGGTTCCAGTCGTCCGCCGTGAAATCGTAGAATAGTTCGTCCTCCACATACGGCTGAATCTTGAGGCTTGTCCACTTGGCCGCGGAACTCACCCTCACGCGGTTTCGGTAGCGCCAGTTGTCCTCCGCATTCTCTCGCATGCGGTACTCGAAGCGGTTGCGGTCGCTCCACGCCACCGGACCCAGCGTCCCCAGGAAGGTGCCGTTGATATGCGGACGGTCTTCGTCCATCCACTCGCCGTTTTTCTTTTCCTGTACAAACCGGTAAAACAGCCCGGCCTCAAACCATGTGGCCACCTTGTAGGATGCTCCGGCATCCACGTGGCGGTAAAAGAAATCGCTCATATCGTCGCCAAAATAGAACTCTGTTTCCACCTTCCCTTTCACGCGGTCCGTGAATTTGTACTCAACGGCATCCGTGTTCCAAAATTGCCAGTCGCCGTTGTCATACGCCCCGGCGGCCCCCGCCGCCAGCCAGGCCAGCCCCACCAGCCATCCAGTTTTTCCGATTCTGCTCATCTTGTTTCTCCTTTATTCAAAGTAGCCTGCAGGGCCAGCACGGCATACGAGGTGACCAGCACCGGATCCCCCTCCCACCAGCGGTTCTCCTCGTTGCTCCAATAGGCGCCACCGCCTTCCGCCGCTTGTTTCTGAAGGCCCGCCAGCTTCCGGACCAGCGAATCCCGCCAGTGGACGCGCGACCCATCCTCAAGGGCCAGCTCATCCTGTCCGTAGGTGGCCAGCGCCTTGGAAAGCACGTTGTAGAAGTAGTACAGGCCTTGCTGGCCCATGCCGGGATTCTCCTCCAGCGTCCAATGCCGGCGGGACCAGTCAAAGGCCGACGCCACCCGCGGGTCCGCCTTGTCCACCTGGGCGTAAATGAAGCTGAGCAAGCCGGCGTAGGTCATGCTTCCATACGAGCGCAGGCAGACCTCGCCCTCCTGGTTGGTGAACGTCCCCGCCTGGCTGGAGTCCGGCTTGTAGGCAAACCCGCCGTGCGCCTCCGGATCGTCGCTGGCCCAGGGCTGGTCGTTGCTTTCCGGGCGGTTCTGAACGCGCTGGATAAACTCAGCCGCCGCCTGCCAGTCCAGATCGGCCCGCTCATCGCCGCTGGCGCGCAGATCCTCCACATTCTCGGTCAGGCGCATCGCTTCGTAGGCCATGTAGGAATTCGACAAATCGGCATAGGGGCGCCCCGTGTCCGCGTCGTAGCCCATGCCGCCCTTGAACATATCTTCCCCTCGATGCTGGCTTCTGGCCACAAATTTTCGCGCGCGCTGGATGACGGGGATCAACTCTTTGCGTCCTGTGGCGTTCAAGGCCACCATGCAAATCGCGGTGTTGTAGTTGGCCAGCCCGCCACCCTTTTTCTTGACCGCCGGCTCGCGCCAGATGGAGCCATCCTCATGCACGCAGGAAAGGAGATAGGCCACCGCCCGGTCCACGGCCTCTTTGGACGCGTTTTTGTCCTGCGCCAGCGCCCAGAGGGGCAGGGCCGTCAGCGCGGGGAAATCCGGATTTGACCAATGCCCATCCGCCTGCTGATTCTGCTCCAGCCATCGGAGGCCCCCCTGAATGGCCTTCTCCGCTTCCTGGACCCGCTCCGTATCCATCGCCCCCGCCAGCACTTGGCCCGCCAGCCATACCGCCACCACCGCCCTTGTTCGCCACTTCATCCTCTCCTCCTTATTCGATTGAACCTGTCATGAGCCTATAAACGCCTCAGCAAGCGCTGGGGTTCACAGAAAAATACAAAAGTTCGCGACCGGCTCTTTTCCATTGCGTTGGACTCCAAAAAATGGAATGCCATTCGCATGCACGAGTTGTCCGATTTTGAATTGATGGCCCAGGTCCGTGAGGGAAGCCAGGAGGCGTTCGCCACCCTGATTCACCGCCATCAAAATGCCCTGCTGAACTTTTTCCGGCATTTGGGCGCTCATAGTGATGCGGAGGATCTGGTGCAGGACACATTCCTGCGGTTGTTCCGGTATCGTGCGCGCTACGTGCCGTCGGCCAAGTTCACCACCTTCCTCTACACGCTGGCCCGCCATGCCTGGGCGGACCGGTGGAGGAAGGCTCAGCGCCAGGAGCGGCTGGAGGAGCGGCTCCAGCAGGAATGGAGCGGGGTGGACGATGGCGGAATCGCACCCGTGCGCGCCCGGCTGGATGCGCAGGAGGCGCTGGTGCGCCTGCCAGAGAAGTTGAGGCTGGTGCTGGTGATGAGCTGGTATGAGGGGCTTTTGTACGAAGATATTGCCCGTATTTTGCGGATTCCAGAGGGCACCGTAAAATCGCGCATGTTTCTGGCCTTGCAACAATTGAGGGAGATGTTTCATGAAGAAAAAAAGTGAATGCCCGTGCGCCATGGATCTGCCCGCCTACGTGCGAGGCCAGCTGACGCCAGAGGATCGCGCGCGCCTGGAAGAGCATCTGAAGGCCTGCCCGGCCTGCGCGACGCAGGCGGAGGAGTTCCGGGACATCCTGGCGCGGCTGGCTCCCACGGGCGACCTCGCGCCCGCCTCGCGCGATTTGGCGCCGTCCATCCTGGCTCAAATCCCGGCCTCCGCCTGGAAGCCCGCCCGGCGTCCGATTCTATTCCCCATGCTGTTGCGCGTGGCGGCCCTGCTGGCCTTGCTGTTGGGCGTGGGCGTGCTGATGAGGGACAGGCCAACGCCAGCCGCGGCTTCCTCCGAGGAGCCGTTCCTGCGCGAGGCCACCGCCTGGCTTCTCAAGACCCAGGAGCCGGACGGGCATTGGGACGCCGAGAAGTGGGGGGCGCAACCCGCCTATACCGTGGGCATCACCGCGCTGGCCTTGACCGCCTGCCTCACCGCCAACCCCGGCATTCTTGAGGGCCCGCAGGCCGCCGCCATGGAAAAAGGCCTGCGGTACCTGTTGAGCCAGCAAAACGCCGAGGGCCGCCTGGGCGCGCTGGGAAGCGCCACGCCGTACAACCACGGCCTTGGGCTCATCGCCTTGCTTGAAGCCTTTGATCTTCAGGAACGTCCCGAATGGAAAGAGGGCCTGTCGCGCGCCCTGGCCTATGTGCAAAAAAATCAGCGCGAATCCGGCGCGTGGGGCTATCCCCGCGAGGCCGCCGACAAAGGCAACACCTCCATCACCGCCTGGCAAATCCTGGCCCTGCTACGCGCCGAAGAGCTGGGCTGGCAGGAAACGCGCCCCCACATCAACCGCGCCCTGGCTTGGCTCGAGGGCATGGCCGATCTGGATGGACGCATCGGCTACAGCCGCCCCCAGGATTTTCCGCATGGCTTTGAGACCCTCACCGCCGCGGGCGCGCTCTGCCTGCTCAGCGATGGTCAGGGGCGGACCTCCGACCATCTTCCACGCCTCCTGGAAACGCTTCATCAGACCGCCCGCTCCCGCCAAAAACCCGATTATTACCGCGACTTTTTCCTGGCCCGCGCCCTGTCGGCGGAAGGTTCAGAAACCGCCCGCCAACTGCGCGCGGAACTTTCGCATGCCCTGCGCGCCGGACAGAACCGCGCCGGCGAACAGAAGGGAAGTTGTGACCCCCAGGATGCCTGGAGCAAGGCCGGCGGACGAGTCTACACCACCGCCATGGCCGTCTTGGCTGTGCGATAAAAAAAGTTCCAAGGGTTGGAACTTTTTTTCAGATTTTTTCCAATCCTTGGAAAAAATGCTTACCGCCACTCGAGTGTGCTTACGCCGGCCAGCTTGATACGAAAGCCTGACTGTGGTAGATTCGCTCTAAATGGAGGGGAGCACAATGGTAATTGTTCAGGCGAGAGTCATGGACCCCACTCATCTGGAGCTGGCCAGGCCCATTGCGACCGGCCGCGGCGGCAACGTCTTTGTTGTGGTCACGGAATCCAGAGACGCGGATGCCGAAAGACAGCAATGGCTTGACGGATCCTCGGAGTCATTGCGCAACGCATACAGTGATGCTGAGCCGGAATACACGCCTTCGATGGTCCGTGAGTCCAACCCGGATTATGGATCATGAAGGAAGGTGAAATCATCCTGACCCCTCTGCCTCAGGCAGACGGCGTAACGAAGAACCGTCCGGCGCTACTGCTTCGAGAATTTCCACCCTTCGGAGATTATCTCGCCTGCGGCATCAGCACCCAGCTTCATCAGGCTGTGCCGGCTTTCGACGAGATCATATCCAGGGATGATGTTGATTTTGTGGATTCTGGCCTCCTTTCAAGCTCCGTCATTAGGCTTGGATTTCTTGCCATCCTACCGAGGCGAAAAATTGTGGGAGCGATCGGCCAAATTGCGCCTCAACGTCACGCACGTCTCCTGCGAACACTCAGCAAGCATTTGACCGCTAATCTAAACAGACCCGACAACACGCGGGACGCAGACGGCGTGCAATAGCTCGCGCCCGATCCACCGCCATGGCGGTCCTGGCTGTGCAGTAAAAAAAATTTTCCAACCCTTGGAACTTTTTTTCAGATTTTTTCCAATCCTTGGAAAAAATTACCGCCACTCGGGTGTGCACTCGCCGCTGACCAGATCCTTCCAGGTTTCCCGCCGGCGGATGAGGGCGCTCTTGCGTCCGCTGACGAGCACCTCGGCGGCGCGGGGCCGGCTGTTGTAGTTGGAGGACATGGCAAATCCGTAGGCGCCGGCGCTCTGGATGGCCAGCAGGCCGCCCTCTTTCACCAGCGGAAGCAGGCGGTCGGCGGCGACGAAATCTCCGGATTCGCAAATGGGCCCCACCACGTCGCCCAAGATGCGTTTATCGGTTTGCTGGACCGCCAGGATCTCATGGTGCGCCTGGTACAGGGCCGGGCGGATCAGATCGTTCATGCCCACATCGGTGATGAGAAATTTCTTGGAGGGGCCTTCCTTGACGTACTGCACACGGCCGACGAGGAGGCCGGCATTGCCGACGAGGAAACGTCCGGGCTCCATCACCAGCGAGAGGCCGATTTTCTTCAGGTAGGGCGCGACCGTCGCGGCAAAGGTTTTTGGACTCATGGGCTTCTGTTCCGGTTTGTAGCGGATGCCCAGCCCCCCGCCAATGTCCAGGAAGCGGAAGGTTGCATACTCCTTCTTCAGCCGCAGGCAGAGGGCCTGCAAGCGCTCCAAAGCCTCCGCGAAGGGTTCCGGCGAAAGAATCTGCGAGCCGATGTGCATGTGCAGGCCGGCAATCTCCAGCGACGTTTGCTTGGCGGCGCCCGCGTAATCTTTTTCGACGCGCACCAGATCGAGCCCGAACTTGTTCTCTTTTTTCCCGGTGCTGATGTACTTGTGCGTGCGGGGGTCCACGTCCGGATTGACCCGGAGGGCGATGCGGGCCTTTTTCTTCGCCTTGCGGGCGCATGCGGCGATGCGCTCCAGCTCCGGCTCGGACTCGACGGTGAAAAACAGGATGTCCTCGCGCAGGGCATATTCGATTTCCTCCAGCGTCTTGCCGACGCCGGCGAACACGATCTTGTCCGCCGGAACGCCCGCGCGCCGCGCGCGAAACAGCTCGCCGCCGGAGACGACATCCACGCCCGCGCCCCGCTCCGCAAAGGTGTGGATGACGGATGCATTGGTGTTGGTCTTGACTGAGAAGCAGATCAGCGGATCAAACGCCTTCATCGCGCCGGACAGCGCCTCGTACTGCGCCTGGAGGAACCCCTGGCTGTACACGTATAGCGGCGTGCCGTATTTTTCCGCCAGCGCCTCCATCGAAACCCCTTCGACCATCAATTTCCCGCGCGAGTAGCTGAATGCTTCCATCGTATTTCCCCTGGTTACTTTTTCCCGACGCGGGCCTGCACCTTGAGCCGCAACCCATTCAGGCGGATGAAGCCGGTGGCGTCATCCTGGTTGTAGGCCTTGGTGGGGTCCGCATCCATCGTGGCGATTTGCGGATTGTAGAGGCTGACGGGGCTCTTGCGCCCGGCGGTGTAGAGGCCGCCCTTGTACAGCTTCACGCGCACCACGCCGGTGACGTTCTTCTGGCTTTCCTCGACCAGCGCCTGGAGCGCCAGGCGCTCGGGGGCGAACCAGAACCCGTAATACACCAGCTCCGCGTAGCGGGGAATCAGCGAGTCGCGCAGGTGCATGACCTCGCGGTCCATCGTGATGGATTCCATCTGGCGGTGCGCAAAATGCAGGATGGCGCCGCCGGGCGTCTCGTAGACGCCGCGGCTCTTCATGCCGACAAACCGGTTCTCCACCAGGTCCACGCGTCCGATGCCGTGCTGGCCGCCCAGCTTGTTCAGCGCCTTCATCACGCCCAGCGGGTTCAGCTTTTTGCCGTTGACGGCGATGCAGTCGCCCCGTTTGAATTCCAGCGTCACATACTCCGGCTTGTCCGGCGCGTCTTCCGGCGAGACGGACAGCTTGAACATGTCCTTGTTGGCGGGCGCAAAGGCATCGAACCATGGATCTTCGAGCATGCCGGCCTCGTAGGAGATGTGCAGGAGGTTGCGGTCCATGGAGTACGGTTTCTTGGCCGTGGCCTGCACGGGAATCTTGTGGGCCTCGCAATAGGCAATCATCTCCGCGCGGCCCGGAAATTCGGCGCGGAAGCGCTCCTGCCGCCAGGGCGCGATCACATCCAGCTGGGGCGCGAGAGCCGCGGCCGTCAGCTCAAAGCGGACCTGGTCGTTGCCCTTGCCGGTGGCGCCGTGCGCGATGGCCTGCGCCTTTTCCTTCTTCGCGATTTCCACCATGCGCTTGGCGATCAGCGGGCGGGCAATCGAGGTGCCCAGCAGATACTGGCCCTCATAAATCGCGCCGGCGCGCATCATTGGGAAAATGAAGTCCTGCGCGAACTCCTCCTGGAGGTCGTCCACATAGAGCTTGCTGGCGCCGGTGCCCAGCGCCTTGCGACGCAGGCCGGTGAGCTCCTCTTCCTGCCCGATGTTCGCGGCAAAGGCCACGATCTCGGCCTGGTACGTCTCCTTGAGCCAGCGCAGAATGACCGAGGTGTCCAGTCCGCCCGAATAAGCCAGTACGATTTTCATATGGTTTTCCTCATTTGAGACTCGGGCCAGGCCGCCAGTGATTCGTCAATGATCTGGAGGGCCTTGCGTAATTGGGCTTCGGTGATGTTCAGCGGCGGCAGGAACCGCATGACCTTCTCCGCGGTGGCCAGCGCCAGCAACCCTTTGTCCCGCAGAATCCGCTCCAGCGGTTTGACCGGGATGTCGCAGACCAGGCCCACCATCAGGCCCAGACCCCGCGCCTGCCGGATGACGCCATATTTGGGAATCAGCTTGTTCAGCTCCTGCATGAAGAGCAGGCCCAGCCGCTCGGCGTTGTGGACCATCTCCTCCTCTTCCATGGCTTCGATGACGCTTACCGCCACGGCGCAGGCCAGCGGATTGCCGCCAAAGGTGCTGGCATGGTTGCCCGGCTTGAAGATATCGGACAGCTCAGGAGAGGCAACCAGCGCGCCGATGGGGAAGCCCCCGCCCAGCGCCTTGGCCAGCGTGAGGGCGTCCGGCTGGATGCCGTAGTGCTGGTAGCCGAACCACCGGCCCGTCCGGCCCATGCCGCACTGAACCTCGTCGCACAGCAACAGGATTTTCTTTTCGTCGCAGAGCGCCCGCAGGCCGGTCATGAACTTCGGGTCAGCGGGAAGAATGCCGCCCTCGCCCTGGACGGCTTCGATCAGGACCGCCGCCGTCTTGTCGGTGATGGCCGCCCGGATGGATTCGAGGTCGTTGAACTCCGCATAGACGAAGCCGGGGGTCAGCGGCTCGAAGCCCTTCTGGTACTTGGGCTGGCCGGTGGCGGTGATCGTGGTGAGCGTCCGCCCATGGAACGAGTTGTTCATCGTGATGATCTCGTACTTGCCCTGGTCATGCCCCCAGAGCCGCGCCAGTTTGATCAGTCCTTCGTTGGCTTCCGCGCCGGAGTTGCAGAAGAAGCACTTGCCGCCGAGCGACCGCTCGGAGAGGGCCTGGGCCAGCTTGGGCATGTGCTCGTTGAAATACAGGTTGGAGACATGCATCAGCTTGCCGGCCTGCCGGGTGATGGCGCTGACCACCTTGGGGTGGCAGTGCCCGATGTTCAGGACGGAAATCCCCGACAGGAAATCCAGGTAATCCTTTTCATCGGCGTCCCAGACCTTGGCGCCCCGGCCCCTGGTCAGGAGCAGTTCCGGCGCGTAGGTGGTCATCACGAATTTCTTGTAGCCATCCAATATCTCGATTTTTTTATCCTTGTCCATCATTGAGTATCTCCGTTCCCACACCTTGATCAGTGAATAATTCCAACAACAACGAATGCGGCAGGGCTGCGTCAATAATATGTGTCTTCTTTACGCCAGCCTTCAGGGCCTTGATGGCGCCGCCAATCTTCGGAAGCATGCCGCCCCCAATGACGCCGCGGCGGATCAGCTCCTCCACCTCGCTGAGCTTCAGCGTGGAGATGATCGAGCTCTTGTCCTCCGTGTTTCTCAGCAGGCCCGGCACATCGGACAGGAACACCAGCTTGCGCGCCTGGAGCTTCTCCGCGATGGCCGCCGCCGCCTCGTCGCCATTGATGTTATACAGCTTCTTGTCCGGCCCGTAGCCCAGCGGGGTGATCAGCGGCACGATCTGCGAGCTGATGTAGGCCTTGATCGGCTCGACATCCACGCCGCAGACTTCGCCCACATAGCCCCAGTCCAGCTTTTCTCCGGTGGCGGCGTCCTGCTCTTCATGCTTGACCACCCGCAGAATGTCCTCGCCATGAATCCCGCGCGCCTTGCATCCAAAACTTTCCAGTGTCTGCACCAGCGCCGGGTTGACCTCCCGGTTGAGCACCGACTCCACCACATGGATTGTCTGCTCGTCCGTCACCCGCAGGCCCTTGACAAAGCTGGGGCGCAGGCCAGCCTCCTTCATCTTTTGCGAAATCGCCTTGCCTCCGCCGTGAATGATCACCGGGCACAGCCCCACGCACTCCATGAAGGCCACATCCTTCAGGATGTTCTCCACGCACTCCGTGTCTTCCATCGCACTGCCGCCAAACTTGACGACCACCACGTCGCCCCGGAATTTCTGGATGTAGGGCAGGGCCTCAATGAGGGTATCCGCTTTTTCAATGACTTTTTTCATGCCTGATCTTTCTCCGGCTCACACATTGATCCGGATGTATTCCTCCGTGCAATCGCAGGTGTACACCACCGCGCCACCCCGCCCGAGATGCAGGTTGATTTCGATTTCAAATTTCTTCTGCTGGATGACCTTCTTCAGCCGCTCGATGGAGACGCCCGCCTTCAGGCCATTTTTGACCGCGAGCATTCCATCATACAGCATTTCCACCTTTTCCTCCACCACCTTGGCGGCGGAGTAGCCCAGCGCATCCATGATCCGCCCCCAGTTGGGATAATCGCCCGCCCAGGAGGTTTTGACGAGCAGGGAATTGGCCACCGACCGGGCCGCCAGATCCGCTTCGCGGTCATTGCGCGCGCCTTTCACCCGCACGGTGATGAACTTGGCGGCGCCCTCGCCATCCACGACCATCTTCATGGCCAGGTCAAACGTCACCGCCCGCACGGCGGCCTGAAATGCCGCCCAATCCTTGTGCCCCGGTTTCAGCGGGGTGTTGTCCGCCAGGCCGTTGGCCATGAACAGCACGGTATCGTTGGTGCTCATGTCGCCATCCACCGTGATCCGGTTGAAGCTGTCCGCCACGGCCTCCGACAGGCAGGCCTGCAGGGCGCGCGGCTCCACGCACGCATCCGTCATCAGGTAGGCCAGCATCGTGGCCATGTTCGGCTCGATCATGCCTGAGCCCTTGGCCATGGCTGAAAGCGTCACGGTCTTGCCGCTAATCTTCACCTGAACACTGCAATGCTTGACCTTGGTGTCCGTCGTCATGATGGCATGCGCCGCCGTCTCGCCGCCCTTGGCGGAGAGCGCCGGGGCCAGCTTGTAGATGCCGCCTTCGATGATGTCCATCGGGAGCCGCACGCCGATCCGGCCCGTGGAGCTGACGTATACCGTCTTCGGGCTGACGCCCAGCTGTTCCGCCATCAGGGCGGTCATGCGCTCCGCGTCCTTCAGGCCTTGCCGGCCATTGCAGGCATTGGCATTTCCGCTGTTGACCACGATCGCGTGCCCGATGCGCGAGGCCAGCCGTTTCCGGCAGAGCTTGACGCTGGCCGCCTGAATCTGGTTGGTGGTGAAGGTTCCCGCCATCACGGCCGGCACTTCAGAAAAAATAAGAGCCATGTCCGGCTTGCCGCTTTTCTTCAAGCCCGCCGAAATCCCGGCGGCTTGAAAACCCTTGGGCAGGGGACACCGATCCATCACGTTCAGGCCTTTTGTCTTCATGCTGTATTCTCCATGGCGGGCTCACGGCCCGCCCTTGCGTTCATCCCAACAAATGTGCACGATACTAGTACAAACACCTCGGAAAATCCCAATGAAAAAACCCCGAACGGTGACATTCGGGGTTTTTCCGCCAGATGAGATTCGTTTACCGTTTCGAGAACTGGAATCGCTTTCTGGCGCCCGGTTGTCCGTACTTTTTACGTTCCTTCATGCGCGGATCGCGCGTCAGGAACCCGCCCGCCTTGAGCACGGTGCGGAGATTGCTGTCCGACTGCGTCAGCGCGCGGGAGATGCCATGGCGCAACGCGCCGGCCTGTCCCGAGATGCCGCCGCCATCCAAAATGGCGATCACGTCATAGCGCTTGAGGGTGTCCGTCGCCTTCAGCGGTTGTTCGATGTAATTCCGCAGGGCTTCGGTGGGGAAATACGCCTTGAATTCCCGGCCATTGATGACGACCTTGCCCACGCCGTGGGCCAAACGCACTCTGGCGACGGAGGTTTTCCGGCGTCCGGTTGCCCGATACTCTACCACTTTCTGTACCACGATCTTGCCTCCTTAAACAGCCAGAGCCTGCGGTTTTTGGGCCGCATGCGGATGTTCCGCCCCAGCATACACCTTCAACCGTTCAATTTGAGTCCGGCTCATGTGATTCTTGGGCAACATGTCCTTGACGGCATGCTCCACAATATAGGCCGGGTTCCTTTCCCGCACCACGCTGGCCTTGACCTTCTTCAAGCCGCCCGCGTAGCCGGAATAGCTTTGATACAACTTCTTGTCATTCTTCGTGCCCGTCAGCTTGACCTGGGATGCATTGACGACGACAACAAAGTCGCCCGAGTCAATGTGCGGGGCATAGTCAATTTTGCCCTTCCCGCGAAGCAGACTGCAAATTTGCACGGCCAGCCGGCCCGCCGGCTTGCCGGTGGCATCCACAAGATGCCAGGCCCGTTTAATATCCGATTCTTTTGGTAACGTAGTCTTCATGAAAAACGCCTTTTCTATATATCGAGGGGCAGAACATAGCGGAGGGCGCAAAGCCTGTCAATCTCTCTTATTCAAGGATTTTTTCCCCCGTTCCCAACCCCGCCTGTTCGCCCCTCCATTTTTCACCGCCCGACAGCCACTTTTTTAACCGGAAGTGGCAAATCGCCACACCGCTTCGACAGGGCAGAGAACGACAAATAGGTTCCCTGGGCCAGCTTGCCTGTCCCTACGGCCCCTCTTTTCATGCCCCGCATCGCTTCTTCTGCCGTGTCTTGTATGCTGTCGGACGCTCGCGCACGGCCATGGATTGTTCAGGCGGCGAGAGAAACTGTTTCATGGAAAGGGCGATGTCCGGGCACGCTCGAAGAATTTGTTGGTCTTCGGTGATCAGCGGAACACCCAGCGAACGGGCCAGAACAACATAGGTCGCGTCGTAGGCGGTCAGCCCCGATCGGTGGGCTGTCACAAGGACATCGGCCAGTGATGGATCCACAAGGCGCGCCTTTGAGATCAGGTCAGCGGCCGTACCGGCCGCCTGCACAGCACGGTCAATCGTCAGGAACCCTGCCTTGACGTCCTTCAACAGCGCATTCGAAAGTTCGGCTTTCAATAGCGGCGGAACCGCCCAGTCGGGAGCAACGGCCCGCACGTCCTGGGAGGCACCGGTCAACGTATCCTCCCGGAGAAGAGGCAACACGACATTGGCATCAACGACGATCATCGCTTGCCGTCCCTTGCATCGCGTATGGTCTGAACCGTCCACTCGCCGCTGATTGGTTTCAGGGGCGTGACCGGCGGCGGCAATTCCGTCACGGCAGGACCCTCCAATTCGCGCTCCAGAATGGCGATGACCTCCCGATTCATGGACCGATGGTGGGCGACTGCCCTCTGACGAAGCCTGTCGTGCAGTGGTGGCGGCATATTCTTGATGAGCAAAGCGGACATAGGATGCTCCTTTCGATACCTTAACAATACCGCAATGGTATAGCCTGTCCCCGCATCGAACTCAAGCCCAGCGGATAAAAAATTACCTGCGGATGGCAAAGCGTCCCACGGATGAAGAAGAAGCAAGAATTTTGAACCGTGAATGATTCTGCCAAAAATGATTCTGTCAAAATCCGAACGGCAGGCGCACAGTGGGCATCACGTTAGCCGTTTGGCTGTTTGAAGCACATAAAGCGCATCAATCGTAACGAGAAGATGGCCCTTTTTCTTGTGCATGGGCC
>CAZFSE010000058.1:0-12810 GCA_964521805.1 uncultured Verrucomicrobiota bacterium
GCGGTCTTCGTATGCGCCGCCCCGTCTTCCCCGGCAGTCCCCTCCCCGGCCCTGTCCGCCAGCCCTGGACGGGGCGGCGCATACGAAGACCGCACCTGGCTGGTGGATTCCAAGGGCCACGAGGAAGCCGTCAAACTGCAGGCCAAGTTTCAGGCGCCCCTGCTGATCTTCTGGCACGCCGACTGGAATGAAGACTGCCAGTTTCTCTGGAAGGAACTGCTGGACACCTCGGAGTTCAAGACCGCCGCCAAGGGGATCATCAAGCTCAAGATCAACCCCGAGCGCGGCAAGGAAGAGGGGTGGCTGGCCAATCGCTACAGCCTCAGCAAATATCCCACCACCATGATGCTCGACAAGCCGCAAGCCAAACCCCGCTCCATCGAGTTGTTTTATTGGTCCTTCGGAAAGCGCAAGGCCCGTCCCTCCGACTACGCCATGCAGGAAGTCATGAATACGTCCACCAACCGCAACCCCTGGACACATGCCCCCAAAACCAATGCCCCGGCGGAACCGGAAATCCTGCAACTGCCGTGAGCCTGAAGGTCCAGAAAAGCGGTGTGCCGCGCAAAATCCCGGATGGACAGAAGCCCGCCCGCTTGCCATACTGGGTCATCTTGATGGTGGGGCCTCGCTTCGCCATCGCAATGGGAGGCATGATGGTGTACAAAAGGCGCGCGCAGGGGGCCGTCTGGGGGTTGTGGTTTGCTCTCAGTCTGGCCATCGGAGCCGGGTTGGCGGGCCCGGCATGGGCTCAGTCTCCCGTGGCCCGCATTGGGTACCTTTCCAGCGCCGAGGGCGAGCTCTACCGCCCCCAGCTGGAGCAAACCGCCCGCCATCTGAGCCGTGAGGTTCCCGGATGCCGCTTTGAACTCCTGCCGCTCAACCAGGAAAAAATTCAGGAGGCGTTGGAGCAAGGCACACTGGATTTTGTCTTTTTGGAGCCGGCCCTGTATGTGCGGATGGAAGCCCAGCACAACCTCAAGCGCCTGGCCATGGCCCAAAGCCAGCATGCCGGCAAGGATTACTCGATGCTGGGCGGCGTCCTGTTTTGCCTGAAGAACCGGCCCGATCTCGAAAACCTCCGCGATCTGATGAACGGGGTGCTGGCCACCGTCCAGGACGAACCCCTGGGCGCCTGGCTGTCCGTCCTGCGGGAACTGCGCGCCCGCCATTTTGATCCCGAGCGCTCCTGCAAGAGCCTGCTCCTCCTGAAAAACGACGAAGAGGCGGTGCTGGCGGTGCTCAACGGCGAAGCCGATGCCGGCGCCGCGCGGGCCGGCACCCTGGAGCGCATGAGCGCGGCCGGCCGCATCAAGCTGGCGGATTTTCGCGTCATGTATTTCAAGGGCGCCCATACCCGCAATGCCACGGCCAGCTTCCCCTTTCTGCTGAGCACCCGGCTCTATTCGGAGTGGACCCTTGCGGCCACCCCCAAGACGCACCGCGAGCTGACACAGAAAACCGCCGCCGCCCTGCTCACCATGCCCCGGGAGTCTTCGCCCGGCATGCTCTGGGCCATTTCCGATTCCTATATTCCGGTGCATGACTGCCTCAAGGACCTGCGTCGCGCGCCGTACGAAAATTATGGGCGCATCAGCCTCGTGGAGGTGCTCCGCCAATACATGTACTGGCTGATCGGCGCCGGCGCCCTGTTCGTGCTGATGGTCCTGACCACCTCTTATGTCACCGGCCTCAACCGGGAGCTGGTCAGCGAAATCGAAAGCCGGAAAAAGGCGGAAGCCTCCCTGCGCGAAAGCGTGGAGCGCTTCCAGCATGTGGTCTCCTGCTCCATGGACTGGATCTGGGAGGCGGATGCCGAGGGCCGCTTTATCTACTCCAGCGCCATCGTCAAGGATATGCTGGGCTATGAGTCCGCGGACGTCATCGGCAAGCGGATCTTCGACCTGTTTACCGCCTCGGAAAAGGAGAAACACCAGGACAAGCCCAACCTCCTGGCCTCCCAGATGGACCGCCTGTTCCGTGAAAAAATCAAGCTGGCCACCCGCGAAGGCCGCGTGGTGATTCATGAAATTTCGGCGGCCCCCGTGACCAACGCCAAGGGCAAGGTCATCGGATACCGCGGCGTGAACCGCGACATCACCTCGCAAGTGCGTTATGTGAAGCTGTAATGAGCCGGACATGAGCGAGGAACAACCAGAGGCCAAAGTCCCCATTGAGCTGTCCGTCCTGGAGCAACGGGTGGCGGAGCTGGGGTGCCTGTATGGCATCGAAAAACTGGTCTCCAGCGAAGGCCAGACCACCGAGGTGGTCCTCCAGGCCGTGGCCCGCTACCTCCCCAACGTCTCCCGCCAGGCCGGCGCCTGCTCCGCCCGCCTGCGCACCGGCACCGAGGAATACCTCTCCGACGATTTCGTGGAATCCCCGCGCCGCAAGGTCTTTCCCATTCGCATCAAGGGACGGGATATTGGAGAGGTGGAGATCTACGGCCCCGCCACCGGCGAAAGCGATGAGTTTCTGACCGAGTCAGAGGAAGACCTGCTGGTGACCATCGCGGACCGCGTCGGCCATTTTCTGGACCATTGGAAAATGGAACAGGATCTGCGCAACAGCACCGAACAGCTCATCCAGGATGTCCTGGAGCGCCGCAAGGCCGAGGCCCAACTGGCCGAGGAGCTGAAGAAATTCCAGATTTTTCACGAACTGGCCATGGCCATGGCCGGCCATCAGCACCTGGAGGAAAACCTCCAGCTGATCGCCGATAAAAGCCGGGAACTATTGAACACCGAGACCGCCCTGATCGCCCTGCACGAGGACGGGAACGGCGCCCTGCGGCTCCATACACTTTCCGGCCTCCACGCGGTGAACTTTCAGTCCACGCTCCTGCCTCCCCTGGGCGGACTCCCCCGGACGGGCGGGCGGATAGACGCCGCCCGCGAAGCCGGATTCTTCCGCGAAGAAGGGCTGTTGTCCGGCCTGGCGGCACCCCTGCAAATTGGCGCCACCCGGCTCGGTGCGCTCTATGTCTTCAACCGGCGCCCCACCCCCTTTACCCAGCAGGACATCGAAACCCTGACGCTGATCGGGAGCCTGGCGGCCATCGAACTGACCAACAAGCGCGCACAGGCCGAGCTGGAGGCCACCACTCAAACCCTCCGCTCCCAGTATAAAAACATGCCGGTTCCCACCTTCACCTGGAAATGGGAAAAGCAGGACTTTGTCCTCGCCGACTATAACGATGCCGCACTCGAAATGACCAAGGGCTGGGTGGCGGATATGATCGGCCACTCCCTCCTCGACCTCTTCCCCGATGTCCCGGAAATCAAGCACGATGTCACCCAGTGCTTCCAGGAAAAAGCCACTGTCCGCCGCGACCTCCAATTCCTGATGAAAAACACCGGGGAACGGAAGTTCCTTTCCGTGGTCTGCGTCTTTATCCCTCCCGACCGCGTGATGATGCATACCGATGACATCACCGAACGCCAGCGGTCCGAGGCCCTCCTGCAGGCGGTGCTGAACCTCTCCGCCAGCATCGCCGGCTGTCAGACCCAGGACGAGATCTGCCGCCAGGTGATTGAAGGCATCCGGACCCAGATGGATGTCGACCGGTGCGGCCTGTTCCTGAGCGACCCGCAGGATCCCCGCTTTCGCGGCACCTACGGCACCGACATGCAGGGCAACACCGCCGATGAACACCTGTATTTTTGGGATATCCGCAAGGAGCGGGATATCGAGGATTTGTTCGCGGGCAAGTCCTTCATGACCGGATTCCCGCTGGGCAATCCCGATCCCCTGCCCGGCGAGGAAGGCGTTTGCTCCAACCTCATCGCCCTCCGGCAGGGCGGCCAGGTCTTCGGCATCATCAGCGTGGACAACCGCATCAGCCGGCGGCCCGTCTACGAAAGCCAGATGTATCACATTTCCATGCTGGCCGAGGTCCTCGGCAACGCCCTGCAAATTGCCGGCGCCCGCGCGGATTTGCGCGCCTCCATGGAAAAACTCAAGCAGGCCAACGAAGAGCTGGCCGCCTTCAACCAGGTCATGGTCGGACGCGAAAACCGCATGATTGATCTCAAGGAAGAAATCAACCAACTGCTGGCCGAAAAAGGCCTGCCCCCGCGCTATCCGCCCGTCTGGACGGAAACGGGCGCACGAACCGATGATGTGATGAGCATATGAAATTCGACCGCACCCAGCATGTCGAGCCGGTCTGGACCGCGCCTGTGCGCAAGTATGCGCCGGTCGTCCTGCTCTTCCTGGTGGCCGCCCTGCTCACCTTCACCGTCTTCATCCCCCTTTACCATCACCAAGAATGCTATGAAAATGTGTGGACCTGGACCGGCATCCTCCTGACCTACCTCGCCCTCGGCGCCCTCGGCGCCTACCTCTTCCTGCTCATCCGCCACATGAACACCACCGAACAGGCCGCCACGGCGGATCTTTCGGCGCTCTTTGATGCCAACGAGCACCTCAACACCATCTTGCGCAGTGTCGGTGACGGCGTCATCACCACCAACCAGGAAGGCGCCGTCACCCTGATGAATGCCGTGGCTGAAACCCTGACCGGCTGGAAGGTGGGCGCCGCCGCCGGACGAAAAGTCGAGGAAGTCTTCCAGCCTATGCGGGAACACACCCGCGCAGTCATCCCCGACCCCTTCAGCCAGTCGCTCCAGGCCGGGCGCCGCACCCACGAGGAAAACGCCCTGCTCATCGCGCGCGACGGCACGGAGCGAATCGTCGCCTTCAGCGCCACCCCCCTGCTCGATGACGATCAATGGGTCACGGGCGTGGTGATCGTGTTCCGCGATGCCGGCCTTCTGCGCCGGGCCCAGCAACAGCGGGAAAACTTAATCAATGAGCTTTCACAGATCAATGGCCGCCTGCGCGCCGAGGTGGCCAATAGCGAGCAATCCCGGCGCGCGGCCCTCAATCTGATGCAGGACGCCCAGCAGGCCCAGCAGGCCCTCCGCAAAAGCGAGGAGCGCCTCCGCCTGATCAACGAGCGCCTGACGGAAAGCAATAATGCGCTCGAAGAGTATGCCCATGTCGCCTCCCACGACCTTCAGGAACCCCTGCGCAAGGTGGAAAGCTTCACCGCCATCTTTCTGGAAGAGTATGGATCCAAGGTGGACGAGACGGGCCGGCAGTATCTCGATATCACCGTCAATGCCGCCCGGCGCATGCGCCGCCTCATCAAGGACGTGCTCGCCCTGGCCGAAGCCGGCGCCTCCGAACGCCCGTTCGCCCCCGTCTGCCTGGACCGCGTGCTGGCCACGGCCCGCGACAACCTTTCGGAGCGCATCCGGGAGCGCTCCGCCGAGATCGAGGCCCAGCCCCTGCCGGAGGTCCTGGGCGATGAAGCCCAGTTGACCCGCGTCTTCCAAAACTTCATCGGCAACGCCCTTAAGTTCAACGATAAACGACAGCCCCACATCGAAATCCGCCCCGAAGAGACTCCCCATGAATGGAAAATCATCATCCAGGACAACGGCATCGGCATGAACGCCGCCGAGGCCGGAAAGATCTTCGCCCCCTTCAAACGCCTGCACGGACGCAAGGAATACGAGGGCACCGGCATCGGGCTCGCCGTCTGCCGGAAAATTATTCATCGTCACGGAGGCTCGGTTGGGGTAGATTCTGTTCCGGGAGAGGGAAGCTCGTTCTGGCTGACACTTCCAAAAACAGAGGGAAACAGGCCCGGAAACCCGGAGCCGGACGTAAACGAAGAGGGAGAAGAAATTCGATCATGAGCAAGATCACCGTACAGGCCATTCACATTCTTTTGATTGAGGACGACGAGGAAGACGTTCTGCTGGCTCAGCGCTCGCTGACCAAGGCCAACATCTGGAATCCGGTGCATGTGGTGCGCAATGGCCAGGAAGCCCTGGACTACCTCTACAACCAGAACAAGTACGCCGATGCGGCCCAGTTCCCCCGCCCGGGCCTCATCCTGCTGGATTTGAGCCTGCCCGGCATTGATGGCCGCGATGTGCTCGTCAAAGTCCATGCGGACCCGGAACGCAGCAAGATTCCCATCATCATCGTCAGCACCTCTGATTATGAAAAGGATATCGAGTTCGGACGCGCGCATGGCGTTCAGCACTACATCATCAAGCCCGCACAGCCCGACAATATCATGATGACCCTGGGCTCCATTGCCGGATTCCGCGTGATCCTGGGAACCGTCGAATAGCACGCGGAGCGGACATGGAAGCCAGGCGCATCAAGGAGTTGCTGGAACAGGCTCAGGCCCCCCTGCTGTCCTTTGAATTTTTCCCCCCCAAGGACTCGGCAGGCCTGGAATCCCTGAAAACCGCGGCCGGAAAACTGCTGGCCGCCCAGCCTGATTTTGTCACCGTGACGTATGGGGCCGGCGGCTCCACCCGCGACCGGACCCTGCAGGTGTGCGATCTTCTGGCACAGATGGGCTATGGGCCCGTCATGCCTCATTTGACCTGCGTCGGTTCCTCGCGCTCAGACCTCCAGGAACTGGCCCGGCGCCTCCATGCCCTCGGATATCGCAACATCATGGCCCTGCGCGGCGATCCCCCACAGGGCGCCTCCACCTTCCAAGCCCCAAGAGACGGGCTGGAACATGCCTCCGGCCTCGTCGCCCTGCTCAAGGAAACGCATCCCGATTTCTGCTGTGGCGTCGCCGGCTACCCGGAGACTCATCCCGAGGCCCCCTCGCCAGAAGCTGATATCGCCCACCTCAAGCTCAAGATGGAGGCGGGCGCCAGCTTTGTCACCACCCAGCTCTTTTTCGATAACGCCCATTACTTTCGCTTCGTCGAGACCTGCCGCGCGGCCGGCATCCGCCAGCCCATCCTGCCCGGCCTCCTGCCCGCCATCTCGCTCCCGCAAGCCCAACGCATGACCGCGCGATGCAAAACCTCCCTGCCCGCCGAATTGGTCCGCCGCCTCGAACGCGCCGGCGGCGATGGCGAGGCCGCCGAACAGGCCGGCATCGAGTGGGCCCAACAACAAATCCAAGACCTCCTCGAACGCGGCGCCCCCGGCATCCATCTCTATGTGATGAACCGCTCCAAGGCCGCCCTGACCCCGGCCATCGCCGAGTGCTTCCGCTCCTTCCGCGGCGGTTTTGCCTCATAACGCGGGTTTCCCACCCGCTACCCCATGAAAAACACGACAGCCTCCACATCCAACCACAACGCGAAAAAGATGGGGGCCCACGGATGACAAAGCGTCCCACGGATTTTCGAGGGCAAACAACCAGGTGAAAACATCATGGCTGGCTTTTTAAGGCACCAAAAACGCTCGATTTTTCTTGACAATTTGCCCCACAAAAACCCTCTCGGGAGGTTTGACCCCGCTTGATTTGAAAAACCCCCGTTTTTCAAGGCTTTTTTTGCAAAAATCGTCTCCTATTCCATTGCTATTTTTGCCGTTGTACTGGTATACTGGACCCCTATTTTTAAGAGCCCAAAGGAGTCTATGTCCACAAACGAAAAACAGCGTTCGCCAAACCCGGAAAATAGCGAGGCCCCCCTCGCCGAACCCCAGGAACCCGCCGTCGCGGCTCACCATTATGACGCCAAGTCCATCACCGTCCTGGGCGGCATGGATGCGGTGCGCAAACGCCCCGCCATGTATATCGGCGACACCGGAAGCCGCGGCCTGCATCACTGCGTCTATGAAGTCGTGGATAACAGCATTGATGAGGCCCTCGCCGGCTTTTGCTCGCACATCAGCGTCACCCTCAATGCCGATGGGTCCGTCAGCGTCAATGACGATGGGCGCGGCATCCCCGTGGATATGCATGCCACCGAGAAAAAACCCGCCGTCGAAGTGGTGCTGACCACCCTGCACGCCGGTGGAAAATTTGATCACGACAGCTACAAGGTGTCCGGCGGTCTGCATGGCGTCGGCGTTTCCTGCGTCAACGCCCTGAGCGAATGGCTCGAGGTCGAGGTCCGGCGCGATGGCAACGTCTACCATCAGCGCTACGAAATGGGGCGCGCCGTCTCCAAGCTCGAAACCATCGGCAAAACTAAAAGCTCCGGCACCAAGGTCACCTTCTTCCCCGACCGCACCATTTTCCAGGTCACGGAATTCACGTGGGATATCCTCGCCGCGCGGCTTCGGGAGCTGGCCTTCCTCAACAAAGGCATCGAGATCAAGTTCAAGCAGGAATCCACGGGGCGCGAGGAGCTCTTCCTCTACAAGGGCGGCATTGTCGAGTTCGTCGAGCACCTGAACAAAAACAAGAACCCCCTGCATCCCAAGGTGGTGTTTTTCGAAAAGGAAATGGACAAGATTCAGGCCGAAATCGCCCTGCAATACAGCGACGCCTACGCCGAAAACATCTCCTCCTACGCCAACAACATCAATACCATCGAGGGCGGCACCCACCTCAGCGGCTTCCGCGCCGCCCTCACCCGCACCGTCAACCAGTACGCCAAGGCCAACAAGCTCATCAAGGAAGATGTCGAAGGCATGAGCGGAGATGACATCCGCGAAGGGCTGACCGCCATCATCAGCGTCAAGGTGCCCGATCCCCAGTTCGAGGGGCAGACCAAGACCAAGCTCGGTAACAGCGAGGTGCAGGGCCTCGTCGAGAGCATCGTCAACGAACAGCTGTCCGTCTACTTCGAGGAGCATCCCTCCGTGGCCCGGCGCATCGTCGAAAAGGCTGTGCTCGCCTCTCGCGCGCGTGAAGCCGCGCGCAAGGCCCGCGACCTCACCCGCCGCAAAGGCGCCCTCGACAGCGGCTCCCTCCCCGGCAAGCTGGCCGACTGCTCGGAACGCGATCCCGCGCTTTGCGAGCTCTTCATCGTAGAGGGCGACAGCGCCGGCGGCTCCGCCAAGCAGGGCCGCGACCGGCGGTTCCAGGCCATCCTTCCCCTGCGCGGCAAGGTCCTCAATGTCGAAAAGGCCCGGCTCGACAAGATTCTCAACAACACCGAAATTCGCACCATGATCACCGCCATCGGCACCGGCATCGGCACCGATGAATTCAACCTGGAAAAGGCCCGCTATCACAAGATCATCATCATGACCGATGCCGATGTGGATGGCTCCCACATCCGCACCCTCCTGCTGACCTTCTTCTACCGGCAAATGCCCCAGCTCATCGAACAGGGCTACATCTACATCGCCCAGCCGCCCCTCTTCAAAATCAAACGGAAAAAACGCGAGGAATATGTCGAAAGCGAGACCCAGCTCACCCGCATCCTCCTCGATCTGGGCCTGGAGGATATCCGCATTCTGGATGAGAAGGACCAGCCCGCCCTCGCCGAAGCCCAGCTCGAAGGCCTGCTGGAGTGCCTGACGGAAATCGAGCACATCGCCACCAGCCTGGGACGCAAGAACATCGCCTTTGAAGATTATCTGCAACGGCGGAACCCCGAGTCCGGGCAATTCCCCCAGTACAAGGTCTCCGTCCGCGTGGGGGACGAGGTCGAAACCCACTACGCCTTTACCGAGGAAGATTTGCGCACCCTGCGCGAAGACACCGAAAAACGCCTCGGATACCAGCTCGAAATCTTCACCGAGGATGCCGGGGAAAACCGCGAGCGCGCCAAGGGCTTCCAATGGGTGGAGATCTACTCCGCGGTCGCCCTCGCCAAACAAATTCAATTCCTCGAAAGCAAGGGCTTTCAGGCCGCGCAAATCCTGGGCCAGGAAAAGCCCATCTTCTTCCTGGTGGACAGCGACGAGCGGAAGATTCCCATTCTCTCCCTGCGCGATCTGCTCAACCACATCCGCGATCTCGGCCGCAAGGGGCTCAGCATCCAGCGCTATAAAGGCTTGGGGGAAATGAACCCCGAACAGCTCTCAGAAACCACCCTTCAGCCCGATAAACGGAAACTGCTCAAGGTCGTCCTCGATGACGCCTACCGGGCCGATCAAATCTTTACCGTCCTCATGGGCGACGAAGTCGAGCCCCGCCGGGCCTTTATTGAAGAAAACGCGCTCAACGTGCGCAATCTGGACATCTAACACCACGGAACCCTTGCCATGTATGCTCAAAACGAACGCATCGACCCCATCCATATCGAAGACGAAATGCAGAAGGCGTACATTGATTATTCAATGAGCGTCATCGTGGGCCGCGCCCTGCCCGATGCGCGCGACGGCCTCAAGCCCGGCAACCGCCGCATCCTCTTCGCCATGCGCGAGCGCGGCTGGATTCACAGCAAGCCCTTCGTCAAGTGCGCCAAGGTCGTCGGTGAAGTCATCGGTAATTACCATCCGCATGGCGATTTCGCCGTCTATGACACCCTCGTGCGCATGGCCCAGGATTTCTCCCTGCGCTACACCCTCATCCATGGGCAGGGAAACTTCGGAAGCATTGATGGCGATCCCCCCGCCGCCTACCGGTATACCGAGTGCAAACTCAACCGCATGGCCGAGGAAATGCTGGCCGACATCGAAAAAAAGACCGTGGACATGCAACCCAATTTCGATGAGACCCTCCAGGAACCCAAGGTGCTCCCCGCCCGCCTGCCCAATCTCCTCATCAATGGAAGCACCGGCATCGCCGTCGGCATGGCCACCAACATCCCCCCCCATAACGTCAACGAAATCGTGGATGGCATCGTCTACCTGATTGACAACCCGGAGGCCTCCATCGCCGACCTGATGAAGTTCGTCAAGGGCCCGGACTTTCCCACCGGCGGCATGATCTGCGGCGTCGGCCAAATCAAGAGCATGTATGAAACCGGCCGCGGGCATCTGAAGGTGCGCGGACATGCCGGCATCGAGGAGGGCGCCCAGGGGCGCGAAAGCATCATCATCTCCTCCATCCCCTACACCCTCAACAAGACCAGCCTGATCGAAAAAATCGCCGACCTCGTGCATGAGAAAAAGGTCGAAGGCATCTCGGATGTCCGCGATGAATCGGACAAGGACGGCATCCGCATCGTCATCGAACTCAAGCGCGGCGCCATCCCCAAGGTCATCCTTAACAACCTCTACCAGCACACCCAGCTCGAATCCACCTTCGGCGCCATCATGCTCGCCATTGACCACGGGCGCCCCAAGGTCATGAACCTGCGCGATATGATGCAGTGCTTCATCAAGCACCGCCTCGAGGTCGTCACCCGCCGGAGCCGCTTTGAGCTCGAGCAGGCCGAGGCCCGAGCCCATATCCTCGAAGGCTTGAAGATCGCCCTCGACTACCTCGATGCCGTCGTCAAAACCATCCGCGAATCCAAAAATCGCGATGGCGCCCGCGAACAGCTCATGCTCAAGTTCAAGCTCTCCGAACTCCAGGCCAACGCCATCCTTGAAATGCGCCTATATCAGCTGACCGGCCTCGAGCGCGACAAGGTCGAAGCCGAATACATCGAGATCCTCAAGAAAATCAATTACCTCCAGGATCTCCTCGCCAACGAGCACAAGCTCTATGGCGTCATCAAGGAAGATCTGCTGGACCTTCGCAAGATCTATGGCGATGAACGCCGCACCCAGATTGTCCCCGACGAAGGCGAAATGAACATGGAAGATCTCATCGCCGACCAGAGTTGCGTCATCACCATCAGCCATACCGGCTACATCAAGCGCGTGCCCGTCAGCACCTACCGCCAGCAAAAGCGCGGCGGCAAGGGCGTGGTCGGCATGGATACCAAGGAAGAGGACTATGTCGAGCACGTCTTCATGGCCTCCACCCACGATTACATCCTGTTCCTGACCCAGCACGGGCGCCTCTACTGGCAGAAGGTCTATGAAATCCCCGAGGGCGGTCGCACCTCGCGCGGCAAGGCCCTCGTCAACCTCCTCAATATCGGCAACGAGGAAAAAATAGCCGCCATGATCCGCGTGCGCGAGTTCGCGGAAACCCAGCACCTCGTCATGGCCACCGAGCGCGGCTTGGTCAAAAAAACCAACCTGAGCGATTTCTCCAACCCCCGCGCCGCCGGCATCATCGCCATCCAAATCGAGGAAGGCGACCGCCTCATCGGCGTCAAGCTGACCTCCGGCGAGGACGATGTCATGCTCATCACCCGCCAGGGCATGAGCATCCGCTTCAATGAAAACCAACTGCGCGACCAGGGACGCGATACCGTCGGCGTCTGGGGCATCAAGCTGGAAGCGGGCGACCACGTGGAAAGCATCGAGGCCGTCGAGCCCGGCTCCACCCTGCTCGTCATCACCGAAAACGGCTATGGCAAGCGAACCGGCTTCGATGAATACCGCGCGCAGACCCGAGGCGGCAAGGGCATCATCACCATCAAGGCCTCCGAGCGCAACGGGCTGGTCGTCGGCGCGCATGCCGTGCACGATAACGATGCCATCATGCTTATCACCAGCGGAGGACAGATGATCCGCATGGGCATGGGCGACATCCGCACCATCAGCCGCAACACGCAGGGGGTCCGCCTGATTGATCTCGACGAAGGCGACAAGCTCGTCTCCGCCACCCCCGTCGAACCTGACGAAAATGAGGAAGGCGATGCCGGGGCCTCCCCAGCGGAACCTTCCGCGGAAACCCCGGGGACCGAGCCGCCGCCCGCCTGATTCAGCGAGCTAATAATCCAGGCTGATCCGCCTTCCACGCCGTGCGCTCCCGGCGGAAGGCGGCCGGTTCTTGTTGCTTTCAATACAAGCCATCCGCATTTTTTACGAATGGCCTCTGCCGTGTGGAGTGGGCTTCATCCCCGGGCGGGCCGGACACCGGAACCGTGCGCGTTCTGCGAAGCGGATCGTGGTATTCCCTCGCCAATACCGCGCGCTGTGCAGACCGCAACAACGAAGACCCAAGCTTGTCCAGTGACGTCATCGGGTTCCGCTGTGCGAGAGGGCCCTAGCCCAGGTTTCTTGTCAGCCCCTGTTTTCCCTTTAAAAAGCGGTCATTTGTCCAAAAGGCACTACAAAGTCGCTATGGCC
>CAZFSE010000058.1:12910-21691 GCA_964521805.1 uncultured Verrucomicrobiota bacterium
CAAAAAAAGAACAACGGCTTGTGCCGTTGTTCATCTCCGCCCAGGGGAAAAATCTTCAGAGGCTCCGGACATCCCGCTTGGTCTTGACGCGGATGGGTTCATCCTCCTCGGTGTCCATCGGCGTGATATCGCTGACGATCTCCTTGAGGATGGTGCTGTACCCCTTGCCGTCGGCCATCTGTTGTTGCACCTCCTGCAAGGCGGTGTCCGCGCCCGGCTCATTTTCCTGGTCAAAGGAGAACACCACGGAGCCCACCTGGATCCGGTCGCCCGGCTTCAGCTTGGCCACTTCCACCCGTTCGCCATTGACGTAGGTGCCATTGCGGGACTTCAAATCCTTGATGTAGAAATCGCCATCCCACAGGCGAATGCCACAATGGATGCGCGAGGCTTTTTCGTCCAAAATCACCACATCCGCTTCCGGACTGCGTCCAATCGTAATGGGCTTGTCGCCCACTTCGAATTCCATTTGGGTTCCGTCAATTTTGGCATAACGAATTCGCATGGTTTCCCCCTTTTCGCACGGCACGCATTATATATCCACTGGAGCGGACCGCAAGAACCTCGTGCGCATTTCTTGAGCCGCCCGCTCCTCCTAAATCTTTCCCTGTTCGATCAGTCCGCTGAAGTACTGAATGGTCAGCCGCAAGCCCTCCTCCAGAGGCATCTTGGGCTCCCATCCCAGCAGGGTCCGGGCCTTGCTGATATTGGGCTGGCGGATTTTGGGGTCATCCACCGGAAGGGGCTTATGCTCCAGGACCGAGTTGCTCCGGCAGAGCTCCTTGATCTTCAGGGCAAAGTCCATCACGCTCATTTCGTGGGGATTGCCAATATTCACCGGATCGCTGTGAGCGCTCATGGCCAGCGCATAAATCCCCGCAATCAGGTCCGACACATAACAGAAGCTCCGGGTCTGGCGGCCATCCCCGAAAAGGGTCATGGGCTCCCCTTTGAGGGCCTGGCAGATGAAGGCCGGAACCACGCGGCCATCCTTGGGACGCATGCGCGGGCCATAGGTGTTGAAGATGCGGATGATGCGCGTATCCACCTTGTGGTAACGATGATAGGCCATGGTCATCGCCTCGGCAAAACGCTTGGCCTCATCGTATACGCCCCGGGGTCCGATGGGATTGACATTCCCCCAATAGGTCTCCGGCTGGGGGTGAACCAGCGGATCACCATACACCTCCGAGGTGGAGGCCAGAAAGAACCGGGCCTTCTTGGCACGCGCCAACCCCAGGGTTTTGTGCGTTCCCAAGGCGCCCACTTTCAGGGTTTGAATCGGCAGTTCCAGGTAATCAATCGGGCTGGCGGGCGACGCAAAGTGAAAGATGTAGTCCACCCGTCCGGGGATGTCGATGTACTCCGTGACATCATGGCGGACGAATCGAAAATCCGGATGCCCATCCAAATGCGCGATGTTGTCGGGATTGCCGGTGATCAGATTGTCCATGCAAATCACCTGGTATCCCTGAGCCAACAAATGATCGCACAAGTGAGAGCCAAGAAACCCGGCGCCTCCGGTAACCACCGCAACAGGTCTGGATCCTTCTTTAAACACGTGAGCCTTTTTTTTCATCCACAATAGGGTGGGTACCTTGCCACATTCATGCATCCCTGTACAGTGGAAAGCGCGTCAAGGGACGGCCATCGTGGGATACAGCTCACGCAGGAAAGCGCTCATGTCTTCCGTTGTGGAATCGTTGCGATCCCGGCGCCCACCGCCCAGCGAAATATAGGCCCAGCGATGAGAGACGTTCCGGACAATGCGGTCGTAGGCCATCCAGAACATCCGATGGAGATGGCGGGGGGTCTCCCGCCCCTTGCCCACAAACCAATAGGCGTAATAGCTGTTGGATTCATAGGTCCGGCCATCCCGGGTTCGCCCCTTTTGAACCAGGTCCAACAGCTTCACCTCCAGCGGACGGCGCCCCTCCATGGGCACGCTGAGCACCTCGCTGTTCACGATTTCATACCCCTGCCCCGCCAGGCAGACTTCAGGGCGATGAATGCTGGCCCGCTCCTTCCCGCTCATGACAATGGCCACAAAGATCATCCGTCCATCCGGATGTTCAAATTTCTTCTTGAGGATCTGGGTATCTGGCGGCAAAATTTCCTTTTCCACGCGGGCCATGCTGTCCAAGGCGCCACCGCACACCGGGCAGACCTCCGGATGCTCCAGGGTATCCGCCGCAAACTCCTTTTGGCACTGGAAGTTTTGGCAAAAACGCAACTCGTGGCCCGTCCATTCCCCAACCTGGTCAGGCAGAAAAACCCGGATGCCGGCCTCGTCCGTTGTCTTCACATCCACCGTAAAGGCCAGCGCCACCGCGGTGGCCATCAGGAGGGCGAGGAGGATGAGGTAGGGCGCAAAAGACTTTCTTTCCATTCGTTCCACACCTTTCGATAATTCAGCTCCAACAGGCCGCCGACAGACAGCATCAGGGTGATTCCCACCAGGAAAATGGGATAGCCGGAGTAATCATGCCAGAGCCCCATGGCCGTTTCCTGCCCAAAGAAGGCCGCCACCAGCACCACCAGGGTGATGCGCACAATGTTGCCCACCAAGGCAATGGGGACCGAGCAGGCAAAGAGAAACCACTTTTTCCACAGGCGGTCCTGTGTCAAATAGGCATACACGGCGGTGAGCGCCGTCAGGGCCAGCAAGGAATGCAGGCCACTGCATTCCGGGGCGACATCAAAACTGAAGCCGGCCGTGGATTCCGAGAAGAGGCCGGACCCAATCCGGTACACCGGGATGCCCAAGCCGTTCAGGAGGCTCGTGGCCACCATGGCCGCCGTGGTGCGCAGGGGCGAGGTCATGCTGTCCACAAAGTTCATGGGAATGCAGAAGACCAGATACACGCACGGGAACAGGGTCAACCGGGCGACGTCCCGGCCATACACATAAAACGGCGCGCCCCAGAGCAGAAGGATCAAGCCCAGCAGGGAAAGCCGGGTCTGCTGGGCCCGCGCGCCCAGCCAGTGCAGGAACAGGGCCAGGACCACCACCGCCAGGCCTCTCCAATCCACGGCCTTGGGGACGGCGCGAAGTTCCCGGCGCTTGCGGCAGACCAGCCAGAGGCTGACCAGCGGAATCAGCCACCCGTGCGAGTACTCGCCGCCGGCATCACTCCAGCGCGCCGTCATCCACAGGAGGGCGGAACGCCCAAACATCCGGATATCGGTCGTGTTGCCCTGCAGATGAAACAGCAGAAACGCCATTCCCATCAACACCGCCCAACAAGCCGCCCGCGCGACGTCCCCCGGAGCCAGGGGCGCCAGCGGAAGCCATTTCCCATCTTTTATTATTAGCCGCTTGGTCATCTTCTAAAAGCTACCCCTTGTGCGCAGGACTGTCATCCTGTAAACGCAATCAAAGATGCTCCTCCAGAAAGCCAGCCAGTTCGCGGATATGCGCCAGCCGGTAATTCGCCACGGTGGGCTGGTCCTTCGAGGAGACCAGAACGGTTTTGCATCCGGCCCGGCGCCCAGCCTCCGCATCACCTTCTGAATCACCCACCATCCACGACCGCGAAAGATCAAGGTGGTGCTTCGCGGCGGCATCCAGAATCATGCCGGGATTGGGCTTGCGGTGCGGATGCGCGTCGTCATTATGCGGGCAGATCATCACCTCCAGCAGGCGCAGTCCCTCCCCCTCCAGGACCGCCGCCAGGTGATCGTGCATGGACTGCACCGCCTCCATCGTCATCCGGCCCAGCGCCACGCCCCGTTGATTGGTCACCAGGACCGCCTCGTAGCCTTTGTTCGCCGCCACACGCAACGCGGAAAGAAACTCTGGCTGGAGATGAAAATCCTCCAACCGCTCCACGTACTTCCCCGCGCCGGGGTACCGGTTCACAATCCCGTCGCGGTCAAAGAATACGCAAGGCTTCCCTGTGGCCGTGCCGTCCATCAAACCCCCCCGCCTTTCAGCACCACCCACGGCGTCTGCACAAGAATCTGGAAATCCAGCCAGAGCGACCACCGGTCAATGTATTCCAGATCCATGCGAACCCAGTCATTAAAGTCGCGCACTTGGTTGCGCCCCCGAATCTGCCACAGGCAGGTCAGCCCCGGCTTCATGCTCAACCGCCGCCGGTGCGAGAGGTCGTCAAAGCGGTTGACCTCGTAGACCGGCAGGGGGCGGGGCCCCACCAGGCTCATGTGCCCGGCCAGCACGTTGAACAACTGGGGAAGCTCATCCAGGCTCCAGCGGCGAAGAAGACGCCCCACCCGGGTAATACGGGGATCGTTGGACACCTTGAACACGGGGCCCGTCATTTCGTTGAAGGCCTCCAATTCGGATTTGCGCATTTCGGCATCTGTCGTCATGGAGCGGAACTTGAGCATTGTGAAGGGATTTCCATGCAAGCCACAGCGCGCCTGGCGAAACAAGACCGGGCCGGGCGAGGCCAGCTTGATCACAACGGCCAGCACCAGCATGACCGGGGAGAAAAGCGAAATCAGGGCAAAGGCGCCGACAATATCCATAATCCGTTTGAAGGCCTTCTGCCATTCCGAACCGGTCGTGGCGGTAAACAGCAGGGCTTCCCGGTTTGCCAGGAGAGAGGTCACCGCCTTGGCCGTCTTGGTTTTCACAAAATCAGCCAGGACCCAGGCATCCACCCCTTCTGTTTCGCAGGCCTCGACCACCAGTCGCACCAGGTCCAGGGAAAAACCGCCGCCGCCCACCACCACGCTGGAGACCGACTGCTCGTGCATGCAACGAATCAATTGGTCAATCCCCCCGCATACCGGGACCCCCCGCACGCTTTGGCCTTGGAGGCCGGAGGCCTCTAGATCCGTCAGAATGATGCCCGAGGGCAAATAATACTCCTCCGGATAGCCCTTCAGCCAGTCCACCAAGCCGGCGGCCTCCTGGGAGGAGGTGACCAGCAAAACCGGATACCCCCAGGTCTCCACGCTTCGGCCTTTGGGGAATAGCGCCCGGTACAAACCATGCCGCAGGCACAGAAAAACGCCCGTGAGAACCATGGCCCCCAGCAGATACGTTCGATTGACCCAGGGAATGCGGAAGAGAAACAGCAGAGACAGCTGGCCCGCCAGAATCAACAGGCCTGTCTTGAGAACAATCCAGGAGGCCCGCTTAATGGAAAGATGCGCCGGCTGGTGATAGAATCTCTGCTGATCCAGCAGATATGGCCAATACAGCGCCGTTAAAAAGATCAACCACCAATACGCATACAGCGGCGCCACCAGCACGGGCACCTTGCTCTCCGGCAAAAGGTCAAACATGGACCGGATGCCCGTGGGTTGGTCCAGGTGCTCACGAATCCAATAACTGACCACAAATCCAACCACCACCAGCATCAAATCCAGCAGGCGGACGGCGCCAAGATTCAGGGCCTTGGTGGCTCTTGCATAGGAAGTCATCGCTTACAGGGTTCCCTTCATAAAAACGGTGTACTGTAACCCGGCCCACGCCTCAATTCCACATCAAAAACGGGTGGTCGAATTCAACGAAGTCGGCAGGAATCTCTTGATCTCATTCTGAAAAGCGCCGGAACAAGGCGGCTCAGCCCAGCTCCAGCGGGCGCCCCAGGGCCAGGTTCAACTTGTTCTTGAGCACCCACAAGGCGGGCTTCAGGGGATTTTTCTTCATGGCCGGAACTGCGCTTCCCACCATCCAGCACCCGCGCTCGCAGTGCGACACACGGCCCCGCACCGCCCGGGCCTTCTCGGAATTCCAGATTGTTTCGAACGGCTGTTCGTTCAAATTCCCCAGCGGATCCTTCTCCGCCATCCCGTTGCACGGCAGAAGGTCTCCAAAAGGATCCACAAAAAAGAAATCCGTCCCGCCGCCGCAGGTCAGCGGGCGCCGGTTTTCCGTGACGTGCAACAAGAGCCCCAGGTTTAAATACGCCCGGAACCAGTCCTTCACCCGCAATTTCAGGCCGTTGCGCTTGGAGTTGAGCAACGCCTGGATCAATTTTTTTGACTCCTCCGCCCAGCGCGGTTTGTCGGCAATCTCGTTGTCCAGCTTGTGAAAGTAGTGCGAGTTGTGCGGCACGCATTGCGTAAACTCAATCCCCATGCGCGCGGCCAGATGGTAAAAGGGAATCAAATCGCCGACGTTCTGATCGGAGATCGTCATGGAGATGCCCACGTCCTTCACCCCCAGGTCCAGCAGGCCCAGCAGAGCCCTCAGCCCCTTGTCAAAGCCATCCTTCAAGCCCCGGATTTGATCGCTGATGCAGGGCAGGCCCTCCAGGCTGATCCGAAACGTCATGTCCGGATGACGGCGGGCCACCTCCAGCAGGCGCTCGGGAAACGATCCGTTGCTGATGATTTCCAGGCGCGAGGTCTTCGGCTTCAGAATCTCCACGATCTCCAGCAGGTCGGCGCGTAGAGTCGGCTCGCCTCCCGTGATATTGATCTTGGCCTGGCCCGACGGCAACGAAGCCAGAACCGCCGGCTTGAATTCCGCGCTGGTGCGCGTGGGATGTTTCCAGGTGTGGCACATCTGGCACTTGGCATTACACCGATACGTTACAATGACAGCCGATTCCATCTTCACACTCCCAATGACAAATAAACCCGTTCCGTCTCCTCCGCCACGCGGTCCCAGGAAAACGCCTCCGCCACATACCGCTGGGCCCGTTGGGCCCGCTCCTTCAAGCGCCCGCCTTCCTCCAGCAACAGGCGCAGTTGACGCGCCAGATCCTCCGAGGATCCAGACGAGAACACCGCCCCATACGCCTCCGCCCCTCCGGGCGGCGCCACCACCCCCTGGTTCGCCGCAATATCACTGCATAGAACCGGGCAACCATAATTCATGGCCTCCAAAAGCACAATCGGCAATCCCTCGAGGGTGGAGGGCAGAACCATCAGACGGGCATTGCTGAAGGCCTCGGCCTTGTCCTGCCCATACAACGCGCCGGAAAAAATAATGCGGGGATCGCCCTTCGCCAGCTCTTTGAGGGATTCCACATAAGCCCCCGTATAACTGCCGCCCCCAACCATCAGCAGGCGTGCCTCCGTTTGCAGGGTGCGAAAGGCCTGAATCAGCAGATGACACCCCTTCTCCGGCACCAGCCGGCTCAAGAAAAGAACATAGCCGTCTTTTTCAAGCCCCAGCCGGCGCAAGCGCTCCAGAGGGGCCGGCGAGACCGGCGAAATGCCGTTGGGGATATACACCGTCTCGCGCCCATAGCGCTCCGCATAAAATTGCTGTAGCTCCCGGGACACCACGATGGTCCTGCTCGGGAACCGCCCAGCCGCCCACGCCCCCGCCTTCAGCACCACCTTGGCCGCCCCTCCCCATTTTTCCCGTTGCCAGTCCAGGCCATGCACCGTCGCCACGGTGGCGGTCCCACCCAGCCGGGGAATGAACGAAAACAACGCAGGCCCCGTGGCGTGAAAATGCACCACATCGAACCCGCCCAGCGCGCGCACGGACGCCAGAAAGGTGTGGCTGAACGCCTCCAGATGCTTGGTATACATCGCCGGCAAGTTGACCAGCCGGATGCCTTTGTACTGCGCCATCCCCGTTGGATTGTAGCGGCCGCGGCAAAACACCGTCACCTCATGGCCCTTGGCCGCCAAGCGCACGCCAATTTCTTCCACGGCCTTTTCCACACCGGAAAAAAGGTCCAGAAAATGCCCGCCACCCGGCGGGGAATCCACCGGAACCCCCTCCTGGCCAATCGCTCTCAAACCTGTCATGGCTATGCGCATGGTTGCTCTTTTCGACCCTCCAAGTGTATAGTAAACAGGAAGGCTATGAAAACACGAATGTTCCAGATCGTGGCGGGGGTTCTGTTCGCCCATGCGGCTTGGGCCGGAGGCGGGCCGCAAAACGTTCTGGTGGCCTTTAATCACAACAGCATCGAATCCCAAGAACTGGCCAACCACTATCGCGAGGCCCGGGGCATCCCTCCCCGCAACCTCTGCAAGGTCTTTCTCCCGCCCACCGAACACAGCATGCCCCTCGCCATGTTTCAAACTGGACTCGTCAGCGTCATTCAACGTCATATCAACAACAACGGGCTGACCAACCAGATAGACTTCATCGTCCTCTGCAAGGACATCCCTAGTCGGGTGAACAACGCGGAATCCGTCACGGCCTCGCTATTCTACGGATTCAAAAATGCGCCCGTCGCCCCCCTGCACGCCTCCACCTCCAATGGCTTTTTCAAGGCCGAGAAAGCCTTTTACCATCGGGATTCCTACTCCGGCACCAATGCCTATCTGGCGTTTATGCTCACCGCACGCAATTTAACCCGAGCCCGGGCCATCGTGGACCGGTCTGTTCAATCAGATCAAAGCCGCCCGCCCGGCACCTTCTATCTCCTGGCCCCGCCCGGAGATCCCAATCGAAACATCCGCTACAAGCTCTTTGACAACTTCACCTTTCACGCCGCCTTCCTTACCAATTTTCCCTCCTTTGAAACAAGGGCCGCCGACTTCATCACCGGCAAGACCAACCTCCTCGGTTATCTGACAGGCCTGCCCGGCTTGATCACCATCGAAACCAACACGTATCTCCCCGGCGCCCTCTGCGACCACTTCACCTCCTATGGCGGCTACCTGCCCGACGGCGCCGGCCAAAGCACCGTCTGGGATTGGATAGATCGCGGCGCCACCCTCTCGTATGGAACGGTCATCGAGCCCTATGCCCTGCTGGAGAAATTCCCGGACCCGCTGGCGTTCTACTGGTACGCGCGCGGATTCTCCGCCGGTGAAAGCTACTACATGTCCGTTGCCCATCCCTACGAGGGCCTGTTCGTCGGCGACCCCCTCGCCGCCCCCTATGCC
>CAZFSE010000059.1:0-15029 GCA_964521805.1 uncultured Verrucomicrobiota bacterium
TTCCTGGGGGGTGGGCTCTTCCTTCTTTGTCGGTCTATATGGCTCTTATAACCGCCTGCTCTTGACTGCAGGAGGGAGGTTGCTGGCCAGTAACAGCCTGGATCTTGGATTTGATGCCGGGTCTTCGGGCAACCGCCTCTTCGTGTCCGGAGCCAGCTCTCAACTGATGAATACCAATGCCGGCACGCTGTATGTCGGGGGGGGTGGGTCCGACAATCAGCTGTACGTCAGTAATGGCACCTTGCGTAGCCGTTCCCTTTATGTGGGGAATGGGATAGGGGCATCGAATAATGTCTTTCAGGTCGCGGCCGGCCGGGCCGCGTGCAGTTACTTTCTGGCTTGCGGATACTCGGGCAGTTGGAATCGTGTGGAGGTCTTGGGGGGAGGGGACCTGGATGTGAACGTTGCCGTGCTGGGCTGGAACACCTCCGCATCCCATAATGTGGCCACGTTGAATATGTCCACTTGGTCAAACCGGCAGGACTTGTATGTGGGGCGCTGGGGTTCCTTTAACCGGCTGATCCTGACAAATGGCGGCTTCATGTACACTGCGCTTCAGATGGTGATGGGCGAGCAGTCCAATTCCGTGGGGAATGAGGTGCTGATTACGGAGTCCATCCTGGCCGTCAGCAATGCGCTGTACGTGGGCATGCGGGGCGCCTCCAACCGCGTGGAAGTCCGCAAGGGTGGACGTCTGGCCTGTCTGGGGTGGGCGTATATTGGGGATGCGTCGGAAAGTTATAGCAACTCGCATGGCAATGCGGTGTTGGTGACAGGCACCAATTCGGTCTGTGGCATTCAGCATACGTTGTTTGTGGGCCGCAAGTCGGGCTGGAATCGGCTGGAGGTGCAGGATGGCGCGTTGATGATGAACAGCAACGCCTATATCGGCTGGGGACAGTCAGAATTTCCGAGCAATGGGGTGCGGGTGGTGGGTTCGGGCACCATTTGGAGCAATTCCGGCGAGCTGTATGTCAGCGGCCTGGGCAATTATCTCATCATCAGCAATGGCGCCAAGGTCTATGCGCTACATGCGCGGGTGACGAAAGGCTCGATGGACCAGCCCGCGTTCGCGCGGGTGGAGGGCCCTGGTACGGCGTGGAATATGCAGGGAGATTTCTTCGCGGGGTATTACGGCGGAATGAGCGGAGTGGTGCTCACCAATGGGGGCGGCTTGTTCAGCGGCTCCGGGACGATCGGGGGCAGTACCGGCGATTCCAATGGGACCGTGCTGGTCACAGGGGCCGGCTCGGTCTGGTCGAACAAGGGAACTCTGACGGTGGGCTATGAGGGGGAACGCAACCGGCTGGAACTTCGCCAAGGCGGAAAGGTGTGGAGCTCTTCGGGCAGGATTGGCGCCAATTTTCTGGCGGTTGAGAACCAGGTATCCGTGGACGGGACCGGCTCGGAATGGAACTGCGCCGGGGAATTGCAGGTGGGTGAAAGCCCCCGCAATCAATTGCTTGTTGATAATGGCGGGCGGCTGGTTACTGCCAGCGCCCAGCTCGGTACTTCCGGAGCATCGTCTGGCAATGTGATTCAAGTGACGGGCGCCGGCTCGGTCTGGAGCAACGCCGGTTCCTTGTTGATGGGAACTTGGATGCGCGCCGATTGGAGCCGGGTGGAGGTGCATACCGGCGCACAGGTGTTTTGTCAAAGCCTGTCCCTCGGCGCTTGGCGGCAGACCTCCAACCATCTGGTTTGGGTAAATGGAGCGGGTTCGCATCTGAACGCGGACACGATTTCGGTGGGTCAAACGGGACGGTACAACCGCCTGCAGGTGGAGGGCGGCGGACGCCTAACCTCCCAGACAGGAGTATTGGGCCTGGATCCCTCCGCGACGGGAAATCTGGCCGTGGTAACCGGTTCTGGTTCGATTTGGTCCAATTCCGGGGCCTTGGTGGTAGGGGATTCCGGCCCTCAAAATGGTCTTTGGATAGAGGATGGCGCGCAGGTCTTTGCGAGCTCGCTCTGCCTGGGGTTCAGCACCAGTTCGGTCGGCAATGCCCTTTATCTACAGACGGGCGCCCTTCTTCAGGTTTCGACCACCACCGATGTCCGGAGGGGAACGCTGGCGCTTTCCGGTGGAACGTTGCGGTGCAATCGCCTGGAGCTGGGCACCAACGCGGTGTTAACCGGTGTGGGAACGCTGGCGGTGTCAAACACCATCAATTATGGGGCGGTGCGTTCGGGGGCGCCCGTGGGTAGAATCACTGTAAACGGCTCTCTCTTTCAAAGGAAAGGAAGCTCCATTGCTTTTGACCTTGCAGGCCATGAGCCTGGCGTGGGGTATGACCAGCTCGCCGTGACCAATGCCTTTGGCCTTGAGGGGACGCTGACCGTATCCCGCACGACCGGCTTCTTGCCGGCGTCCGGAGACGAGTTTCTGCTGATCACCTGGCCGGGAGGCCATACCAGCACAGGCTTCGAGGCCACCAATCTGCCGGCTTGGTTTGACTGGCAGGTCTTCAATTCTCCCACCAAGACCGGCTTGGTGCTTAAGGTGCTGGCAGTGCAAATGGCAACGAACGATGTCCCCAAGGCCTGGCTGGCCGATTATGGCTGGACCAACAACTTCGATGCCGCAGCCACCAACGATGTCGATGGCGACTTGGTTCCGACCTGGCAGGAGTACTTTGCCGGCACCAACCCCACCAATGGCGCGTCCTTTTTTCAATGCCTGTCCCTAGAGCCTGGGCCGGGGCTCTCGGCCGGTAAAATCGTGCGCTGGAGCGCGGTTTTGGGCCATATTTACGCCGTGGAGGCCTCCACCAACCTGCCGGGAGGCGCCTGGCTGGAGCTGGCCACCAACCTGCCGCCCATCCCAGGTGTTTGGACGGACCAAGTCCTCAACGCCGTGAATGCCCAATACCGCGTCCGCGTGCGCCCAGAATAACACCCGCAGATTTTGCTATCTTTTTTTCCAAGCATTGGAAAAAATGGCCGCAGATTTTCCAAGGGTTGGAAAAATCATGAAAAAAAGTTCCAACCATTGGAAAACTTTGAAGAAAAGTTTCCAAACCTTGGAAAAAAAGCAGGAAGGGTTGTGTCATGTTTGAAGGTGCGTATACCGCGATTGTGACGCCGTTCTCAAAAAACGGGTCGGTGGATTTTGAAAAACTTAAAGAGCTGGTGGAACTGCAAGTTAAGGGCGGCATGGACGGAATCATTCCCGTGGGGACCACGGGCGAGTCGCCTACGCTGGATGTCCACGAGCACGAGAAGGTGATCGAGACGGTCATCGCGGCGTCCCGCAAACGGCTGAAAATCATAGCAGGCACCGGCGCGAATTCCACAGCGGAGGCGATCGAGTTGACGAGGCATGCCCTGGCGGCAGGCGCGGATGGAACGCTTCAGGTGACGCCCTATTACAACAAGCCCAGCGCTCAGGGGCTGATCCGGCACTTCTCGGCGGTGGCCGATTTGGGCCTGCCGGTTGTGCTGTATAATGTCCCCGGTCGCACCGGAAAAGAGATCCCGATTGAGGTCGTCGTGGAACTGGCGAAGCATCCGAAGGTCGTGGCCATCAAAGAGGCCGGCGGGAGCGCGGACCGCGTCAGCCAGATTTTGACGCGATGCCAGATCGAGGTGCTCTCCGGCGATGATGGGTTGACCCTGCCGATGATGATCATCGGAGCGGTGGGCGTCATCTCCGTGGCGTCGAACGTCGTCCCGAGTGTGGTGTCGGCCCTGGTGCATCACGCGCTCAAAGGTGAATGGGCCGAAGCCCGCGCCCTGCACTTGAAATACTACCGCCTGTTCTCGGACTTGTTCCTGGACACCAACCCGGTGCCGGTCAAGGCCGCGATGGCGATGCAGGGGCTGATCGAGGAGGTCTATCGCCTTCCGCTGTGCGAGATGAGCGACGCGCTGAAAGCCAAATTGCGCGAAACGCTCACCGCCATGAAATTGCTGTGATGGCCGCAGTACGAAGAGCGGCAAAAGGAAGACTATGAATCAATCGCAAATCGCAAAGTGCAAATCGGAAATACCCGTGGTGGTGCTCGGAGCGGCGGGGCGCATGGGACGGGCGCTGGTTCGGTTTATTCAGACGGGCGCCGTGCCAGGCCTGAAGCTGAGCGGCGCCATTGACCTGTGGGACTGCCCGGCGCTGGGGCAGGATGCGGGCTTGCTGGCGGGCGTGGGCGAGGCGGGGGTCAAGATTACCTCCGATCTGGCGAAGGTCCTGGCTTCGGCGGAAGTCGTGATTGATTTTAGCGGGCATCACGGGACGGCCGGCAACGCGCCGCGCGTGGCGGAAGCGGGCAAGGGGTTGGTGGTGGGCACGACCGGCTTGAGCGCGGAGGAAAAAGCTGTGCTCTCGCAGGCGGCGCAAAAAATTCCGGTGGTCTTTTCGCCCAACATGAGCCTGGGGGTCAACCTGCTGATGGCCTTGCTGGAGCAGGCGGCGCGCGTACTGAAGGATAAGGGGTATGATGTGGAGGTCATCGAGCGGCATCACCGCAAGAAGAAGGACTCCCCCAGCGGGACGGCGATCGGTCTGGGCGAGGCGGTGGCCAAGGGGCTGGACTGGGATTTGAAGAAGGTGGCTGTGGATGGGCGCAGTGGTCTTGTGGGCGAGCGTCCCGCGGAGCAGATCGGGTTCCATGCGGTGCGAGGGGGCGACATCGTGGGGGATCACACCGTTCTGTTCGCGGCGGAAGGCGAGTGCATCGAGTTCTCGCACCGGGCCACCACCCGTGATACCTTTGCCCTGGGTGCCTTGAGGGCGGCGGCCTGGCTGGCCGGGCGGCCTCCGCGCCTGTACTCCATGAAGGACGTGCTGGGATTGTAAGCATGAATGAGCGCGTTGAAGCGGGATTGAGCTTGGGGAGCAACCAGGGAGACCGGCTGGCGGCCTTGTCGGAGGCCAAGCGCCGGATCGCCGAGATTCCGGGCCTGCGGATTTTGGCCCAGTCGCCGGTCTATGAGACGGACCCGGTGGGGGTTGGCCCCCAGTATCAAGGCCTGAAGTTTCTCAACGCGGTCCTGATTGTCGAAGGCTGTTGTGCGCCGCACGAGTGCTATGACCATCTGCATGCGGTGGAGGACGCCATGGGCCGCAAGCGGACGCTGGACCGAAATACGCCGCGGCCCATTGACATTGACATCATTTATGCCGGCGCGCGTGTGATTGAAAGCGGAGGGTTGTTCATTCCGCATCCGCATTGGAAAGAGCGGCGTTTCGTGGTTCAGCCGCTGGCCGACGTGCGCCCCGATCTCATTGTGCCGGGAAGCTCGCAGACTGTGCTGGGAATTCTCCAGGGGCTTCCTCAAGCCGAGAAAGTGGTGCCTTATGCAAACGTCTGGTAAATGGACCGCCGGGAAAATTCGCGCCTTGAAGGGGCAGGGGAAAGTGGTTTCCCTGACCGCCTATGATTACTCCATGGCCCGCCTGCTCGATGAGGCTGGCATTCACCTGATCCTCGTGGGCGATTCCCTGGGGATGACGGCGCTGGGCTATGAGACGACGTTGCCGGTGACCATGGATGACATGATTCATCACACCAAGGCGGTGGCCAAGGGGGTTCGACAAGCGCTGGTCGTGGCGGACATGCCCTTTTTGTCCTACCAAGTTTCCGTTTCGCAGGCTGTCGCCAACGCGGGACGGTTCATCAAAGAGGCGGACGCCGATGCTGTGAAGATCGAAGGCGGCACGGTGCGCGTGGAGACCATCCGCGCCCTGGTGGAGAACGGCATCCCAGTGCTGGGGCACATTGGGCTGACACCGCAAAGTGTGCGCACCATGGGCGGCTACAAGGTGCAGGGCCGCTCTGAAGAAGCCGCCAGCTACCTGCTGGAGGATGCCTCAGCCGTCGAACAGGCGGGCGTCTTTGGATTGGTGCTGGAAGGCATGCCCGCCGAGCTGGCGGGCAAGATCACCGCGAAAGTGGGCGTGCCCACCATTGGCATTGGCGCCGGCTCCGCCTGCGATGGCCAGGTGCTGGTGGTCAACGACATGCTGGGGCTCTTCAACGACTTCACGCCGAAGTTCGTCAAACGGTATGCGAATCTTGGCGTTGAAATGACGAAAGCCTTTCAAGCCTACAAAGAGGACGTTGAGAAAAACCGGTTTCCTGGACCGGAACACGCCTACTAATACGCCTTTCGCCTTTCTTTGATGTTGAATGGTCCTCACCGTTTTTTTCCTGTCCCTATGCAAGAAGCGATTTTTTTGCCTGTCCCTATGCAAGAAGGGTCAATGTAAATGGTTACAAAAGAGTGTCCTAGAGAAAGAAGCGGTTGACATTGAGAGCGATTGCAGTATAATGCGCGAACGTTAATCATATGTCCTTGTATTTCGACGTGTGTCGAAAGGGACCGTGGGTTGGTAGAGGCGGATAGGAATACGACGGAGGTGCAGAGTGAAAAAGTTTGTGGTGGTGGTTAGTTTGTTGGCGGTGTTGACCGGAGTGGCGTCGGCCAACCTGTTGTTGAATCCTGGCTTTGAGGCGGGAGACTTATCAAGCTGGACGCAAGGCGGCTGGTACACCGGGATGGGTGGAGATGCTCATAGCGGGTCCTATGGCGCCGCTCGTGCGATAGACTCCTCCATCGTTGGCGAGAACTATTTTGTCGCCGAGCAATTTGTTCCAGTGACGGGCGGGCTGTTCTATGATTTCAGCGGCTGGCTCCGTATTGCGGGAACACCCAATGCATCAGAGTCTTTTCTGGAGCTTCGCTGGCTGGATGCTGGAAGCGGCTCACTTGGTCAGTTTGGGACGACGCCCTTGGCTGTAGCACAGGATTACACGCAGTATTCGCTGTTGGGATACCAGGCGCCTGGAGCGGCCGTGCAGGCCCGGATAGCTCTGGTCGTGCATACAACTGGAGGGGCGATAACGGATAACTCCTGGCACACGTTTGACGACATCAGCTTTGCTCAAGCCATTCCCGAACCCGCCTCCATGACCCTGATGGGCTTGGGTGCTCTTGGCTTGCTGGGCCTTCGCCGCCGCATGCGCAAGTAGACTATAGCATTCCTCGACAAGAAGAACGGCTGTGCAGACAGCCGTTCTTTTTTTACCCCGGTCTGGGACTTGTTTATGATTTACCTTTTTGGGGCGGAGGATAGACTGGCCGCATGCAAATCATCCACAGTCCGGAGGAGATGCAACAGCAATCCCTCCAGCTTCGCCAGGACGGCCGCGCCATTGGATTTGTCCCCACGATGGGCTTTCTGCATGAAGGGCATCTTTCCCTGATCCGGCTGGTGCGCCCCAAGAGCGATGTCGTGGTCGTCAGTATTTTTGTCAATCCCACCCAGTTTGCGCCCACCGAGGATTTGAGCCGGTATCCGCGCGATTTCGAGCGGGACGAGGCTCTTTGCCAGTCGGAGGGGACAGACCTCCTCTTTTATCCCAAGGCGGATGAGATGTATCCGCCCGGGCACAGTGTGTATGTCGAGGAAGAGACTCTTTCACGCGGGCTGTGCGGGGCGTCCCGCCCCGGCCATTTTCGGGGCGTGGCAACGGTGGTGGCCAAATTATTGAATCTGGTGCAACCCCACTACATGGTTCTGGGGGAAAAGGATGCCCAGCAGTTGCGTGTGCTTCAGCGGATGGTGCGCGATTTGAACTTTCCCGTGCGCATCATTCCCGGCCCGATTGTCCGGGAGCCGGATGGGCTGGCGATGAGTTCGCGAAACGTCTATCTCTCGCCGTCTGAACGCGGGCAAGCTCCTTGCCTGCGCGGCGCGCTGGACCGGGCCGAGGCGCTTTTCAAACAAGGAGAGCGGCGCTCCTCTATCCTGAAAGAGGCGGTGCGGGCAGTGATTTCTCGGCATCCCGCCGCCCGGATTGACTATATCGAGCTGGTGGACGATCAAACCCTCTCGCCTGTCGAGGTTCTCGAGAAGGACAGCCTTCTGGCGCTGGCCGTATTCATTGGAAAAACGCGCCTGATTGACAACACCGTCTTGCGGTTCACCTCCCCCTCATGAAGAGTTACCTTTCAGGCTTGGAAGTTTTGCTCCAGCGTCAATTCAATTGGATCCGCCGGGCGCGCGTGGGCTTGGTGGCGCATCCCGCCAGTGTTGGGAGTGACGGCACGCCCTCGCCGGTTCTGTTGAGACAGGCGGGGGTGGCCCTCACCTGCCTGTTGGGCCCCGAGCATGGATACCATGGGCGGGGTGGGGCGGGGGAGGAGATCGGCCATCAGCGCCACCCGGAATGGGACATCCCAATACACTCCTTGTATGGCGACACGCGCAAGCCCACGACGGCGATGTTGGACGGTGTGGAGGTGGTGATTTTTGACCTGCAGGATTTGGGCGCGCGCCCGTACACCTTTGTCTCCACCTTGCGCCATGTGCTGGAGGCGGCGGCAGAGCAAGGCAAGACCGTCATCGTGGCGGACCGGCCCATTCCTCTGCCGGACGTTGTGGATGGTCCGGTGCGGGAAGACGCCTTGGAAAGTTTTGTTGGCTTTGTCCGAACTCCGGTGGCCTACGGCATGACCCCTGCGGAGGCGGCTCTTTGGATTCGCTCCGATCTGGGATTGGATGTGGATCTGCGTGTGGCCCCCATGGAGGGTTTTTCAAGAACCCTGCCCTGGGCAGACTGGTTGCCCTGGGTTCCGCCCTCGCCCGCCATCACCTCCATCGAATCGGCCTGCTGTTTTCCCATGACGGTTTTCCTGGAAGCCCTGCCTGCGCTGGACCATGCTCGCAAAACGTCCGCTCCCTTCCAGATGGTGGGCGCGCCTTGGCTGGATGGAGTGGAGCTGGCCCGCCGCTTGAATCTCCAGGATTTGCCGGGGGTGCGGTTCCATGCGCAGTCCTACACGGCCATGGCCGGGGAACATGCCGGACAGCTTGTCCGCGGGGTTCGGATGGAGGTTTCCAGCCCCGGCGTGTTTCGGCCCGTCCTGAGCGGCATGGCCTTGTTGTCGGCCGTTCAGGACATGGCGGGCCAGGACCGCCTTTGGCTGGCGCCTGGCACTCGCGAAGATTTTTTCGACAAGCTCATGGGGAGCGATCAGCCCCGTCTCGCCCTGAAGGCGGGCGAGCCGGCGGAACGAATCGCCTCCGCCTGGGAGGAAGGGTTGCACGCATTCAGTCTCACCCGCGAGCCGGCCCTGCTCTACAGTTGACAAACGTCCAATCTGCGGCACGTTTTCTCTCGGAAGGACAAGCACGACAGAGGGAATGCCATGAAATATGATGTGGACATGGATATGGACGGTGACGGAGCTTTTTTGGCCCGGTGTGATGAGCTCGGGGTATCTGCGCAAGGGCTGAGCCCGGCTTGCGCACTGGACGCTTTGCGGCTGGAAATCCGCTACAAACTCGAGCTTTGCCCCTGCACCAGCATGGAGGAGCAGTGGATTGAGCTGGCGGTGCGGGAATAACCCTTGGCTTGCAGGGTCCGTGGAGATTCGATAGGTTCCCCTTCCATGAAACTTGTAGTGGCCACCCGCAACCGTCACAAGCTCGAGGAAATCCAGGAGATTCTTCACATCCCCGGAATGGAATTGCTCAGTGCCTTTGATTTTCCGGAGGTGGCGGAGGTGGACGAGGATGGCACGACCTTTGAGGCCAACGCCATCAAGAAGGCTGTGGTCGTGGCCCGGGCTACCGGCCTCTGGTCGCTGGCCGACGACTCCGGCCTGGAGGTGGACGCTTTGGGGGGGGCTCCGGGTGTTTATTCCGCCCGGTATGCCGGCGAGCCCGTCAGCTATTCCGCCAACAACGAAAAGCTGTTGAAGGAACTCAACGGAGTGGGCAACCGCCGCGCGCGATTCCGATGTGTGATTGCCCTTTCCAGCCCCGAGGGCCGGACCCGCACTGTCGAGGGCCGCTGTGAGGGCTTCATTGCACATGCGCCGGCCGGACGGCAGGGGTTTGGATATGACCCGCTGTTTATTCCCGAGGGGCACACCCGCACGTTTGCGGAGATGGACGCACAGGCCAAGCATTCACTCTCGCATCGTGGCCGGGGGCTGGCGGCGGCGGAAAAGGCCTGGGGAAGCCTGCTGGCCGCAATCGGAGGAACCCTCCCATGATCAAGGCGCTGGTTCCGCTGGCACAAGGGTGTGAGGAGATGGAGGCCGTGATTATTCTCGATACGCTCCGCCGCGCCCAGTGGGAGGTTCTTTCTGCCGGCTTGGATGAGCGCCCCGTCACGGCCTCGCGCCGGGTTGTATTGATGCCCGATGCCGTCTGGTCTTCGATCCAGCCAGCCGAATATGACCTTTTGGTGATTCCAGGCGGAGCACAGGGGGTCAAAAATCTGCGCGCGGATGCGCGCGTGGTTCAAGCCGCGCGGCAGTTTTTCGAGGCCGGCAAACTCGTGGCGGCCGTGTGCGCGGGTCCGCTGGTCTTGCAAGACGCCGGCCTTCTCCAGGGACGTCCCGCCACCTGCCACCCCTCCGTGGCGGCGGAACTGGCCACCGCCTGCTGGCAAGACAAGCCCGTGGTGGTGGATGGCAACCTTGTGACCAGCCAGGGGCCTGGAACCTCTTTCAGGTTTGCCTTGACGCTGATTGCACTTAAAGACGGGGTGGACAAAGCCGCCGCGGTGGCCCGGGCCATGATTTTATCCGATTTTTCTCTGTAAAAAACGCTTGTAATCAGAAGAAATCTGGCCACAATGTCCGGGAATTGAGGGAAAAACAGCGGGTCAGAAAGCTTACGAAACAAAGGAGGCTACCATGGCAATGACGAAGTCACAGATTCAGGCGGCGCTGGCGGACAAGACGGGTTTGACCAAGAAAGATGTTGTTAAGTTCTTTGATGAGCTGGCGGCGCTTTCCTACAAGGAAGCCAAAAACAGCTTCACCATTCCCGGTTTGGGCAAGCTGGTTCTCGTGCAACGCAACGCTCGCATGGGCCGCAACCCGGCCACTGGCGAAACCATTCAAATCCCGGCCAAAAAGGTGGTCAAGTTCCGCATCGCCAAAGTGGCGAAGGACGCCATCCTCGGCTAATTCACCCCCAAGGCAGTATTTCAAACAGGGACGGCGCATGCCGTCCCTTTTTTTTACATGAAGAGCGCTTTCCCGAGCATCTGAGCCACACGTTGGCCCCGCAAAAACAGAAGGCTCGACAAATACTTCGGCAATAGGATAAACACAGACCATCCAGCCCGGGACCGGGTCCAGCAATGTGAAAAAAGGGGAGTTTCTTCTGATGAAAATGTATGTGTTCATTTTTTTCGCTTTGTATGCCGCGGCAACAGCGTCTTGGGCCGAAGAACCGGCCGCCTCCACGAATCAGGTGGCGTCTGCGCCCCGCCGTCTGATGGTTCAAGGCCAGCCTTTTGAGGTGCGGGGAGCCCTTGGTTCCGATCAGCTCCAGGAATTTGCCCGCATCGGAGGAAACTGCATTCTTGCACCCAACTTTATGAAGGCCGGCGAACTGCTGGATCAAGCGCAGGCGGCGGGGTTGATGGCCGTCGTGGTCTTGGATGTTGATCAGATGGGCATCACCAATTATGCCGATGTTCAAGCGATTCGGGCCGCCATTGAAAAAATTCGGGAGCAGGTGCCTCTCCTGAAGGATCATCCCAGCCTATTGTGCTGGATGATTTCCAGCCGCATCCGCACCACGGAAAAGAGCAACCCCTCCGCCTACCGACTGGTGAACGCACTGGCCCGCCTTTTTCACGACTTGGATCCTGAACGCCTGGTGGCCAGCCATGTTGGCTTGCTCGATGAGCATAAAGCCCAAGCCCGCCTGTCGGCGCAAGCCGGGGTTGAAGTGGATGCGCTGGCGTTCATGCTGGAGCCGGCTTCAACCAATCTTGGCCCGGCATTGCTCAAGGCCGGTTGGAATAAGCCCTTCCTGTTGGTCCAGGCGGAATCCACGGGCCCGGAAGCCGCCAAATTCGCCTCTTGGGGGGCGCCGCTCGCTCCGCTCACCGCGGAAAACCATGCATGGCTGGGGGGCCTTCTCGCGCGCATGCCGGCGGAGGCCAGCAATCATTATCTGGGCTCCATTCTTTTCCAGTGGAATCCTTCTGCGCCGGGGTCCGCCAGGAATTGGATCCCCCTGCGGAATATCAAGGGTGAGCGCTCCGAATTTGCGGATGCCCTGGCCTCCGCCTGGTCCACCCATCCGCCGGCCAACCACAGTCCGCTTATCACCGCCATCACATCGCCCGTCAGTACTCGCCTGGCCATGCCGGGGGGCGTCGTAACCGCGGAGGTCAAGGCCACGGACCCGGACGGAGATCCACTTTCCTTTTCTTGGACCTTGTACAGGGAGCTTGTGAAGCTCGGAGAGCAAGGCGAACTGGTCTCAAGGCTGGAAGCGGTGGATGGGGCCATTCGCGACCCCGCCGCGAGGAGCATCATTTTTACCACGCCCCTGGAAGCGGGGCCTTACTGGCTGTTTGCGGAGGTCCGTGATGGCCAGGGACATGCCAGCCTGGCCAGTTTTCCGTTTATGGTACAGGCGGTCAGAACCCCCAGCGTCAAACAGCAGACCCCCAAAACAGCGCCTCCACCCTCCGCGCCCGAGGGCGAGGATGAAGGCGCGGCCGTGGCCGGAAATCCCGTCACGGTCACGATCGAGGAAACCGGCGTGGGCGGCGGCTGGCAGTTGAAGGTGGATGGGACGCCCCTTTTTGTGAAGGGTGCGGGCGGGAAAAAGCATCTGGAGGAGCTCAAGGCGTCTGGCGCCAACGCCATCCGCACCTGGACCACCGACTTTGCGGGGCCGGTTTTAGATGCGGCCCACAAGCTCGGACTGAAGGTGTGCCTGGGTTTGTGGATGAAGCAGGAACGGCATGGATTCTACTACAACAACAAAGATGCCGTGGATGCTCAGCTCAGCCGTCTTCGTGCCGCGGTTCGCCGCTACCGCCACCATCCCGCCCTGCTGATGTGGTGCTGTGGCATCGAGGTGGAGTGGGGGGCGGGCACCAACATTGCGGTCTACAAGGCCATCAACGACGTGGCGCGCATGGTGCACGAAGAGGATCCCCTGCATCCCACCACCACCGCCTTTGCGGATTTGGGGCATAACTCCATCAAGGCGGCGCTTGCGGCGCGATACTGTCCCGAACTGGATATTTTCGGCGTCAACAGCTATGGAGGCCTGACCACCATGGCCGACCGTTTGCGCGAGATGGGCTGGACGAGGCCCTACATGATCATGGAATTCGGCCCCAAGGGCCAGTGGGAGGTCCCCACCGCGGAATGGGGCGCGGAGGTCGAGCAGATGCCGATGGACAAGGCCGCCTTCTACCTGGAGGCCTACAACCAGAGCATCAGCAGTCAGGACAACTGGTGCCTCGGTTCCTTTGTGTTCAGCTGGGATTATAAATTCGAGTGTACGCCCACCTGGTACAGCATGCATCTGGCGGACGGAACGCGCATGAACACGGCCGACACTATGTGGCGGGCCTGGAGCCAGAGCGAACCCCCCAACCGATGCCCGGAAATTCGCTGGATGGGCTCCTCGCTCAACCGGAAGAAAGTCAGCCCGAACAAACCTTACAGCCTGGATGTGGACGTGGTGGACCCCGACAATGACCCCCTCACGTATCAATGGGTGCTGATGAGCGAGAGCAAGAAAAAGGCGCCCGACAACACCATCAACACGGAATTAAAGCCGGTGCCCGGGCGCATCACCAACGACACCACCCGCAAAGCCAGCCTCCTGACCCCGGCGGTCCCCGGCGCGTACCGGGTGTTCATCTATGCCTATGACGGCAAGGGCAACGCCAGCAGTGCCAACATGCCATTTTTTGTGGAGGCACGGTAGTCTGGACGGCAGGGGCGGCTGTCCGCCGCCCCTCCGCCGCATTTGACAAATTCTGCGCCATCCGGCACCCTGTCCGGCATGAAGGAAGATCACGAAATCCTGGACATTCAGAAGGAGATGTCGAATCCAAAGGTCTCCGCGCTCCGCAAGTATCAGAACTTGATGGTGGGCAAAACCGGCTGGGGCGCCCTGCTGAAATACGAGTTCATGCAGACCTTCATCAGCGGCATCCCCGGCGCGCTGGGGCTGGTGTTGCGGCAACGCCTCTACCCCTTCCTGCTCGGGCGCATGGGCCGCCGGGCCGCCATCGGCGCACGCGTCACCTTCCGCCATCCGCACAAGATTTTTTTGGGCGATGATGTGGTGATTGACGACAACGTTCTGCTGGATGCCAAGGGCGACACCAACCAGGGCATCACCTTGGGAAATGGGGTGTTCCTGGGCCGCAACAGCATTGTGCATTGCAAGAATGGGGACATCCTCATCGGCGACAAGGCCAACATTGGCTTCAACTGCGACATCACCTCCTCCGGCCACGTGGAGATTGGGGAAAAAGTCCTGATCGCGGCCTATTCGTATATCATTGGCGGCGGGCATGATTTTTCCCGCGCGGATATTTCAGTGATGGATCAAAAGCGCGAAGCCAAGGGCATTCGAATCGGCGCCGAGGCTTGGCTGGGCGCGGGGGTTTCCGTGCTGGACGGCGTCACGGTGGGCGCCGGCGCCATCATCGGAACCGGCGCGGTGGTCAATGATGACCTGCCCCCCAACAGCATTGCGGTGGGCATTCCCGCGCGCGTCATCCGCCAGCGGGGCGCTGAGCCCAGACAGGAGCCATGAACGCATCAGGCCCCAGGATGACCATCCTTCAATTTTGCGAACACTTTGGGAACAATCAGTCCTCGTTCCACGGGGTGGCCCGCTCCTTTGAATTGTGGCTTCCCGCCTTCGATGCCCAACGTTTCCGGCTTCTATTGTGCAGTCGCAAGGGGCCCGGCGGCACGGCCGAGGAACGCTTTATAGCCGTGGGCATCCAGCCGTTGTATCTTGGATACGGGAAAATGGATCCCCGCAATCTGCTCAAACTCATCCGCCTGCTTCGCCGGGAAAAGGTGGACATCATTCATGCGCATGGCTATGGCGCCTGCACGTGGGGCCGGATTGCCGGGCATTGGCTCGGCATTCCGGTCATCGTGCACGAGCGGTGCAACTACGGAACGGTTCCCTTCTACCAGCGCCCGGTGGAATGGCTTCTGGGACCGTTCACCCGTTATGCGTTTGCGGTATCGGAGTCCACCCGCCGCTTCACCATCGAGAA
>CAZFSE010000059.1:15129-17592 GCA_964521805.1 uncultured Verrucomicrobiota bacterium
GTCTTCTCCTGGCCTCTGCCCCGCGAGGCCGGGCATGCCATTCCCTCCTCCGCCTATAATATCGAGACCGGCGGACAGCGCGCCATGATCCCCGGCGATCACCTGCAATTCCTCTATCATTTCTGGCTGGCCGCCGATACGGCCCTGGGCCGCACGCCGCTGTTTCACAACCTGTACGAATTCAACACCGGCGACGATTCCGAGCGCTATGGGCGCTCCACCTACTACCTGCCGTTTTCCCTGTTTTTTATTCTCGGCAACGCCCTCGGCGGGCAGGCCGCCGGATGGAATCTCACGGGGTTCATCGCCCTTTGGATCGCCTATTTCTTCACCCGCCGCCTGCTGTTGCGCTTCACCTCCAACGCCTTGCTGGCCTCGGGCGCCGCGCTGATCAGCATCACGCTCCCTTACCAATGGATCAATTTGCTCGATGGCAGTCCCACCGGCCTCGGCATGATGTGGGTGCCGGTTATTTTCTGGTCGCTGGACCTCTTGGTGGCGGAGAAAAAAATGTGGGCAGGCGCGGTCGCGGGGGCGGCGCTTTTTCTGACCGGATGGAACGACACGCACGTCTTCTTTTTCACCGTTCTGGCCACGCCCTGCTGGTGCGTCTTCAGCCACCTCTTCCATTTTCCAGGACGCTGGCCCCGTTGGGGGGAACTCGCCCGCCTGCTCAAAGCCTCCCTGCCTCTGGCGGCCTTTATTGCGCTCATCGGCCTGCAAAGCCTGGCGGTCAATAAAAACATCCAAAGCAAATCCACCCTGGGCGGCAAGGGGCGAAGCCTTCATGAAGTCTCCCTCCGTTCACCGGAAATCGGAGGCGTGCTCCAATTCCATAATCCCGGCGACAGCCGGAAAATCTACCTGGGCTATTACTTGGTGCTTCTCCTGCTGGCGGGCGGCGCCGCCCGCCTTTTGCGCCGCCGGACACAGGAAGAACCCCTGCCGCGCGTGGCCACCGCCCTGCTGTTGCTGGGCTTGCTGGGCATGGTCCTGCTCGCCACGGGCGTGCGCAATCCCGGCGGACCCCGGTGCTGGGCGCTCCTCACCAAGCTGATCCCGCCCTATTCCATGATTCGCCAGCCCGACAAGATTTACCTGCTGATGCCCGCCCTCCTCTCCGTGGCCGCGGTCCTCCTCTGGCCCGGCCTTCTGAAGGGAGGCGCGCACCGGTGGTGGGTCCTTCTCTTGGTGCTTCCCCTGCTGGCCGACTACAAATTTCGGATCCATCCCACCCTCTGCCTGCTGGACCCGCGGCAGGGCGCCTACGAGGCGGTCGCCGAAGATGCCCGGGCCGCCGGCCGGCGTCCGCACATTCTGGCCCTGCCCCTGTGGCCAGGCGATTCCCATTACAACTCGCTCAACGAATACTATGTTTCCCTGTATCGCATCCGAATGGTCAACGGGTACGGGGGCAGTGTTAAAACCAAGTACCTCAACGAAATCTTTTTGCGCTTCGCGGACTTCAACAAGGGATATTGCTCCGATGAAAAATTGGATGATTTGCTCCGGCGCGGCGTGGGCTATCTGATCCTGCACGAAGACGTTTTCCCCGAAAAAGTCAGCCCGTTCCCGGTCGGGCACACCCTTCAGCGCCTGCTGAACCATCCGCGCCTGCAACCGATTGGAAAAGATGCGGCGGTCTGGTCCTTTAAGATACTGGCGGAGCCCGTGAAGAAGGAGGCCATCCGCATCACCCCGCCGTTGTTCCCTGCGCGCCGCTGGGAGTTTGAGCGCTCCGAATCCACCAACGCCCTGCCCGTGCGCGATGACCCCACCGCTTTGGGCGGAGGCTACCTGGCCATGAGCGCCCCGGAGGCCTTTGTGCGTTCCCCGGAAGTGGCCGCGCCCCTCGATGAACCCCTGGCGTGGTGGATTCGCCTGCAGGGCGATGGCGAACTGGGGGTTGCCACGGTGCTGGGTGGAGCCACCAGCGCCCCGGTCGTGCTTTCCGTGAAGGCTGGCGGCTGGGCTTGGCAGAGGCTGGCTCTGCCCCGGACCAACGCCGCGTTGCCGGTGGGGGTGGCGGTGAGCCTTCTTCGTGGAGCGGTGGATTTGGATTCCATCTTGCTGGCCGGGCCGGACGGGACAAACCCCGCACCGGGTGAAAGCCTGCACTTGCCCGCCCCCGCCTTCTTCCACGCCGGCTATACCACACCCGATCTTTCCGCGGTCGTTCTCCGGCGCGACTACGAACCCGCCGCCATCGTTTTTTACGGCCCCAAACTGCCGCTGGAGCCCGGCGCCTACACCGCGGAATTATCCTTTGAAACCTCCGCCCCCAAGGGCACAGCTCTTGGCGAGCTCAACGCCCGCTGGCCGGGCAACGAGGAAACGCCCGGCATCAAGGTCCTTGCCGGAGAACCCACCATTCTCGAGGTGGTTCAGGCCGGCAACAAACCGGTATTCTTCGCCTTCCGCTTTGACCGCGCCGCCGATGTGATGATCCACCACATCCGCCTG
>CAZFSE010000059.1:17692-21611 GCA_964521805.1 uncultured Verrucomicrobiota bacterium
TGGGCTTTCGCTCAAACGCCTTGGAGGTGGCCTGGCCCTCCGGGCCCAGCTCGCTTCGCTGGTGGCCCGCCGTGGCCAGCACTTCATCCGTTGTTTTGAAGTGGCACTTGGCGGCCTCCAGGAGAACCTGAGGGCCTTTCTTCACAATCATTTCCACCGCCGCTTTCTTGACCTGCTCCGAGGCGCCTTTTGGAATCTGAAGGCCATACATTTCCCCCATGCGCCGCAAGGCATCCAGGAAGGCCGCACGCGCCAGCACGGATGCGGCGGCCACCGCCATATCTGATTCGGCTTTATGCCTCTGCTCCAGCTTGATCTTCCGCCCCTTTTTCAATAGCGCCTGCTCGATCTGGCGGGTCGGACCAAACTGATCCGAAAGGGCACGGGGACAGTCAGGGACCTTCTCCAGCAGATTTTCAATGGCGCGGGCATGCCCCCAGGCCAGCAGGTTGTTGACGCTCCGCATCTTCGCATACAGCCGGTTGTAAGCCGCATTGCCAATGGCCACAATGGCGAAGCGCGGGCCCAGCAGTTTGCGGATGTCGCTGGCCATTTGAAGCGCCTTGCGGTCGGTGGTGATGGTCTTGCTGTCGCGCACGCCCATTTCACGAAGGGTATGCACCAGGCCTTCATCTACATAGGCGGCCGCAATGACCATGGGTCCAAAGAAATCACCTTTTCCGCTTTCGTCAATGCCCATGTGAGGCTGAACCGCCTGGGGATTCAGCAGATCCTCATAGCCCAGCTGGACGTCCTTGAGAACCTCAGGTTCCAGCCGGAACGTCACCCACTCCTCCGCGCCCCGGCCCTGCACCAGGCATTTGCCGCTCTTGTAGAGGGCGATGTTGCAATCGGGCCCCTCTGCCGCGATCAGGGTGTGTTCCACCGTCATGGGCCGGTAATTCCCGGCCCGCAACAGTTGGATCAGAGCCTTCTGCTGGGCTTCATCCAACTTGAAGGTGTACGAATTTTTTTTCATCATGCGGTGCACCCTAACAAAAACCCCGGGGGCTGACAATCCGCCCTTGCGCATAAACTTGCGCGCGCACGCTTCCATTCGCTATGCTCAACCGCCAGTCATGAAACCGCCCTTGAAAATCCTTCTGCTGGCGCCGCATCCGTTCTACCAGGAACGGGGTACGCCCATTGCCGTGGACCTTCTTTTGTCCGTGCTTTCCCGCCGCAGGGTGGGGGTGGAGGTCCTTACTTTTCATGAAGGGCAGAATCGCGACTATCCCCAAGTCTTCCTGCGCCGCATCCCGGCCCTTCCTTTCCTCAAGGGGATCGGCCCCGGCTTCTCGTTGAAGAAACTGGTGTGTGACGTTTTTTTATTTTTCAAGGCGTTGGGCCGCGTGCTGTTTCACCGCCCGGATGTGATTCATGCCGTTGAAGAATCCGTTTACATGGCGCTTTTCTTCCGCGCGGCATTCCGGATTCCTTACGTGTACGACATGGATTCCTCCCTGGCGGCCCAGTTGGTCGAGAAAATGCCCCGGCTGAAGCCCTTCAGCCGTTTTTTCCGCTGGTGCGAGGGCTTGGCCATCCGGCATGCGCTGATGGTCATTCCCGTGTGCGAGGCTCTGGCCCAGGCGGCCCGCCAGCAGGGGGCCCGGGAAGTCCATCTGCTGACGGACATCTCCCTGCTCGAACCCAGCCCCGAGCCCGCGGATTTACAGCGCCATTTCCCCCTGGTGGGCGCCGTCTTCATGTATGTCGGCAACCTGGAAGCCTACCAGGGGATTGACCTGTTGCTGGCCGCCTTTGCGCAAGCCTCCACGCAGGCGGAAATGACCCTCTTCATTGTGGGTGGAACGGCAAGGCATATTGCCCAGTACCAAAAAAAGGCGGAGGATCTGGGGCTCGGCAGAACCGTGCATTTCACCGGCCCCCGCCCCCCCGCCATGATGAGCGCCCTGTTCGCGGAGGCCGATGTCCTGGTCTCGCCCCGCATCCAGGGCGAAAACACGCCCATGAAGATTTACTCCTACCTGGATTCCGGCAAGGCCGTGCTGGCCACCCGCCTGCCCACGCATACCCAGGCCATTGAACCCGATTGCGCCCTGCTGGCAGACCCCACTCCGGAGGCGTTCGCCGCCGGCCTGCTGGCCCTGGCCGTCAACCCCTCCCTGCGCCAGCAACTTGCCAGCCGCGCCAAAGAACTGGTTCGGCAGAAATACAGCCGGTCTGCATTTGAAAAGAAGGTGGCGGCCCTTTATGATGCCCTCGAACAGCACTTAACTCCCAAGGCCCTATGATTCGTGACTTAAAGAAACTGGCGGATGAAACCTTTGACCTCGTGATTGTTGGCGGCGGCGTTTATGGCCTTTCCACCGCCTGGGATGCCGCGCAACGCGGCCTGAAAGTCGCCGTGCTCGAGCAGGCTGATTTTGGGCAGGCCACCTCCTCGGCCTCGCTCAAATTGATTCATGGCGGCCTGCGCTACCTTCAGCATCTGAACTTCATCCGCATGCGGGTTTCGATTGCCGAGCGCAAGCACATGCTTTTCCTGGCGCCTCATCTGGTCCATCCGCTGGAATTCCTGATCCCCGGCTATGGCCATGGCATGAAGGGCCCCGAAGCCCTTCAGCTGGCCCTGCTGGCCAGCGATGTGATGTCCTTTGACCGCAACAAGGGCCTCGACGATCCGCAAAAGCATATTCCCATGGGACGGCGCGCATCCGTGGAGGAGTGCGTCCGGCGCATCCAGGGGTTGAAGCAGGAGGGCTTGACCGGCGGGGGCAGTTTCTACGACGCGCAGATGTACAATTCCGAGCGGCTGACCCTGGCCTTTGGGCTCTCGGCCGCCGAGCGCGGCGCCACGCTGGCCAACTATGCCCAGGTCCGCCAGTTCAAAATGGAAAACGGACACATCCAAGCCGCCCTTGTCACCGACCGGCTGGGCAACAACCATCTCGAAGTCCGCGGGCGTCTTTTCATCAATATGACCGGCCCCTGGTCGGACATCACCGTTCAGCTTGCGCGGACCGCCACCCCCGACCGCCGCGTGGTCCGCTCCAAGGGCATTCAGCTCATCACCAGGCCATTTGCGGATATGGCCTTCTCCGTCGAAAGCAAGCAAAAGGACAGCACGGTGCTCATCCAGCGCGGCGGGCGCAACTACTTCATCACCCCCTGGCGCGGACGCGCCTTCTTTGGCACCACGGACACCCTTTATCGCGGCACGCCCGAGGATTTCGCCATTACGCAGAGGGATGTGGCGGAGTTTGTGGATGAATTCCGCGGGATGTATCCGGCCTCGAATCTGGGCTATGACGACGTCACCTTCTGGATCGGCGGCATGCGGCCCGTGGGGGAGGAGGACAGCACCCCCGAGGTGGCCAAGGCCGCGCATAAATACGAGATTGTGGACCACAGCCGCGAGGGCGGCATTCAGAACCTGTTGAGCATCGTGGGCGTCAAATATACCATCTGCCGCCATATCGCGCAGAAGGTGGTCAACGCCGCCTTCCTCAAGCTGGGCAAGCCCCCGCCCCCTTGCCGGACCTCCGTGACCCGGCTTTCCGGCGGCCAGATCGAACGCTTTGAAGATTTTCTAAAGGAAGCCGTGAGGACCTCCAAGCTGACCGAGAAAATCACCCGCCACCTCGTGCTGAATTATGGGTCTGACTGGGCGGCGGTGTTGAAACTGGCCCGCCAGGAGCCTGGCCTGGGCAAGACCGTAGCGGGATCGGACGAGGTGCTGGCCGCCGAGGTGGTGTATGCCATCCGCAACGAAATGGCGCCCAAGCTCACCGATGTCGTCATGCGCCGCACCGACCTCGGCACCCTGGGCCATCCCGGGAAAGCCGCGCTCGAAGACTGCGCCCGCCTCATGGCCCGCGAACTCGGCTGGAATGACGCCCGAAAAGCCGCCGAACTCGCCGAGGCGGAAGCCGTCTACCGCCTCCCGCCGGGCTGA
>CAZFSE010000060.1:0-21560 GCA_964521805.1 uncultured Verrucomicrobiota bacterium
GTCCTTTCGATTGTGGGGGTGTATGCGGCCGGGGCCTGGAGTGGTGCGTATCGGGTGGTGACTCCGGAGTGGGGTTCTTTTCTTGCCAAGGCTCTTGGCCTGATGGCCGGCTCCCTGTTGTTGGGCGTCTTGGAGGAGACGCTCTTTCGCGGGGCTCTTTTTGCGGGCTTGCGAAGCATGACGGGTTTTGTGGGGGGCGCCCTGCTTTCCAGCCTTCTGTTTTCCGCGGTTCACTTTGCCGATCCGGACCCGTTTGTTGGCATTGTGTACGGGCATTGGTATTCCGGCCTGGAACTCTACTCCCAGCTGTTCAATGCCGTGCGCCTGGATGCCACCTTTTTTCCATTCTGCCTGACGCTGTTTGTCATGGGGCTGGTTCTGTGTGCCGTATTTGAATGGAAGGGGACTTTATACCCGGCGATGGGCCTGCATGCGGGATGGGTGTGGGCTCTGCAGGCGGGGGATCCCCTTCTGGTGCGAAATGGCGACCGGCTGGCCTGGATTTTTGGGGGGGATGTGGCGCTGGCCCGGAGTCCCGCCGCTCTCTGGCTTTTGCTGGTATTCTTAATGGTGGCACTTTTTCTACTGCGAAGAAGGGAGCTGGAGTAAGCCGGTCTCGAGGGGAAATGAATGGCCATTGCCTGGAATAGAATGCTGGATCTGGTTTTCCCCCGCATGTGCGCTGTTTGCGGCGGGGACGTGGGCGAGGAGCCGGGCCATCTCTGTTGGGATTGCCTCGCACAGCTTCCCTTGATTGGAGCGCCTTACTGCGCCTGGTGCGGCGATCCGGTGGACGGGCGGGTGGACCAGGCCTATACCTGCATGTACTGTGGCCGGAATCCGCCCTTCTTCGAACGGGCCCGCTCCGCCATTCGTTACCGGGGGGTGGTGCGTGAACTCCTGCGCGATTTCAAGTACCACCATGCCTTTTGGCTGAAGAAGGATTTGGTCCGAATTCTGGCCTCTTGTGTTACGCTCGACTTTTCCCTGGACGAAGTGGACGTGGTTGCTTCTGTGCCGCTGTATCCACCCCGGGAGCGGGAGCGGGCGTATAACCAGGCCTTCTTGCTGGCCGAAGGGCTGGCAAAAGAACTTCACAAGCCCTTGCTGAAGGGTGGATTGCGGAGAATCCGCCCCACCGCCACCCAAACGCATTTGACAGCGCGCGACCGTGCCACTAACGTTAGGGGCGCGTTTGGATTGCGCGGGGCGCACCGGCTGGAGGGGCGGAAGGTGCTGTTGGTGGATGACGTGATGACCACGGGCGCCACGGTGAACGAATGTGCTCGCACTTTGAAGGAGGGCGGGGCACAATGCGTCTTTGTGGTGACCGTGGCGCGCGGATAGGACTTTTTAGAGATGCGACAAACATTGATCCGGGAAGTGTAAGCCATGCCATTATTTCGAAAGAAGAATTATACCACCGTCAAGGTCCGCAAACGGGATATCCCCAACGGGCTGTGGCTGAAGTGCCCCTCCTGCACCGAAATCATCTTCAAGCAGGAGCTGGATGCCGGTTTGGGGGTGTGCCCCAAATGCGGGCATCACTTTCAGATGGATCGAAAATCACGCATCGCGATGTTCCTGGAGGAGGGCTCCTTTGAGGAATGGGATGCCGGGTTTTACAGTGTGGATGCCCTTGGGTTCACCGGAACCTCCTCCTATCCCGAAAAGCTGGAGGAAAACATCAAGAAGACCGGCTACAAGGATGCCATTACCAGCGGGCGGGGCCGTGTGGCGCATCATGACGTGGCTTTTGGGGTGATGGATTTTGAGTTTCTCGGCGCGAGCATGGGGTCCGTGGTGGGTGAGAAGGTCACCCGGTTGGTTGAACGTGGGACGGAGCTGGGCCTGCCCGTGGTGCTGGTGTGCGCCTCAGGCGGCGCTCGCATGTATGAGGGCATGCTGAGCCTGATGCAGATGGCCAAAACGAGCGGCGCCCTTTCGCGCCATGCCAAGGCGGGCCTGCCGTACATTCCCATCCTGACGCATCCCACCATGGCGGGCGTTATGGCCAGCTATGCGACGCTGGGGGATGTGATCATCGCGGAGCCGGGGGCCCTGATTGGATTTGCCGGGCCGCGGGTGATCAAGGAGACCACTCAGCAGGATTTGCCGGAAGGATTTCAGCGGTCTGAATTTTTGCTGAAGCACGGCCTGTTGGACATGGTGGTCTCTCGCAAGGAACTGAAGGCGGTCGTTGTGCAGATGCTGGATTATCTGCGCGCCTGAGTCCATGGGCCCGAAAGGGCCCTCTGGATCGAAGCCGAAGCCTCTCCTGTTGCGTCCCCCATCCCGCGGATTGAGGACGGTGGCTTTTAACGCGGGTCTTCCCCGCCCTTTACAGCCCAGATTCTTGGGGTAATTTCCGTGAAATAGCTTCAAAATGCGCATCAATGTTCCTGGCCTGTGCGGTCACCATATCCGATTGGTGGGATAGTTTTTCGGCGATATCTTTAGGAGAACACAATCATGAACTGTGGCTGTTCAAAAGGAGTGCTATTTTTAGTTTTGGGCCTCGGATCTTGGCTGGCCGGGTTGTCCCGCACGCAGGGTGCGGAGGTTTGGAGCGGGTTGAGTGAGGGCGTGGACAATAATGTCTTTGCGCTGGCGCATGACGGGACCAACCTGTATGCGGGAGGCCAGTTCTTGATGGCGGGAGGTGCCACTGCGCTCCACGCTGCAATGTGGAATGGAGCTTCATGGGCGGCTCTCGGGGATGGCATGGACAATGACGTGAGCGCGCTGGCGCACGACGGGACACGCTTGTACGCCGGCGGTTCGTTCACCACGGCCGGGGGCGCGCCGGCAAGTTTGGTGGCGGCATGGGATGGCTCGAGCTGGGTGGAACTGGATGGCGGCATCGCCGGCTACCGGGTGTATGCGATGCTCCTGCACGGCTCGCGCCTGTATGTCGCGGGCGATTTCACCAACGCGGGCGGGGTGGCGGTGAACAACGTGGCGATGTGGGACGGCACGAACTGGAACAGCCTTGGCGATGGCATCATCGGCGGCTATGGGGTCAGTGCGCTGGCGCACGACGGCGTGAACCTGTACGCCGGCGGCGGCTATCTTACCAACGCGGGCGGCGTGGCGATCAATGGCCTTGCCAGGTGGAACGGCACGCACTGGACCAATCTCGGCGACGGGATCGTCGGCTATGTTTCCTCTCTGGTGCATGACGGCGAAAACTTGTATGCCGCAGGCTGGTTTTCCGAGGCGGGCGGAGTTCCGGCCTCCAGTATTGCGAAATGGAACGGCTCCAGTTGGTCGGCGGTGGGCGACGGCCTGGATGGCATGGTCAGCGCGCTGTGGAGTGACGGGCCATACCTATACGCGGGCGGTTCTTTCGCCAATGCGGGCACGGTGTCGGTCACCAATATCGCGGTCTGGACCGGTTCCGCATGGAGCAGTTTCGGCGGGTTTGGCGGCGGAGTGGGCGCACTGACTCGCATCGGCACCAACCTGTTCGCGGGCGGTTCCTTCACGGAGGCGGATGGCAGTTCGGCCAGCCGCGTCGCCACGCGCGAGACGCTCCCGACTTATGCGGCGATTACGCTCTCGCAGACCTCGATGAATTTGAGAGGCTACTACAGCTCGGATGCCAGGACGGGCTATGTGGTCATGTCCAATGCAGGGAATATCGCGTTTGCCTATCAATGTGCCCTCCATGAACCCGGGCCTGCGTTCCTGTCCTGGACGCCAACCGGCGGGACGCTGGCGGCGGGCGCCTCGTTGCTTTGCACGATCCGGGTCTACAGCGCGAGTCTCGATGTGGGAACGTATTACGCGACCAATGTCATCACGGCTCCCCTGGCGACCAACTCGCCCCTGTCCGTTTCGGTGCGCCTGGATGTCCGCAGGGGGTACGATCCCATCTACTTCTCGAACACCCACCAGGCTTACGACGGCACCCCAAAGGCGGTCACGGCCACGTCGCTGTACGCCAACGCGGTGTCGCTGACCTATGACGGCAGTACGACCCCGCCCTCGGCGTTGGGCATCTACGCGGTCACCGGCGTGGTGGACACCACCAGCTGGAATTCCACCAACCGCACCACCCTCACGATCGCCAGGATGCCGCAGGCCATTGTGAACTTCCTGCCCCCCGCGGACAGCTTGTTCCTGACCAATGACATCACGCATCTCAGCGCGGATGGCGGAGGCTCGGACAATCCGGTGGTGTTCTCGCTGGCGCCTGGAGGCGTCGGCATCCTGTCCGGCGGCACGAACCTGGCGTTCAGTGGCCCGGGGGTGGTGACCGTGTACGCCAACCAGGCCGGCAACGCGTTTTACGACGACGCGCCGGCGGTCGCGCACACTTTCTATATTTATCCCAACATTGCCTATGTGGCCTTGAGCGGCGACGACGCCAACAACGGGCGCACGTGGGCGGCGGCCAAGCGCACCATCCAAGCCGGTGTGGACATCGGCCGGCCCGGTGGCGCGGTCTGGGTCAGCAACGGGGTTTACAACACCGGCGGGGTGGCGATGGGAGGCGCGACAAACCGCGTGGCGATCACCAACTCCATCGCGGTTCGCTCGGTCAATGGCCCTGCGCTGACCACGATCGCAGGCGGCGACCAGATTCGGCCCGTGGGCATCGAGACAGGCTTGCTGGCGGGATTCACCCTGACCAACGGGGTGGTGACGAACGCGTGGGGCGGGGGGGCATGGGGCATGGGTCCCGAGGCTGTCATCACCAACTGCCACATCAACGGCAACCAGGCGGTTTCTGGCGGCGGGGTGTCCGGTGGCACGGTGTACAACTGCGACCTGCTCGGCAACTACAGCATGGACAGCGGCGGCGGCGCCATCGTGAGCCATCTGATCCAGTGCAACATAACAGGCAACCGGGCCGGCCGCAATGGCGGGGGAGTGCGCTGGAGCACGGTGGATTCCTGCACAATCATGAACAATGCGGCCATCGGACTTTCGGGTGGCGGCGTCTGCGAGGGCACGGCCAACGGCTGTCTGATCGCCGGGAACTCGGCCGGCTTTTTTGGCGGTGCGTCCGTCTATACACCCCTGAATAACTGCACGATCTATGCCAATCATACGGGAGTCAGCGCGGGGTCATTGATGAACTGCATTGCGTTGGGTAACGGCATCGGCGACGTTTATGGCTTGGAAAACTGCCATATCCGAAACTCTTGCCTGGGCTCCGTTAACACCCACTACAGGGATTTCGGCGTACGTAATGGCGTGGATGGCAACATGATTGGCAACCCGCTTTTCATGGATGCCGCCAACGGCGATTTCCGCCTGCAGGCGGCTTCGCCCTGCATCAACGCGGGCGATAACGCCCTGGTCCCCACCAACCTCGTCACCGATCTCGCGGGCCGTCCGCGCATTTCCGGCGGGCGCGTGGACATGGGCGCCCATGAGTTGACGCTCAACGAGTACTATGTGGCGAAAAACGGCCAGACGCCGGCCTTGCCCTATGACGCATGGACCAATGCCGCCCTCAGCATCGAGAGCGCCGTGCTCGCATCCGGCTCCAAGAACGACCGCGTGTTTCACCTGGGCCAGGGCTCTTACACCATGCCCTCGACCATCCCGGCTGACCATGTAAGCGGCAATGGGGACCCCGGCCACTTGACCCTCATGCCCACCGGCGTGGTGGTTTCCTCCGGCCTCTCACTGCTCGGCACCAACCAGTCCTATGTCGCCTTCCGCGGCGTGCGTGCCGACACGCAGGTGGTCAGCCGCATTGCGCTCCAGCAGGTGAAATCCAGCCTGATGGCGCGTGCGGCGAAGCGCCCCATTGCGGCGGGCTTTGCCTATACGCTGGCTTTCAAGACCGATGGCTCCGTGGTGGGATGGGGCCGGAACAACTACGGCCAGATCCAAGTGCCGGGAGGATCCCGGTTCATTGCGATGGCGGCATGCTTGGACGCCGCGGCAGGTGTGGACGCGGGGGGGGCATCGTGTTTTGGGGTAATGGAACGGAACTGCTTCCCTTGCCGTCTCCGAACACGGGTTTCGTGGATGTATTTGGCGGCCCCAACGCTTTACACATGGTCGGCTTGAAAACGGATGGATCCCTCGTGGCATGGGGCGATGACAAGTTTGGCCAATGCGCGGTTCCCGCACCCAATGCCGCATACATGGCCGCTGCGGCGGGGGAGGACCACAGCTTGGGCTTGAAAGCCGGCGGTTCCGTGGTGGCGTGGGGCTTGAACTCGTATGGGCAATGTACGGTTCCCACGCCCAACAGCGGATTCGTGGCCGTTGCGGCGGGGTCGTTGCACAGCCTGGGGTTGAAGAGCGATGGTTCCGTGGTGGCGTGGGGGAACAACGCCGATGGGCAATGTACAATTCCCACGCCCAACAGCGGATTTATGGCCATCTCTGCGGGCTCTTATTTTTCCATGGGCCTTAAATCGGATGGAACGATCGTGACGTGGGGCAAGAACGACCGGAACCAATGCAATGTGCCCGCGCCCAACACCAACTTCGTCGCCATGGCGGCAGGCCAGGATCATGCCGTGGGGTTGAAGTCCGACGGTTCGATCGTGGTCTGGGGCCATAGCGCGGACGGCGCCCATGCCGTGCCTGGGCCGAACAACAATTATGGTGTGACGGCCTGGCCTCAGCAACTCGGTTTGCTGGTGGATGCCTGCCGCGTGATCGCGACCAACTCAGTGACCCTGACGACCAGCCAGACGGAAATTGACCTCAGCCGCAACGCGCCCGTTCTTACCGTGCAAAACTGCGGCCAGTTGATCACGCCCTCCCTGATGAATAAGCTCCCCTTGCGCATCCTCAACAACGGCCTGCTGGCCTGGCAGGGCGTGGGTTGGTGGACGAACAGCGCCCGCCGCACCATGACGGACGAGGAGGACGCTGGGGCCAGCGGCGGCCTCTGGGCGCGCGGTTATGTGTTCATGGATGAAGGGAGTTTGTCCGCGGGCGTTTCAAATATGCCCAGCGGCGGAGCGATTCACCAACTGGAGATTACGAACAAGATGGCCCTGACGGCCGGCACAACGTTTGGAGCGCTTGCGGGCATGGTGGGCGGAGATATCACGGTCCAGGGCGATGCCACCGGGACCGTCATGGCCGTGGTTTCGAGCATGGCGGACGCGGGCCGCTCAAATTGGACGGCGAGTGTGACGGCGCGCGTCGAGAACGCCGTGATCGCGGGGGGCGCGGTCTTGAACCTGCGGCAGGGCATCACCTTCCAGGGCATCGCCCAGTTCAACGCCAACATCACAGAAAGCGCGGCGATCACCGACGGCACGAACGGGGCCAAGTCCACGACATTCGCGTTCGACCCTCTGATGGTCCATGCCGGCGCCACCGTGACGGTGGGAACCGCATCCGGGCCTGTCGTGGTGGACCTGTCCAGGAGCATCACGTTCCGGGGATCCGTGTACGACCTGGTCGAGAACGCAGACCGCACAAACCGCCACCTCCAGCAATACGCCTTCGCGGTGACCCATGGCGGCGAGGGACTGGGCGTGCGGTTCGATGGGTACAAGCTGGACGGCGGAGCGGGCATGATGGTCACGAGCATGACCATGGACGTCGAGACCGACCTCAACACGGGCCTGTATCAATCGCTCACGCGGTTTTACCTCTCCGACGGCAGTGTGATGGAGGTGTATCGGGCCACCTCTGGACAAGTCCTGCCGACGTTGACGCCCGGCCCCGGCGTGCTCATCAGCCTCGACATCGAGGAGCGGGATGGCGTGCACTATATCGTGGCGGGCAATCGCACCGAGCAAGGCACCCCGTGGGATTGGCTGAGGAGCTATGGCTTCACCAATGCCTTTGAGACAGCGGACCAGGCGGATCCTGACAGCGACCGTGTGGCGACCTCGCATGAATACGTGATGAACACCGACCCGACCAACGGCCTGGCCTTTCTATCCATCACTGGCATGGGACAGATCGGCGGCGCGATCTCATGGATGGGCATGACTGGAAGGGTATACGATGTGCAGGCCAGTTCGAATGTGCTGGACTGGGCCACACTGCCCGGCGCGAGCAACTTGCCGGGCACGGGATCTGCGGCAATCTTCACCAATTCCTCCGTGGACAACAGTCCGTTGAACTACCGACTGCGGGTGCGGGTGGCGGAATGAACAGGAAGGGAAAGAATCTTATGAATATATTCAAATGGAAGTCAGGTGCGATGAACAAGTGGATGAGGACGGTTCACGTCCTGGGGATGGCGGCTTTTATCTGCGTGGTGACGACCGCCTGCACACCGCCGGTCAACACGGCAATTCCGGATCCGTGCGATGGGGGCGGTGGCGGCGGCCGGGCCCTTGCGGCGCAAGCGCCCCTATCCCCGCCGATGTCCCAGGAGGAATTGCGCACCCGTCGAGATCGGTTTGCGGAGCGTGTGGGCGATGGGGCTGTCCCATAGATATCGGCTGGCAAGCTGTATGAGGACCAGCCCGGCCCTTCGAGCTATCCCAGCTTTTTCAGGTCCGCGAAGAGGCGTCGGCTGAAGGGGCGCCTGCCGTAGTTGCGGCAGAGGGGGCTCCCCTCTGCGGAGAGATTGGGCGGCCAAGAATGGATGGAGATTTTTCGTGCGAATAACGGCGGACTATTTACCAGGCTGGAGGCTGAACGGTGGGCGAACTCAACCGGCCTGAGTCTTGATGCCTTGCTGAAACGGGCGGTTGCCGCAGAAGAAATCTTGCGTCTCCGCCGTGGGCTGTTTCGTTTGGCCGGCCTCCATTTGTGCCGCCAACTCCAGCCCTTTGAGCTTGCCCAGAGGCTTCATGGCCCCATCCTGTACTACTATCCGTCATTTTCTTGTTTTTCTGACAAGTGACAGGCAAGAAAGCGGGAAGTTGACGCGTTTATTGCCTTCCTGTAAGGAGGCATGGGTGGCCCCAGCCTTATACACCCCGGCGCAAGGCCGCAGAGGGGCCAATATCACGCGCCCCGAAGTGTCGGGGCAGGCGATTTGTTTCGCCCCGCCGCCCCGTGCAACCCACAAAGCCCATCTCCAAGTCCCAGAATTCAACCCGTTTGGTTGCGGCACTGCCGCGCTGGGCAATTCATGTTCGATGGCGTTGTTTGTCATAGGCCGGATGGATGGCTCTGCCAAGGGTTATATCGTAGAGGGTGACGAGTGAGCTGAAGGGGGAGTGGAGGAGGCGCAGGCGGACGATGGCCACAAACATTTCCAAAGAGGCGTGCACGACGTGGAGCCTCGATCCGGACACATCGTGCCACCGGGTTGGGATTTCCACGATGGAAGAGCCCCGCCGGTTCACCTGAAAAACCAGGTCCACATCAAAGGCCCAGCGGGTTACCCCCAGATACGGAAGGATCGCCTCCAAGGTGTCACGGGAGAGGACCTTGGCGCCGCACTGGGTATCGGTGATCTTGACGTGGAAGAGGGTTCTGACCAGCAGATTGAAGATGCGCGAGGCGATGCGCCGCTTGAGCGGCTGGCGGGGGCTGACCTCCGCCCCCGGCATCCACCGGGAGGCGATGATCATGCCGGCTCCGCCGATGTTCGTGAAAAGCTCATCCATCGCGTCGGGGGGTGTGGCGCCATCGGCATCCACAAAGCCGACCAGGCGTCCGCGTGCATGGCGGAAGCCCAGCATGATGGCGCCCCCCTTGCCGATGGCCTGGGGTTCCACCACGACCCGAATTTGCTCATGGGTGGCGGCATAGTGGAGGGCGATTTCCTCGGTGCGGTCATGCGAGCCATTGACGATGATGACAAACTCGATCCGCCCGCCGTACTTGGCAAAGAAATAGGGGGCATATGCGTCCAGCATGGGGCCGAGGCGCTGTTCCTCGTTATAGGCCGGGATGACAATGGAGAATTCGGGGGTCATACAATGGCGGTGGAAAGGGGCCGGAGCATTCGGTTGCAATCCCTGCTTGCCGGTCGTTTTAGTGAACCATTCATGATGTGGAGTCTGCCAATACGGGGTTGGAAACGCAAGCGAGGATTGGGCGTCGTCAGGCCAGGCGGGTGTTGAATTGGCCTTCGATGGTGCGGGGTGGGCGGCGGCCTTCCTGCAGTTGATTCCAGATGCGCCAGACGGCGGCGGGCGGGTAGGGCCGGTGGATGAAATCCGCTCGCACCCAGTGGGCGCCGGACTTTCGAATATCGTCGAGGTGTCCCGCGATGCAGTAGGGTTGCGCATTGAGCACAAGGGTCCGGCATTGGTCCTGGAGGATTTCAATGCGCTCTCCCTTCGGATTCGACATTTCCATGGGCGAAGTGGAGCAGGCGCCTTTTCCGGTGCAGGCCCCGGCGAGATTGGCCAGCGCGCAGGATTCGGAAATGAACAGAGGAACGTCCTGATACAGGATGACGCAGGATTCTTCAGGGAACGCCTCGATGATGCGTTTCATGTTGGAGAAGCCATCCTCGGGGGAGAGGGTGAGGCGCTCGGCGCCCATGTCCAGGGCTTGCTGTGCGGCCTGGCGGTTCATGACGTAGACCGAGGCGTCCGTGCAGATTTCCAGGGGGTAGTGCTGGGGCTCTCCGGTGGATGGGTCTACACCCAGAAAGGCCCAGCCGGACGGATTGGCGATTTCCCACTTTGTCCAGCCCGCTTCGCGCAATGCGGCGATGGTTTGTCGGAGGGCTTTCTCCTCCCAGGCCCTGGTGATGAGAGGAAGCGCCAGCCGGATGCGGTCATGCGGGATATGCCGGGTCCAAAGCTCAAGCGTTTGCTGGATGGCCGGTGCGCCCGCCTGTCCGATATTCAGCACGACTTCGTCGAGCGCGGCCATCGCCTCCACGGGAAAGTCATCCAGGCTGTCAAAACGATCCACCTTGATGGCCCATTTGAGGGGAGCGGGGGACGCTGGCGCACGAGCGGAAGGACGCTCAAGTTCCAGGAGAATGCCCTGTACGCGCTGTGCGTGCGCCGCCTGCAGGAGTTGGTCTAATTGCTCCGCGGCTTCGCGCCGCAGGGCATTGAGCAGGGAGACCGGCACAAAGAGGTGCTGGGGATTCTGAACCTTGAGCTGATCCAGCACGAAGCAGGTGTTGCCCATCTTTTCGAATGCGGTCTGCACGGCCTTGTGCGTGGCCGCCGGATCTTTTGCGGGCTGGAACGGGCCTTCCTTTACAAGACGGATTTGGAGGGGCGTCTTGCTGGCGGGGAGCGAAATGGAGGCCTGAACGGAGAGTTTGTTTGTCTCGATCTGCATGTCGAGCTGGAAGGGAACGCGGAGCCGGTGCTGTCCGGGGCGGGGGCGTTCGTGGCGGTACTTCCGTTTTACGCGCTGCGAGGAGGCGCAGTAGATCGGAACGCCTTGGGGAATAAAGGGGGCGTCGGGCGGCAGTTCCACCTCGATATGCGAACCTTCCGCCGCCTCAAAAACCGTTTGAGCGTTGCGGTCTTTCAGCAGGCGCAAGGTGTCCACAGGGAATCCAAATGGGCGCTCCAGGCCGGGCAATTCGATTTGCAGGCCGTCATGCCGTTCAATGGCGCGGCGTGTGACAAACCGCAGGACCTTGGCCTGCCGCACCTGCGCAATGGATTCGACCGCACCCACGATGGTCCCCTGGTGGCCGGCCGTGCTGGGTTCGACCACATCCTGCCTGCGTCCCCGCACATGCCAGCGGGTGAGGGGGCGGCTGAACACCGTTTGGAGATCGGCCTGCAATTCCTTTTTGTCCTCGGCGGAAAGCTTGCCATCCAAAATGCGTCGGTAAAAATTCACGACCGTGGCCACATAGAGCGGGCTTTTTTTGCGGCCTTCAATCTTCATGCTGGCGACGCCCGCCGTCCGCAGGCCTGCGATGTCCTCCGGCAGGGCGAGATCTTTCATGGAAAAAGCCATACCCTGTGATGCATCCCGGCGGGGAGGCTTTCCCTCGTGGGGGGGCGGCGGCTGGGTGGCGGTGAACCAGTCCCGGCAGGGATACGTGCACTTCCCCCGGTTGCCGCTTCGATTGCGCAACAGGGAGGAGTACAGGCACAAGCCGCTATAGGAATAGCAGAGCGCGCCATGGATGAAGACCTCCGTCTCCAAGCCGGATTCCGCGGAGATGCGTTGAATCTCTTCCAAGGTCAATTCTCTCGCCAAGGTCACGCGCTTGAACCCCATCTCCCGCGCTGTAATGGCACCTTCCACATTGTGAATGGCCATTTGCGTGCTGGCGTGCAAGGCCAGCTCGGGGAAATAGCGCCGTGCCAGCCGGCAGACGCCGAGATCCTGGACAATGACTGCATCCACATCGAGGCGTGCCAGGTGGCCCAGTGTTTTGATCAAGTCGGAAAGTTCATGTTCCAGCACCAGCGTGTTGACCGTCACAAAGACCCGGCGGCGCGGTGTCAGCGAATGCGCGTAGGCCGTGATTTCGTCCAGTTCCTCCGGCGTGACGTTTACGGCTTCCGCCCGGGCCGAGAATTGAGGCAGGCCGGTGTAAATGGCGTCGGCGCCATAGTGGAAAGCGGCATAGGCCGCGTCCATTTCGCCGGCGGGGGCCAGCAATTCGACACGGCCCACGGGGGCGGCGGATGATGGGGAGCTGTTCATGAGGGGGATACTAGACACCAATTAAGAGGGAGTTTCAATCGAAAGTTCGTGACGTGGCCACCGGGCTGAAGTAAAAAACGGTGTACAAGCAAGGAGACGCCATTGAATCAACCCGGTTTTGACAACGAAAAGTATCTGGCGGAGCAGACACAAGCCATCCTGGAGCGGGTGGGGCAGTTCAACAACAAGCTCTACCTCGAATTTGGCGGGAAATTGCTTTACGATTACCATGCCGCCCGGGTTCTCCCGGGATTTGATCCCAACGTCAAGATGCGGCTCCTTCAGCAGTTGAAGGACCAGGCGGACATCATTCTCTGCATCTACGCCGGAGACATTGAGCGCAAGAAGATTCGGGCCGATTTTGGCATTGCGTATGACTCCGATGCCCTGAAGCTGATGGATGATCTGCGCGCCTGGGGCTTGAACGTGAGCGCTGTGGTCATCACGCGCTACGATGACCAGCCGGCGGCGCGCGCTTTCCGAAACCGCCTGGAGCGACGTGATGTCCGGGTGTATGCCCATCGCGCCACGCGCGGGTATCCGGCGGATGTGGACACCATCGTCAGCGATGAGGGCTATGGTGCGAATGCCTACATTGAGACTTCGCGCCCTCTGGTGGTGGTCACTGGCCCAGGGCCCGGCAGTGGAAAAATGGCCACTTGCCTGAGCCAGCTTTATCATGACCGGCGTCAAGGCCGCGCCGCCGGCTATGCCAAGTTCGAGACCTTTCCCATCTGGAATCTGCCGTTGAAGCATCCGGTCAATGTGGCCTACGAGGCGGCCACGGCCGACATTCGGGACATCAACCTGATTGATCCTTTTCATCTTGAGGCGCACCAAGTCACCGCTGTGAATTACAACCGCGATGTCGAGGCCTTTCCGCTCCTTCGCGCGATCTGGGAGCGCATCATGGGCGAACGCTGTCCGTACCGCTCGCCGACCGACATGGGGGTCAACCGCGCCGGCTTTGGAATTGTGGACGACGAGGTGGTGCGCGAAGCCTCCCGCCAGGAAGTCATTCGCCGGTATTTCCGGTATGCTTGCGAGTACGCCATGGGGCTGGCGGACCGCGAGACCGTAAGCCGCGTGGAGATCCTGATGAAGGAGCTGGCCGTCACGCCCGAAGCGCGCCGCGTTGTTGGGGCGGCGCGTGAAGCGGCGGAGGCGGCCCGCCAAGGCGGCAAGGGCAAGGATGGCGTGTATTGTGGCGCGGCGCTGGAGCTGGCGGATGGCGTGATCATCACGGGCAAGAACTCTCCGCTCATGCATGCGGCTTCCAGCGTGATTTTGAACGCCATCAAGCACCTGGCGGGCCTTCCGGATGCCATCCATTTGCTGTCGCCTAGCATCACGCATTCCATTGGCAAGATGAAGCAGGACATCCTCAACGGCAAGACGGAGAGCCTTCATCTGGACGAGACGCTGATCGCCTTGAGCATCAGCTCCACGACCAATCCGGCGGCTCAGGCGGCGATGGACCATCTCAAGGCCTTGCGTGGATGCGACATTCACATGACGCACATCCCCACGCCGGGCGATGAGTCCGGGTTGCGACGGCTAGGAGTTCACCTGACCAGCGATCCCAACTACGCGACAAAGGATCTGTTCATTGCCTGATGCCGGCGGTGTTGCTGACAGCGATTCGGTAGAGGCGGATGGCGTGGGCACCGCTGGCTTCTCCCCATTCCAGCGGGCCGCCGGTCCCAGGAAGGTTTGTGGCCGGCTGGCTGTAGTTCTCCCAGGCTGTCGCGCCGCTGGAAAGGGCCTGAATGGAATAGTTGCGGCCGGTTGCGCTGTGCCAGGAGAGCAGGAGTTCCTCGGTGTTTGTTGTCGTGAAGGATTCAACGCGGAACCACGCGGAGGCATCGAGTGGCGAAGTCCCAGCGGCCAGTTCATCGGCGTCGGATTGGGCGTCGCCATCGCTATCGGCCGTGGGATGCACGCGCTCGAAGGCACCCATGTCCGCATGCGCCACACCATCGGCATTCCCATCGAGCGGGCGGGGTCTGCCATCATAATCCAGCTCTATGCGGGGATTGTTGGTGTGGGCATCTATGCAGGCGGAGCCTTCCGACAGGCGGTAATCATTCGCCGCTTCATCGCGAAATCCCGGCGCGGTGCCTGTGATTTGTCCTCCGAGATTGCTGATGCTTCCGCTCAGTGATCCGTGGCTTCCCACCCAGCCGGGTTTTGTCCAATTGTCGCGAAGGAGAAGGACGCCGGTTTCGTCCAGCATCGCCAGCGTGTTGCCGGCAAGGGTGACATAGAGGATGTTGCCCGTGCACTCGGCTTGCTCCTCCTGGCTGGATAAGCGAAACAGCGTGGTGCGATCGGAGCGTTTTGAGACCACCGTGTTATTAAAAAAATGCAGGCGTCCCTTGCGGTACTGCGCTGTGATTCCGCTATCCCCGCCATAATGCACCATTTGGTTGTTGCCGCTGTTGGTGGATTCCATCAACAGGTTCCCATACACAAAGGTATTGGAGTACAAGGGCAGGGCATGGAGGGTTTCGCTGTCCACCAGATCAAGTTGTCGGTTTCCATTCTCGATGCGATTGTAGCGGATGACGGTTCCCGCCGACCGGTCCTTCAGATTATTGCCCAGGCAACCCTGTCGCAGTGCCCCCAATTGGTTTTGCTGAAAAGTGATTCCACACGCCTCGGTGTAGATGTTGTGTTCGTAGATGCTGTTGGAGATGCCGTTGTTGAAAATGCGGCAATCCTCAATCAGCAGGTTGCTGGTCACGCCGCCAAAGGCGCCGACAAAGAGGCCATTTCCGCAGTCGCTCAGCGTGCAATGGCGGATGGTGATGTGGCGTCCCTTTTCCACGTAAATCGCGGCGGCGTTCGCGGCGTAGGTGTTGGTGGTGTGGTCATCGCCGACATACTGATAAGGCGGACGTGCGCTTCGGATCTCAAGATTTTCGATCAGGATATGTTCCGGTGTGGTGTCGGCGGGGGTGTTGGCGCCGCCGATTTTGATGATGCCACGCTGTTCGCCCCAGTAGTTGAGCGGGGTGGGGGTGGTTGCGCCGATGCCATCAATGACCGGCAGGAGGCCTGCGGCGTTGGGCATGCCGCGAATGGTGATGGGCGCGTTGCTGGCCCCCTGCCGACAGATCACCCATTTTTCCGCGTAGGGAGTGCTTCGCCAGTGGATCAGGACCGTGTCTCCAGAACCAAGGGTGTGCCACGGCACCTCTGCCAGGCTGTACAGGGGGCCATTGGTGGAGACTTCATACGTGGCCGCCTCCACAGGAGAGAGATGAATCCCGGCCCCGCACAAAAGTCCCGCCAGCAAGCATCCTCCTGCCCGCGAGACGGAGCGCCTGGGTGGTCTTGGTGGTTCTTGATGGCGTTCCGTTGTCATGTTGGGCGCACATGTTGCGCATAGGAGCGGGCGGCGTCAAGTGCAGGGTGGCGTCCGATCTTCGTTTTGGCAATTCTCGAAAAACATGCTGAAACAACGCATTTTTCTACACGACGGGCCTGAAAAGGGGTACGTTAAGCTGATCATTGAGTTGTTTTATGGATGAGGAGGAAGGCCTGTGGAACTCACTTATGTTGGCAAGGATATTCAACGTCCGGACGCTGTCGCCAAGGTAACGGGCAAGGCGCGTTTTTTAGATGACCTGAAGTTTCCCGGCATGCTTTATGCCGCCATCCTCCGGCCCACGCATGCGCATGCCAAGATTCTCTCCATTGACACCACGGCGGCGGAAAAATGCGAGGGCGTCGTCAAGGTGGTTACGGGCCAGGGGTGCAACATTCGTTACGGCGACAACATTCGCGATTTCACCCCGATGGCCAGCGACCGCGTCCGCTATATCGGCGAGCCAGTCGCGGCGGTGATCGCGGAGAATGCCCATTTTGCCAAGCAGGCACTGAAGCAGGTCAAGGTGGAATACGAGCCGTTGCCTGTCTATGTGAAAGCCGAAGAGGCCATGAAGCCGGAGTCCGTGTTGATTCATGAAAAGAGCGGCGACTTCTGGCATCTGCCCGGCCTGGGGCCCAAGGCGGGCACCAACATCGCCAATCACTACCGCCTGACCAAAGGTGACGTGGAAAAAGGGTTTCAGGAGGCGGACGTCGTGGTGGAGGGGGATTTTCTTTATCCGTTCAGCTCCTGCTCGGCCATTGAGCCGCACGGGAGCATTGCCTGGTTTCATGAGGATGGGCTTATTGAAATCTGGTCGTCTTCGATTTGTCCCTTTGTGATTCGCGAGGAAATGGCGCGTGTTTACAACCGGCCATTCTCCGAGGTGCGGGTGCATATTCCCGAACTGGGCGGCTGTTTTGGCTACAAATCCGACATCACGGTCGAGCAGACCATTGCCTATATCGCCAGCTTCGTTCCGGGGCGTCCGGTCAAGTGGATCGCCAGCCGCAAGGAAGATTTTTTAAGCACCCTGCTGGGCCATGGCATCCGTGCGCGGACAACAATCGGCGCGAAGAAGGACGGCACGCTGACGGCCATGAAGACGACGATCTACCATTCCACGGGGGCGTATGCCGACACGGGGATTCATGTCTGCATCGGGGCCACGCATAATTCGACCGGTCCCTACGAGTTCCCGAACTGCCTTTTAGAGTCCTACCTGGTCTATACCAACACCCCGCCGGTCGGCGCGTACCGCGGCTATGGCCACCAGGAGGGCCAGTTCGGCACGGAGCGCCTGATGGACATGCTGGCCCGCAAGCTGAACATGTCGCCCTTTGCCCTGCGCGAAAAGAACTATCTGGGAGAGGGCAAGACGACGGCACTCGGCGAAAAATTGTGGAAGACCAACGGGGACATTCGCCCCTGCGTGGACCATGTCCGGGCCGCCATCTTTGGGAGAGACAGCCCGCAGGAGGATGAGAAGTACCTCTATGGCCGTGGGTTTGCGGCCATGATGAAATCGCCCAAGGGCGCGCCGTTTTCCTCCAAGGGCTGTTATCTGAAGATGAATCCCGATGGCAGTGTTTGCATCAACATGGGGGGCGCGGAGGTGGGGCAGGGCCTGCGCAATGTAGTGCGGCAGGTGGCCGCCGAGGTGCTGAAGATCCCACCCGACCGCATCCGGGTCTATACGGAGATTGACACGCAGTTTTCCCCCTGGGAATGGCAGACCATCGGCTCCATGTTCACCACACAGGGCGGACGTGCCGTGGTGCGGGCCGCCGAGAAGGCGATTGCGATGCTCAAGCGAACCGCGTCGCAGGTGCTCAAGAGCGACGAGGACATGCTGGAGTATGATGGCACCTTTGTTTTCCTAAAGTCTGATCCCAGCATTCGTGTGGAGATCACCCGCCTGATTCATGGCTATATGACCGGCGATGGCATTACAATCGGAGAGGTGGTTCAAGCCACCTCCGATTGCCGCCTTCCGCGATATTCCGGGCTGGATCCGGTCACCGGCCAGGGCTCCGCCGGCGTGGAATACACCTTTGGCGCCCAGGGGTGCGAGCTCAAGATTGAAAAGGCCACCGGGCGCATCATCATCGAGCATTTTGCCTCGTCCTTCGATGTGGGGAAAGTCATCAATCCCAAGCAGATTCGCGGCCAGATTGTCGGGGGCGTGATGATGGGGGTGGGCGCCACGCTGTATGAGGAAATCCGGTTCGATGACCAGGGGCGTGCGCTCAATCCATTCTTCGGCAAGTACCGTTTCCCCACGATCAAGGATGCCCCTCGCAAGCAAACGGTGGTTTGCGTGGAAACGCCTGCCATCGTGGGGCCCTTTGGGGCGCGAGGCATTGGCGAGCATCCGGTGGTCGGGGTGGCCCCCGCCATCCTGAATGCCCTGTACAATGCCACCGGCATCGAGTTTTATGAACTGCCCATCACGCCGGCAAAAATGAAGAAGGCCCTGGAAGAAAAGGCTGGGCGCGCATCCTGAACAACAAGGAAATGATCATGGCTGAAAAAATAACACTGACGGTGAATGGGGTCTCGCGCACCGTTGAAATTGAGAGCTGGGACAAGTTAATCGACATCCTGCGCAACAAGCTGGATTTGACCGGTGCCAAGCGGGCCTGTGATGACGCCTCCTGTGGAGCCTGCACGGTGGTCGTCAATGGAGAGGCGGTGCAGAGTTGCATTTTCCCGGCGGCCAAGGCCAGCGGGGCGACGGTGGTCACCATCGAGGGGTTGATTGGCGAGGGGGGGAAATTGCATCCGATCCAACAGGCGCTGGTGGATGCGGGCGCGGTGCAATGCGGTTTTTGCATTCCCGGCATTGCCCTGCGGCTGTATGCGCTGTTCAGCAAGAATCCAAAAGCGGATGATCAGGCCATCGAGGATGCGCTGGAGCACCATTTCTGCCGATGCACCGGCTACGAGGCGATCATGGACGGCGCACGTCTGGCGCAGAAGTACCTGCAAGAGGGCCGGAAGTAGAAGCTAAGATTTCCCGCTCGCTTTGAGGCATCGCTCCCGGCAATGGGGAAGAGGTTGGGCCATATCCTGGGGCATGGTCAACACGCTCCGCCTCTGAAAATCCTGTGTCTTTTTATTCCACACGCTGGGGGCAAATGGGTATGTTATGCGGAGAAACAACAGGAGGTTCTGCACCATGGCATACGATCTGATGGTTCGCAAAGCGCAGTTGAGGAATCGCAAGGAACTCGTGGATATCGCCATTGAAAAAGGCGTCATCAAAAAAATCGCACCTAAAATCGGTGGCAAGGCGGGCAGGGTGGTGGATGCGGGGGGCCGCTTGGTCACGGAATCCTATGTCAACACCCACCTGCATCTGTGCAAGGTCTACACGCTCCAGATGATGGATAACAAGGCGCTGACCTCCTATCACGGCGAGAACATGGGCGCGGCGATGACCGCCATTGAGCTGGCCGCGCGGGTCAAGGAGAAGTACGACGAACGCTGGATCATCAAGAATGTCCGCAAAGCCCTCGGCCTGGCCGCGCGCAATGGCAACACGCACATCCGGGCCTTTGCCGATGTGGACTCCAAGGCCAAGTTGATTGGGCTCAAGGCCCTGCTCAAGGCGCGCGAGGAATTCAAGGGCATTGTGGATGTGCAGGTCGTGGCGTTCCCTCAGGATGGGGTCGTCCGTGAGCCGGGGACGGCGGATTTGATCCGGGAATCCATGGACTTGGGCGCGGATGTCGTGGGTGGCATTCCCTGGATTGAATTCACGGATGCCGATTCCCAGAAGCACATTGATGAGATGGTCAAGATTGCCCAGGACTATGACGCCGATATTTCCATGCTGGTGGATGATGCCGGCGACGCCGGCCTGCGCACGCTGGAAATGCTGGCCGTCAAGATGCTGGAGACCGGGCGTATTGGCCGGGCCCTGGCGCATCATGCGCGGGCGATGTGCCTGTATCCTGAGCCCTACTTCCGCAAGGTGGCCGCCTTGCTTCGCAAGGCAGGGATGGGCGTGGTCAGCGACCCGCATACCGGTCCCCTGCATGCCCGCGTGAAGGAACTGCTCGCGGAAGGCAACTTGGTGTGCCTGGGACAAGACGATATCGCCGATGCCTACTATCCCTTCGGCCAGAACAGCATGTTGGAGGTCGCGTTCCTGAACGTCCATCTGCTGTGGATGACCACCTTCCCGGAAATGGAGACCATCTACGACATGATTACCACGTGCCCCGCCAAGGCGATCAACTTAAAGAAGTTTTTGGTCAAGGAAGGGTCGCCCGCGAACCTGGTCGTGCTGGATGCGCCGAATGTATATCAGGCGCTTTGGTATCACCGGGAACCTCTGCATGTGATCAGCCACGGGAAGCTGGTGGACAAGAAGGCCATGACCTTTTAAGGGCGGGCAACCGAAATGAGCGAATCCATCTCAGGCCCCCATCGGGAGGGCGAGGATTATCCCCTCTCGGAAATCCCGCCCGATAAGCGCCGCGGCTTCTGGTCCAATGCAGTTGTATTGTTGGGCTTCACCTTCTTCACCGCCACCATGTGGGGTGGGGGACAGTTGGGTGCCGGCCTGCGCTTTTGGCCGGACCTGATCCTGGCCATTTTGGCCGGCAATATCCTGCTGGGGCTCTATGTGGCGGTGCTGGGGGTTGCAGCCTGTCGGTGCGGTCTGAATACGGTCCTCATGGCCCGTTACAGCTTTGGCGACTGGGGAAGCAAGCTCTCGGACGTGTTGCTGGGCTTCACCCAGATCGGGTGGTATGCCTGGGGTACCGCCACCATTGCCCTGATGCTGGTCAAGCTATTGAATCTGAATCCGTCCTTCACGTTCCCCTTGATGGTCGTCTTTGGATTTCTCTTTTGCTGGACCGCCTACGTGGGGTACCGGGGGTTGGAGATCCTTTCGCTCCTGGCCGTGCCCGTCATGACCGTCCTGCTGGTATGGAGCATGTGCAAGGCGACCGTGGATGTCGGTGGGCTGGGCTCGCTCCTGGCGATTCAGCCCACAAAACCCATGACCTTGAGCGTGGCGATCACTATCGTCTTTGGCACCTTTGTCAGTGGCGGCACGCAGGCCACCAACTGGACTCGATTCGCACGGACACCCCGCTCCGCGGCCCTGGCCAGCCTGCTGGCTTTTTTCATTGGCAACGGACTGATGATTTTTTCAGGCGCCTATGGCTCCTTGATTTACCAGCAGGCGGATATTGTCGAGGTGTTGCGGCTTCAAGGCCTTTTGTTCTGGGGCGTGATCATGCTGTTTCTCAACATCTGGACCACACAGGATAACACCATCTACAACTTCTCCGTGGCGGGGTGCAATCTCCTACGCACCTCCAGGCGGAAGGCCATCACCATGGTGGGCGCGGGCTTGGGCACCCTGCTGGCGGTGTTGGGCATGTATGACTGGCTGGTCCCGTACCTGATCTTGCTGGGCACCTTCATTCCTCCGCTGGGCGGCATCCTCATGGCGGATTTCTGGCTGGTGCACCGGGGCCATCCCCCCGCGCTGGCGCAGGCGCGTTTTCGCCGGTTCAACTGGGCCGGGCTGGCCGCCTATGCACTGGCCTGCACGGTTTCCGCCTTGGCCCCTGGCATTCCTCCCCTCAACGGCATTCTGGCTGGCCTGATCCTCTATCCCGTCCTCATGGCCTTGTTGAACAAAATAGGCTTCCCGCAAGACGTCGTTGCAAAC
>CAZFSE010000061.1:0-7263 GCA_964521805.1 uncultured Verrucomicrobiota bacterium
TCACGGATGTGACGGGGGCATCCACTGTTCAAATTCGGCGCTCGTGATGTGGGTGAAGGTTCCGTCCGGCTGGTGGATGAGGAACAGGGCGTGAGCGCGGGGCACTTGGTTGATCCAAGCCCGGCCTTCTTCGGGTCCCATGACAAAGAGGGTGGTGGCCAGGGCGTCGGCGGTCATGCAATTCTCCGCAACGACGGTGACGCCGGCCAGGGTGTGTTCTACCGGCTTCCCCGTCCGGGGATCGAGAAGGTGCGAGGCCCGCTGTCCGTCCGGTTTTTCCCGGTAGGTGCGGTAGTCTCCGGACGAAGCCACGGCCTCTCCCGAAAGATGCAGGATGCTGGCCAGCTCCTCACCAGGAGCGTGGCCGGGCTCGGGCAGGTCTATGCCCACGCGCCATTTTTGGCCTTCCGCGTTGAGGCCAGAGGTCGCCACTTCGCCACCGATTTCCACAAAGTAGTTTGTCCAGCCATGGGATCGAATCACGCGGGCCACTTCGTCCACGCCGAATCCCTTGGCCACGGCGCTGAGATTCAGGCGCAGTTCGGGGATGTCCTTGATGAGCTTTCCGTCGTCCGTGATGGACAGGTGCCGGCACCCGGTCAGCCGGGCCGCGGCGGCGATTTCATCGGCGGTGGGCAGGGCCTGTGATCGGGGGGCGGGGCCGAAGCCCCACAGATCAATCAGAGGCCCCAGAGTGGGGTCGAACGCCCCGCGCGAGGCTCCGTTCAAGTCGAGCGAATAGCGGACCACCTGGGCAAATTCCGGGGATATCTGGAAGGGGATACCCGCCGGCGCTCGGTTGAATTGGGAGAGCTCGCTGTCAGGCCGGTAGTGGGACATCTGCCGGTTGACTTCGTCGAGCGTGGCGGCGACCTCCTGCTGGAGAGCGGCCAGTGCTTGCGCAGAAAGCCGGGCTTGGGCCAGCTTAATGGTGTAGGTCGTGCCCATGGTCGCGCCGGACCAGGCGATGGGTGTGTCCGCCGGACGGTCGCGGAGGCTCAGGGATATCAAGACCGCCAGCAAGACCCCCGTGACGCTCAGTGTTTTCCACGGATGAAAGGGCCTGGGCTGTATCAGCTTCACCGGGCGGCCTCGTTAGAATTCATCGAAGGCGATCATCTCTTTTTCGACGCCGAGATCGTAGAGCATCTTATTGACGGCGGCGATCATGGGCGGCGGGCCGCAGAGGTAGAACTCGATTTCGGAGGGATCTTCGTGCGTGTTGAGGTATTCCTTGAGCACGACGGAATGGATGAAGCCGGTGGGGCCTTTCCATTGGTCTTCGGGCAGGGGTTCGCTCAGCGCCAGATGGAAGGAGAAGTTCTTGTGTGCTTTTTCCAAGGCTTGGAACTCATCCACATAAAAGGTCTCGCGCAGGGAGCGCGCACCGTACCAATAGCTGATTTTTCGGGGGGAGTTCCCCGTCTTGAGCAGGTCAAACAAATGACTGCGCAGGGGCGCCATGCCGGCGCCGCCGCCGATGTAGAGCATCTCCCTCTGGGTGTTCTTGGCGAAGAATTCTCCAAAGGGGCCGCTGAGGGTGACCTTGTCGCCGGGTTTCAGCGAGAAAATGTAGGAGGAAGCGATCCCGGGGGGCACGTCCATTTTGGGCGGAGGCGTGGCGATGCGCACGTTGAGCAGGACGATATTGCCTTCGGCGGGATAGTTGCCCATGGAATAGGCGCGGAAGCAGGGCTCGGGATTGCGGGCCTTGATATCCCAGAGCTTGAACTTGTCCCAGTCGGGATGGAATCGGTCCTCGATGACGAAATCCTTGTAGTCCAGCTCGTAGGCGGGGATGTCCATCTGGATATAGCCCCCGGCCTTGAATTTCCATGGCATTTCCGGGGGCAGGTCAATGATCAGCTCCTTGATGAAGGTGGCCACATTGCGATTGGAGCGCACCGTGCCCTCAAACTTTTTAATCTCCAGGATTTCGGACGGAACGGAAATTTTCAAGTCACGCTTGACCTTGAGCTGGCAGGCCAGGCGCAGGCCCTCGCGCGCCTCCTGCTTGTTGATGTGGCCGGTCTCGGTGGGGAGGATGGTGCCGCCGCCTTCCAGCACGGTGCACTTGCACATGGCGCAGGTTCCGCCCCCGCCGCAGGCGGAGGGCAGGAAGATCTTTTGCGAGGCCAGGGAGTTGAGGAGGGACGAACCGGAGTCCACCGTCAGTACCTTGCCCCCGTCGTTGATGTCAATGCGGACCGGCCCGCTAGGCGCGAGCTTGCGGGAGGCCAGAATGAGGCCGATCGTCAGCAACAGGATCAACCCGGTGAAGACTACCACACTCGTCAGAATGAAGATCAGCGAACTTTCCATAATTTATTACCAGTAAGCTTTGCCTGTCATAGCCCAATGCTAACAGAGAGTTGCGGGTGGCGGCGGGGCGAAACAACTCGCGCGTGATATTGCCCGCTCTGCGTCGTTGCGGCATCCGGGGCGGACAAGAGTCCCGCCCCGGCCGCCGCACGTCCCGCTGAAGCATCGGGACTGCCTTGCAGAGCAGGCAATCTGACGCGCTCTTGTTTCGTCTCCCCGCCGCCACCCGCCTCTTGCATCTTGCCGTCCGCTGTCGCGCCCGGCAAGGAAAGAGGCTTTCTCCGACCTATTTCAATGATCTTCTTTGTTACCTTTGTTACCTTCTGTTTGAAATTGCTTCATTCGACATCGTTTGTACTTACAGGCTGATACCCGAGAAACACATAAAGGTCATGGCCACCAGCCCCGTTAAAATCATGGTAATGCCCAGGCCGCGGAGGCCGGCGGGCACGTTGGAATAGCGGATTTTTCGGCGGATAGCGCCCATGCACATGATGGCCAGCGCCCAGCCGGCGCCCGAGGAGAATCCATAGACGAGCGATTCTGGAAAGGTGTAATTGCGTTCCACCATGAAGAGCGAGCCACCGAGAATGGCGCAGTTGACGGTGATCAGCGGCAGGAAGATGCCCAGCGCCTGGTAGAGCGCGGGGAAGAAGCGGTCGAGGGTCATTTCGATCAATTGCACCAGGCAGGCGATGGTGGCGATGAAGCAGATGAAGGTGAGGAACGAGAGATCCATCTCCGCGAGCGCGGGAATGCCGGTCCAGGAGAGCGCGCCGGGGTCCAGCAGGACGCGCTTGATCAGCCAGTTGACGGGGACGGTGATGGCCTGGACAAAGATAACCGCCATGCCCAGCCCGATGGCCGCATCCATGCGCTTGGAGATGGCCAGAAACGAGCACATTCCCAGAAACGTGGCGAGCAGGATGTTCTCGATGAAGATGGATTTGACCGCCAGGCTTAACAGTTCCATGGATGCTCCTTGGTCATGCGGCCTCCGAATAGTGTGAAAGGGTTCGTTGGATCCAGATCAGCAGGCCCAGGACGATGAAGGCGCCCGGCGCCAACAGCATGAGCCCATTGTTCAAATAGCCGGCCTCGTAGAAGGAAGCGGGGATCACCGTAAAGCCCAGCCAGGTGCCGGAGCCCACAATCTCGCGGATGCTGGCCACGGTGATCAGCACCAGGCTGTAGCCGAGGCCATTGCCCAGCCCATCCACCAGCGAGGGCAGGGGGGGATTGCTCAGGGCATAGGCTTCCAGGCGGCCCATGACGATGCAATTGGTGATGATCAGCCCCACAAACACGCTTAGCTGGCGGCTGACATCGTACATGTAAGCCCGCAGAAATTGGTCCGCCAGGATCACCAGGGTGGAGACGACCGTCATCTCCACGATCATGCGGATGCGTCCCGGAATATAATTGCGCATGGCGGAGATCACGAAGTTGGAGCCCGCCGTGACCACGGTCAGACTCATCGCCATGACCAGCGCGGTCTGGAGCTTGGTGGTGACCGCCAGCGCCGAGCAAATGCCCAGGATCTGGATCGTGATCGGATTCGTCTCCGAGAGCGGATCAAGAAACACTTTGTTGATTTTGCCGGCCATGGTCGTTCCGTTCAGCCTTTCCTGATGCTTTTAAAATATTGTTCATACTTTTCAAGATCCTCGTTCAGGAAGTGGTTCAAGCCGTTGCCGGTGAGGGTGGCCCCGCTGATGCCATCCACGGCATGATCGTTGCCCTGGGGATACTTATCCGCCACCTTGCCCTTGACCACCTCCAGCCGGAGAAGGTGCTGATCTTCGAAGATGCGCTTGCCCTTGAACTGGTCCTGGAACCAGTCCTTCTCGATTTCCCCGCCGAGGCCGGGGGTCTCGCCATGCCGGTAGAAGGTGATCCCGATGATGGTCTGGAGATCCTTGCCCAGTGCGAGGTACCCATAAATGGTGGACCAGAGCCCCTTGCCGGAAACGGGGAACGCATATTTGGTGATCGCGTCGCCGTCTTTCCAGAGGTACAGGGGAAGCTGTCCCTCGCGGTTGTCCCCGCCGGTCACCGGCTGGCCGGTGGCCGCGTCCAAAAAAATCTCGGTGATGTGATCGGTGAAGGTTTGATTGACGTCCTTCTCGCTGATTTTCTGGCCCTCGGGGGTCCGGGTGGCGACGCCAAAGGCCTTCAGCACGTTGGTCTTCCGGTCCAGTTCGGCCATGGCCGTCTGGCGGTCGCGCAACAGGGCGGAGGCGGAGGCCAGCAGGATACTGCAGACCACGCAGATGACCGCGGCAAAAACGAGCGTATAGGTGTTACCTTTCTGCATAAGCCAGCTTCCTGTGGGCGCGCGCGCGATTTCGGATATGGACCCGGAGCACAAAGTAATCCATCAAGGGGGCCAGGGCATTGGCAAACAAAATGGCCAGCATGTTGCCGGCCGTGAAGGCCGGGTTGAACATGCGGATGACAATGGTCATGAACCCGATCAGCCCGCCATAGATCCATTTGCCGGTGTTGGTGGCGGCGGCGGAAACCGGATCGGTGGCCATGAAGACGATGCCAAAGGCCACGCCGCCCATTACCATGTCATAGTAGAAGGGCAGGCCCATGGCGGGCTGGAGATTCTGGCCCGGAAGCAGGTTGACCAGAAAGCCGGTCACGGCCAGGCCCAGGAATCCACCCGCCATGATGCGCCAGGCACCGATGCCGGTCAGCAACAGGACGAGCGCACCCAACAGGACGGCCAGAAAAGAGGTTTCTCCGATGCTTCCGGGCTCCAGCCCCATCAGCATGCTCTTGAAGGTGTGCCCGGCGGATTGCAACACTTCGAGGACGTTGGAACTCTCCGGCGCGGCCTTGGCGATAGCCAGCGGGGTCGCGCCGGTGAAGCCTTCGATGACACGGGCGGGGTCGCTGACCACCGTCCAGACCTTGTCGCCCGAGATTTGCGCGGGATAAGCGAAGTACAGGAAGCAACGCGCGGTCAGCGCGGGATTGAGCACGTTAAAACCGGCTCCGCCAAAGATTTCCTTGCCGATGACAATGCCGAACGAGATGCCGATGGCCACCTGCCACAACGGGATGGTGGGCGGCAGGGTCAGAGGGAAGAGCAGGCCCGTGACCAGAAAGCCCTCGTTGATTTCGTGTTTACGCACAATGGCAAAGAGGACTTCCCAGAGGCCGCCAACCACATAAGAGGTCAGGATGATGGGCAGGACCAGCCAGGAACCCTGAATGCAATGCGTGAGGAAGGTGGCGTTGGGAACCTGATTGACCAGGTTATATTGATAGCCCGCGTTGAAGATGCCGAAGAGGGTGCAGGGGATCAGCGCAAAGACCACCGTGATCATCGTGCGCTTCATGTCCAGCCCATCGCGGATGTGCGGAGCGGCGGGAGCCACGGCCGGGGAGGTGAAGAAAAAGCCCTCGGTGGCCTCGTAGAGCGGATATAGCGGCGCCAGCTTGCCGCCTTTTTCAAACAGCGGCTTGAACTTTTCCATGAGATGCAACAGCCACTTCATTTAGAAGCCTTCCTTCTCAATTTCTTCGAGCCCCTGGCGGATAAGGCCGGGCAGATCCATTTTAGAGGGGCACACCATCGCGCAGAGCGCAAAATCTTCCGGATCGGTTTCGAGGATGCCGAGCTGGATGGCCTCCTCCGTGTCGTGCGCCAGCACGGCACGAATCAGGAAGTCGGTCATGATGTTCATGGGCAGATAACGGTCGTAGAGGCCCGTGAGGATCATGGGCCGCAATTCGCCATGCTGGCTGGTGTCCAGCGCCCAAGGGCGCTGGCGGGGCAACCAGGCGGCGGCGAAGGCCCGCGACCGGCTGAACAAATTGAAGCCGGGCGCCAGCCAGCCGAGAAAAGACCGCTCGCGGTTTTCGGGAAGGATCGTGAAGGATGAATCACGCCAGCGCAGGGCGTCGTTCAAGGTGACGGCTTCGCCGGAAAGGACATCGCCCGCAATGATGCGCTGTTCGCCGGCGTTCAGCTTGTCCGCCAGCCAGTCCTTCAAGAGCGTGCCCACGCGCACGCGATAATACCCCCGCGCCTCGGGGCGGACGCCAGGGCCTCCCAGCGCGACGACGCGGGTCGAGGGCATGCGGCCTTCGGTGACCAGTTTTCCCAGCAGAATCAGATCCACCGCCCGGATGGTCCAGACGGTCTCGCCTTTCTGGAGGGGTGCGATGTGATGAATATGCACGCTGGTATTGCCGGAAGGGTGCGGACCCTTGAAGGGATGAACGCGCACGTGTCCTGCTCCCGGCAGTTCCGGGGCGCCGGCCTGAACGCACAGATGAACCGGAACCTCCGCCAGGCGGGTCAGGAGCCGGAGGCCGGCCTCAAAGGCCGCTTCGTCGCCACGGACGGCCACCTGAATATCCGCCTGAAAAGGCGCGGTGTTCATGGCATTGACAAAGATGGCTTTGGGTTGGGCCGCCGGATCGGCCATGCGGGAGAAGGGCCGCTGGCGAATCAGTGCCCAAAGACCTGTTTGCTGAAGAAGGGCCATGGCGGCTTCTTTGGAGAGGCCGGAGATTTGCTCCAACGTATGTGAGGGAAAGGTCTCCGCCTCATCCTTGCCGTTTGTGGCAAGGACAATCTGTTCGATGACGCGCCGGGGCCCCAAGTTCACCGCCTCAACGGTTCCAGAGACAGGCGAACAGACACAGAAGGCTGGATTCTTTTTATCGTGAAAGAGGGGGGAGCCCCGCTTGATGGCATCGCCGGCCTTGACCACCAGGCGTGGTTTGATGCGGTCAAACTCGGAGGGGAGAACAGAGACCCTGCGGCCGCTGACCTCACGCAACAGCGTGGGGGCGGGGGCTCCCTCCAGCTTGATGTCCATTCCTTTTTTTATTGCGATGGCCATATCCAGCTTTTCCTACAGGTTTCCCCTTGTGATCAGGCTTGCGGGGAAAACTGCGAGTACTTTACCGGACAGG
>CAZFSE010000061.1:7363-21332 GCA_964521805.1 uncultured Verrucomicrobiota bacterium
GGCCCAAATCCTCGGCTGGCAACGTTCCGGTATTTGTTGCCCACTTATCGCCTTACAATCATGCGGCGGCAGAGCCGACCGCCCTCGTGCGAATGTGGAGCAAAGAGCGTGTTCGCAAAAGGCCTCCGCCGTTCGTCACGGGTTGGCAGGGGCGCAGGTCAGATGCTTGCTGAGCACCGGCTGGAGGTCCTGGTCAAGATAGGTTTGCCAGGCCTGTTGAACGTCCGGCCAGGGGGACAGGCGTTGAGTCGAGCCCTTGCATAAATCCAAAACGAAGGCTTCGAGGTTCATCCCATTCCGGGGGAAGGCGGCGGCGGCGGTATCCTTCATCCGGGCGGAGTCGCTTCCCAGTGTTTTGCCGGCTTCCGCCTCGTTGTGCTGGGTGTCGAGGCGGTCATCCGCCAATTGGTAGGCGGTGCCAATCTCATAACCGCTTTCTTGCAGGGCGCTGGCGAGGTCCAGATCCTGGCCGCCGGCCACAAAGCCCATGAAGGCAAAGAGGGGGCCTGTTTTTCGCCGCGCAATGCTGACGCATTGCTGGACATCCAGCGTTTGCCCCCGCAGGACCAGTTCCTGCTCGGCTTCGCAGGCGCAGATTTCTCCACACGCGCGAATCAGCGGGGCCGCCAGACGGCCCTGTTCCGTCAATCCAATAATGTCCAAGGCTCGGAAAAAGAGCAGATCGCCCAGCAGAATGGCGCCGGAGACGCCGCGTTCAACCCAGAAGGAGGGGGCATTGCGGCGCAGATACGCGCCGTCAATCACGTCATCATGCAACAAGCTGGCGGAATGAATGATTTCCGTGGCGGCGGCCGCATAGACCAGCGTTTCGCGGGGGGCTCCGGCGGCGAGGCCTGTGCGAAGGGCCAGGCGTGACCGAAGCATTTTTCCGAAGCTGAGCAGTTGGCTGGGCTCCTTCATCAAGGGGGCCAGGGCAGTCTGCGCCACGGCTTCTTCCATCAGACGGCGGACCTCTCCCAAAGCGTCTTGCAAGGCTTGGCTTCGCACCGTCGGTTGGTCTTGTTCGTTCATGAGTCCAGATTACGGCACCCAGAGCCCTTCGTCAAACGGTGAAAATGGGGGGGGGCGTGTCTGCTGACTATGGGGCGGTCGTGATGGAAATTCGGTAGAAGGATTCCGCTGTTTGGCCGGTGACGGAAAGGGAGGCGGCTCCGCCCGAGCCCGCGAGCGGCGGGGTGACGCTGGTCCATTGGGGCTGGAGCAGATTGGTGGCCATGGCCAGGGTGTACCAGCGGGAGAGCACGGTTTCGCTGAGGGGGAAGGTCAGGATGGAGGAGCCTTCCGCTCGTTCGCCGAGCGCGAGTGGGGGATGCGACAGCGCGGAATAGGGATTCGTGCCGGCCAGCTCTTCCTCCCAGTTGGCATAGCCGTCATCGTCCGGGTCGGACTGGGGGCCGTAGGCTCTTGTGATGGTCAGGCTGTCGCTGTGGGTTTGCACGGTCAGGGGAGGGCCTTGAATACCGAGTTCCGACACGTAGAAATTGTAATTGGAGCCGCCTCCGGCGCTGTAATTCCAGGTGCGGAAATAGATGGCGGAGGATTCGTCATCCGGAATAAGGGTGCCGGTGAACACGGCGGCGTTGATGGCCAGCCGGTAGGTGGTGGGCGCGGTTAACTCGAAGGCCAGGGTGAGGCCCTGATCGGTCCAAGGAAGGCCGGTGGGACGGATGCCCGTCTCATCATGAATGACATAATTGGTGCTACCGCCCACGAAGTAGCACTCCAGCAGATTTTCTCCGTAGCGATTTTGGAGGGCGATGCCCACGGATTTATCGGTCCCAATCCAGTTGTTGTTGATCGTGCAGGTGAGTGTGTCGCCGGTCTGCAGAGGGGCGGCAAAGCGGCGGCGAGCCTCGGCATAGCCGTCGTTGTTGGCCCAGAGCCCCCAGCCCCATGCGCCGATCTTCAGGTTGTGAACGCTGGCGGAACTGGCCAGGAAAAAGCCGGCGGCTCCGGAGGCCGTCAACGACCAGCCGCCATTCCAGCCGCTTCCGCCCTGCTGTCCATTGGTCCAGGCGAGGGGAACGGTATAGGCCGGCAGGGCGGCGGAATCGGTGGCGCCGTCATTGGGATTGACAGGGCTGTTGGTGCCGCTGACCCACAGGCGGTTGATGCCCTCCTGGAGCGGCAGGGAAGCGAGGGTCCAGGAGGGGAGCACGGGGGCCAGGCCGCCGGTCTGGGCATCCAGGTTGGTCCAGGCCAGGTGTCCGGTGAGGCTGGAGGCGGCGAGGCCTCGCAGGGGTATCGCACTGATCTCGTTGGAGACCGCCACATCGGAGGCGGGATTGGTGATGCTGACATAGGCGCCCAGCGGGGAGACGCACTCGGAGACCTCCACGCGCCAGTCGGCGCCTGCGTTGTTGTCCCACAATTGGGTGGGGCTGTTGTCGTGGAAGACGAAGTTCAGCTCCCAGGTTTCCTCGGGAATGGAGAGCGTGTGGCTCCAGGTGTTCAGGGAGAGGTTGGTCATGGCCAGCGATTGCGATTCCCGCCAGCCGTTGCGCCCAAGATAAAGATAGATCTGCCCGGACTCCTTCAGCGGACCTCCGTTGGGCAGGTAGGTGATGGTGACGGGCACGCACCCTTGTGGATGGTAAGGGGAGCTGGAGGCCTGGGAGGGGATGTCCGCGCAGTTGGAAAGGATGACCTGCCAGTTCTGCCCCAGGTTATTGTCCCAGGTGGCCTCTCCATCGTGGAAGGCGGCCTCGAGGCTGGCGGTGCCGGGGGTGGAGGTCACGGTGCAGGTCCACGAATTCCCAGCCTGGCTCATCAGGATATTCTGGGAATCCTGCCAGTTGTTGCGTCCGACAAACGCGACGATCTGGGTGGCGGAAGCCAGCGGGCCGTTGGAGGGCGTGTAGGAGATGGCCACGTCCACGCATCCGGCAGGCTGGGGCGGATCAAAGACGGCCACCCCCGCCGTTGGCGGCGGAGTGCGGGAGAAGATGAGCGTGCTGTACATGCCCATGTTGACGGGCGCGAGTGCGGGCGAGCCGGAGGCCGTGACTTTTTCGCCGCGCTGGACGCCCAGGTTTCCGAAGTCACTGCCGTACAGGGTCGAATCGCTGTTGAACCAGCAATACCAGTCGCCGGCTGAGGGGAACTCGATGAGGTAGTTGTTGTTCGTCCATGTCTTGACAGCAAAGTTGGCGGCCACGACGACATCATCGGCGCCGCCGCCCGCATCCCATCGAATATAGGCAATGACCTTGTTCAGGTCGTCGCGGTGGTGGGCGGAGATGCCTGTGCCCTTGAGGCCCTGGGTGCCGCCCTGTGTGTTGCGGCGCAGGCGGATTAAATCGCCATAGGCGCGCACGATGCCGCTGAAGGTGTTGGTCAGGCTCCAGCGCAGGGCGGTCTCCGCGCTGAAGGTCCAGTCCTCATTCATTTCCTGGCCTTGGAAGATCATGGGGATGCCGGGGGCGGTCAGGACGGTGGCGGCCGCGAGAAGCTGGCGCTTGCGCGCCCAGAGGCTCCAGGGATTGGATGGATCAATGTTCCGGGGGAGGCGGTAGTGGTTGTTGAGGTCGCCCACCGAATCATGGCTCTCCGAGAAGATGACGCGGTGAAGCCCGGCGCCCTGCACGAGCTTGTCGCCCAGCCAGCTCATGTTGCGGGCGGCGTCGCTGGACTGGGTGACCTGCCACTCCAGATGGTCGTGGAAGCCGGTGTCCCACTGGCTCTCGAATTGGATGGAAAAATCGAAGGCGCGGTCCTCCGCGATGCGGTATCGGTCGGGATAATGCACTCGCATGTGGTCATTGATTTCATTGAGCAGGGAGCGCCCGTCGGCATTCTGAAAGGCGCCATCCTTGTAGTAGAGGATGTTGAAGACCGAGTCCCAGCGGAAGCCATCTACGTGGTACTCATCGAGAAACATCGTGATGCTGTCCTGGATGAAGGCGCGCACCTCACTGCGTCCGAAATCTGGGCGTGTGTTGCCCCACCAGGTGGAGGCCCGGTCGCTGTCGTTGTAGAAGTAAATGCCGCCCAGGCCGTTCTGGCTCCAGCCATCGAACTGCCAGAGCGAGAGGTCACTGGGGCCGTAATGATTATGCACCACATCCAGCAACACCGCGATGTCTCGCGCATGGCAGGCCTTCACGAACCGCTTGAAGGCGTCGGGCCCGCCCAGGGCGCTTTCGATGGCAAAGGGATCCGACGGGTTATAGCCCCAGCTCTTGTCGCCGGCAAACTCATTGATGGGCATGACCTGGATGCCATTGATGCCCAGGGCGATCAGGTGGTCGAGTTTTTCGATGGCTTGGTCGAAGGTGCTGGGCACCCACGCCTCCGCATTGAACGTGCCCACATGCATTTCGTAGAGGACCAGATCGTTTCGCCAGGGCTGAGAGAAGGTTTGTCCCTCCCAGTTGAACGCCTGGGGGTCGTAAATGATGGAGTTGTCCGCCGAGTTTTTTACGCGGCGGTTGCGGGGGTCGCGCCGGTCGTTGCCGTTGATTACATATTTATACTCCTGACCCACGCGGGCATTGGCGATGTCCCTGGACCAAAGCCCCGAAGCACCTTCAGAGACCAGCGGGGTGGTGGCCCAGCCATTGAATTGGCCCTTGACCCCGGCACTCGAGGCATTCGGGGCCCAGACGCGGAAGGTTACGCCCGTTCCGGAGGCGTCGGCGTATGGAACAGAGCCCAGCCCCAGCCTTGCGGATTGCGCCTGGGCTGTGAGGGCTGGCGCCAGCCAGAGACTCGCCATCCCCAGCAGGCCCCAACGGACTTTTCCTGAATAAAAACTCATCCCTACACCTCTGAAACATCACAACAGTAAAGCGTTTTACTTACAGTACGCTCAATGAGGGGCATTGTAAATTGAATGTGGATTGTCTGTCTCGTTGAGGCGATGCAACGTGCGAAGGTTGACAACACCCCGTATGGCACCGTCATGACCCTTAAAATTGAATTCTTTGCCAGCGACACCCGCCCCGCCACTTTTTCAGCGGGAGGCTCCCGCCACCAGGGTCGAGGGAGCCTCGAGCTCCCTTTCCCGGCGGGATTCCGGCATTTTCTTTTCGGGCGCCGGGTGGTAGGCTCGCGTGACTAAAGGAGGATGGCATGCTGGATGCAATGACGATCAAGGAATTGAAATGGTTCGGGGATGAACGGGGCCGTTTGCTGGAAATCATGAAGGCGACGGACGATTTTTACCGGGGGTTTGGGCAGGCGCACATCAGCACGGTGCGGCCCGGCATTGTGAAGGCGTGGCATGTGCATCACCGGCAGGAGGAGTTGTTCACGGCGATTGTGGGAAGCATCCGGATGGGTTTTTATGACCAGCGCGAAGGCTCGCCCACCTTGGGGCAGACGTGGGAGCTGATCCTCTCCGCGAGCCAGCCGGTGGCGGTGCAGGTGCCGAGGGGGGTCTGGCACGGGTTCGAGTGCGAAGGCGAGATGGAGGCCATGGTGCTGAACATTCCGAGCGAGCCCTACAACCGCGAGCGTCCCGATGAGACGCGCGCAGATCCTTTTGAGAACAGCATCCCCTTCCAGTGGAAGGCGCAGAAGGGCCGCTGACAAATGAGGGATTCTCCGCTGAACCAGCATGAGCGGCGGGTGCGGGCTTTACTCGGACTTGTCTGACAGGCGAATCTCCAGGATGTTCCTGCCGTTATCCCTGCGGTAGCGCATGTCCTCGCACATATTGCGGACCAGATGGATGCCCAAGCCTCCAATCTCGCGTTGCTCCAGAGGCTTGTTGGTGTCCGGCTCAGGCCGGTCCAGCGGGTTAAAGGCATGCCCATCGTCCTCAATGCGCAGGGTGGCGCCCCCGTCTTCCAGGCTCACGTGGACTCCGATCTCATGCGAATGGGCATCGTCATAGCCGTACTTGATGATGTTGGAGACCATCTCCTCAACGGCCAGGTTCAGTTTGTAGACCAAGCCATGGGCCAGGTTGTGCTCTTCCGCAAACTGCTGAAGGGCGGAGGCCAGAGATTCCATCTGTGGAAACTCGTTGCGAATGACCGCCTCAAAAGTTCTGCTCATGGTGCCTCAAGCCTATAGAAGCCTTGCCCCCGCAAATCAATCCAAAAAGAAGGGTGCATGAGAGGAAGTGACAACTGGAGGGCCGGGTGCTACATTCTGCCTTGCGGGGGGCTGAATGGAATGAAGGGCCCTGACGGATGGCCTTCTTTGGCCGAAGCGTGAGGAACAAACATGTTTGAGTGTACAAGCAGTGAGGGGAGCACGGTTACGCAGTTGAGATTGAGCGGGCGGCTGGATGGCATCACCGCGCCGGTTTTTGAGAAGGATCTGGAGAAGTTGCTGGTGGATGGGAAGGGCCGGCTGATTCTGGATTGCAGTCAGCTTTCTTTTATGAGCAGTGCGGGGTTGCGGGTTCTGCTGACGCTGGCCAAGAAGATCAAGCGGCTGTCCGGCCGTATGGCGCTGTATGCCGTTCCCCCCGTTATTTTCGGGATTCTCCAGGCGACGGGCTTCGTTGGGTTTTTAACGATCTGCGAAACCCGGGAGGCGGCCTTGCAGGCCGTGGAGGCTCCTCCGGCGGCGGAAAGCTGATATGAGTTTTTCCGCGCACACGTCCGGTGGTTCCCGTGCCGCCACCGCGCGCAATGCGGTGGTGGCGGGGCTGGTGGACACCGGGATTACCCTGGCGGCCCTGCTGGCGGCGCGCTCCTCGGTGATCCTGGCGGATTTCTTCAAGACGGCCCTGGAGTTTTTTGCCGTTCTGCTGGCGTGGATCGTTATTCGCCGAATCCAGCGCGGGGCGGACCACCGCTTCCAATACGGGGTGGGCAAGCTGGAGAATCTGTCCAGCCTGCTGGTAGGCGCTGTCATGATCGGGAGCATCCTGATCATCCTGGTCAATGCCTTCAACAACATCCGGCATCCCTCGCATATCACGGGCGTGGGGGTCTGGATCAGCCTGTCCTCACAGGTGGTGTATATGGTGGTGAATGGCGCCCTCTGTTGGAAGGCGCGGCAGTCCCTGCAAGCAGAGGCCTCGCCGATCATGGCCTCGCAGATGCGCCTGTTTGCCAGCAAGGCCTTTGCCAACCTGTTCATCCTGGCCTCGCTGGGGCTCAGCCTGGCGCTTCATGCCCATGGCTGGGCGCAATTCATCGACCCTGTGTCCTCGCTCGTGATCGCCCTGTTTATCCTGCTGGCCGCCACGGGCATCTTCTCCAGCTCGTTCTATGATCTGCTGGACCGCACGCTGGATGAGGAGTTGCAGATCATCATCCTGCGGGAGCTGGCGCGGCATTTTGACGCCTACGAGGCCCTGCATGGCGTCCGCTCCCGCCGGTCCGGAAGCCATGTCTTTATTGAAATTTTTCTGGAGTTTCATGCCGACAAGGCGATGAGCGAGGTTCAGCCGGTGATTGACCAGCTCCGGCACAGCATTGAAACCGAGATTCCCCACAGTCGCGTGACCGTGGGCTTGACCACGGAGACCATCGTGTGATGGACATTTCCAGGCCCGGATGGTAGTCTCTGGGCCATAGATAGAGGAGGGCTGTAAAATGGCCGCAATGGTTTGGGTGGTGGATGATGACGAATCGGTTCGGGGTGTCTTGGGGGCCATGATTCGCGAGTTGGGGTACGAGGTGCAGGCTTTTGAGCAGGCGGAGCCGGCTCTGAAAGCCTTTCACCCTGGCGCGGCGGATGTGGTCATCACGGATGTTCGCATGCCGGGCATGAGCGGCATGGAGCTGACCCGCGCCCTGCTGGAGCTTGACCCCGAGGCCATTGTCATGGTGCTGACGGGCTTCCCCTCGATTCCTGACGCCGTGGAGGCGGTTCGCGCCGGCGCCAGCGATTTCCTGTCCAAGCCCTGCCGCATCGAGGAGATTCGCATCCGGATTGCGCGGGCTTTGGAGAACAGGTCCATGCATGACCGCCTGAAGCGGACGCGGCTGATCACCTGGGCTTTGCTGGCTTCCCTGCCGTTCTGGTTTATCTTGGGCATCCTGCTGGCGATTGCCCTGCTCCGGTCCTGAGGAGCGCCTGCCAGGCCCGCACCCGTTCTTCCAGGCTGGGGGCCTGCTCCAGATCCGAGATCACCGCGATTCCGCTGGCGCCCGCCTGAATCAAGGCGGGCGCATTGTCCAAGGTAATGCCACCAATCGCCACCACGGGCGCCCCGGCCATGGCCCGCAGGCGGCGAAATTCTTCGATTCCCAGAGGCGCATAGTCAATGGCCTTTGAGCCGGTGGCAAACACGGCCCCGATGCCCACATAGCTGGGGTGCAGGCCCTTCAAGCGCGCCAAGTCCGTCCAGGAGCTCGCGCTGACTCCCAGCCGAAGGCCCGCCTCTGCCAGGGCGGGCAGATTCGCCGTGGCCAGGTCCTCCTGCCCGAGATGGACCCCCTGCGCGCCGGCCCGCAATGCGCCTTCCCAGCAATCGTTGATGTACACCTCTGCCCCAAACTTTTTCCCCAAGGCCACGGCCTGCTGGATTTCGTGGTCAAGCGCCTCGCCCCGCAGGTCCTTGGCGCGCAGTTGCAAGGTCCTGACACCCAATTTCAAGAGCGGCTCCAGCTTGGCCGCGCGGCTGGCCAGGGGATAGAGCCCCAGCGCCCCGGCGGGGGGAAAGGCCAGGGCTGGGCAGGCACCGGGGAATTCCTTGGACACGCGGGGCAGATCTTCCGGGTTGTCCGGCCAGCCCATGTGCGCCAGCGGCCCTCGGCCCTTGCCGATGCCCCCGCCCAGGCGCAAGCCCTGGTTGACGTAGGCCTTGGCGATGACGAGGCTGTCCGTCGCGCCGGCGCCCAGCGCCCGGACGGACGCGATGGCGGAGGACAACGTGCATCCCGTGCCGTGCGTATGAGAAACCTCGCTCCGCGGACTGCTGATCCAGAGTTCGCCGGTTCCATCCGTCCAGAAATCGGCGCATAGATCTCCTTCGGCATGTCCGCCCTTGAGCAGGATTTCGCCGCCCGTGAGTTTGCGCAGGTCGTGCGCCGCCTGTTGTATTTCCTCCGTTCCGGTGATGGAGCGGCCCAGCAGGAGCTCCGCCTCCGGCAGGTTGGGCGTCAGCAGATGCACCAGGGGCAGGAGCTCGCGCTTCATCGTGTCCAGCGCCTCGGGCTCCAGAAATCGGCGCCCGCTGGAGGACTGGATCACCGGGTCGAGCACGACAAAGCAGGACTGTTGCCGGAGGGTGTGTGCAAGGGCTCGGATGGAGGCGCTGGGACCCAGCAGGCCGATCTTGATGGCCTTCGGCGGCAGGTCTGCCGCCAGCGAGTCCAGTTGCGCCTGAAACATGGCGGACGAGACCGGCTCCACGCGTTGCACGCCTTGCGTGTTTTGCGCAATCAGCGTGGTGATGACCGAGCACCCATGTGCGCCCAAGGCGTTCATGGTCTTCAGGTCGCCCTGGATGCCTGCGCCCCCGCCCGGATCCGAGCCCGCGATGGTCCACACCACCGGCCTCATGCGGGCCTCTTAAAAAAGTTCCAAGGGTTGGAAAAATCGGGAAAAAAAGTTCCAACCCTTGGAAGATTTTGTTGAAAAAGTTCCAACCCTTGGAACTTTTTTTTGAAAAGTTTCCAACCCTTGGAAGATTTCGTCATGGGAGCAGTTCCTGAAATTCCTGACTGACGCGCATGGAGCAGAACTTGGGGCCGCACATGGTGCAGTGCTGGGTGTCGGAGGGGGTTTTTTGGTGGAGCGTGGCTTTGCACCGCAGGGAGCGGGCGCGCTCCGGGTCCAGGGCCAGGTCGAACTGCCGTTCCCAGTCGAAGGCTACGCGCGCGCGGGAGATGGCGTCGTCACGTTCCCGTGCGTGGGGGCGTTTAAGCGCGATATCCGCGGCATGGGCGGCGATCTTGTAGGCGATGACGCCGTTGCGCACGTCGCCGGCATCCGGCAGTCCGAGATGCTCCATGGGGGTGACATAGCAGAGCATGGCGGCGCCATGGAAGGCGCCGAGGGTCGCGCCAATGGCCGAGGTGATGTGGTCGTAGCCGGGGGCGCAGTCGGTGACCACGGGGCCGAGGATGTAGAACGGGGCGTCGTCGCAGACTTCGCGTTCGCGGCGCATGTTCATTTCGATTTCATCCAGCGGGATGTGGCCGGGCCCCTCCACCATGGCCTGAACGCCGGCCTCGCGGCACTGGTGGACGAGTTCGCCCAGCACTTCCAGTTCGGCGAACTGCGCGGCGTCCGAGGCGTCGGCGAGGCATCCGGGGCGCAACCCATCGCCGAGGGAGATCGTCACATCATGCGCGCGGCAGATGTCCAGCACCTGGTCAAAGTGTTCATACAGCGGATTCTCCCGCTGGTGGTGCGCCATCCACTTGGCGAGAATGGCGCCGCCGCGGCTGACGATGCCCATCAGGCGTTTCTTGGCGGAGGGGAGATGCCGGCGCAGGAGGCCCGCATGAAGCGTCATGTAGTCCACGCCCTGCTGAGCCTGTTCTTCAATGACCTCCAGGAGCAGGCCGATCGTCAGATCCATGGGATTGTCCACCAGGGTGAGGGCTTGGTAAATCGGCACGGTGCCGATGGGCGCCACACTGCGCTCCAGGATGGCGGCGCGGATTTCATTCACGTTGGCGCCGGTGCTGAGATCCATGACGGTGTCCGCGCCGTACCGGATGGCCAGGTCCAGTTTTTCCAGTTCCTGAGCCAGATCGCTGGCCAATGCGGAATTGCCGATATTGGCATTGATCTTTGTGCGGAGCGCGCGCCCAATGCCGATGGGGTGGAGATTCTTATGCGCGGGATTGGCGGGAATGACAACATGCCCGCGGGCGGTGTGTTCTAGGAGGAGTGAAGAGGGAATGTTTTCCTGGACGGCCACGGCGCACAGGGCGGGGGTGACGAGGCCTTCTTGCGCGGCGGAAATTTGCGTCATCATGGCGTTCATAAAAAACTCCGGCCAGCGTCGGCGGGCCGGTTTTGAAGCAGATTCCAGCCGCTTTCCCTACGTTGGCATTACCCAAACAGGTTCAAAGGGTCACCCGGTACTTCCGGATCTCTCAGTTCCCACACAGGAACTCCCCCAGCAAACGCGGGCCAGTATGAGGAAAGTGGAGGGGATGTCAAGAGAGAGCCCGTGGAAATTGCCAAGGACGCGGATCAGGAATCTCATGGCCCGCGGGGCCGCCCATCACTGGGCGGCCATGGTGGGCAACACCCTCATCCGCCTTCGCGAATCCGCTTCGGCGGGGCAATATTCGCCTTCACTTTCGACGCGGAACGCGACGTAAAGTGCGCGGTGTCCGTTCCCCGGAACAAGTCTATCCACGCCGTTGTATCAACCGGCGTCACTCCAACCCTCTCCCCGCGCGGCTTGTTCAACCCAGGATTGCCGTGTGGCCGAAGCGGCACACTACGAATCCTCCTTTTGTTCGGTCTTCCTATTCCCCGTAATGAGTACGTGTTCGGTGGACAAAGATCGTCTTCGCCGCATCATCAACCGAGTAAACGATTCTGTCTTTGAAGGTGAGTCGATAGGAGAAAAAGCCTGCGAGGTCGCCAACCAATCGTTTTCCGCAATGAGGATTCTTGGAGATCGATTCGGACAGAATCTCTTTGAGCTTCTGTTGAAGTTTAGGGGTGAGCTTGTGGAAATCCTTCACCGCCTCTTTGGTGAATTGGACTTCGTATGGCTTCACTTCTTGTCCCCAAAGAGTTCCTCCATCGAAATCGTATCTCCCGTCTTCATCTGCTTGATGGAAGCTTTGAGCCTCTGGCGGAACCCGGGCAGAGACAGGAGTTCCAAGCTTTCCAACAGGCCCTCGTAATCGTCTTCCGAAATCAGAACAGCCGCGCCTCGGCGGTGCTGGATACGAAACGTCCTGTGGCCCTCGGCGGCTCCTTTGACGAGGTCGAAGAATTCACGGCGTGCTGTGGTGGCTGTGAGCGTTGTCATGATGTATCTCCCAATAGGTACGCATTAACGTACACCTCGGTCGTTGGGTTGTCAATGCACCCTTAAACCCAGCGTTAGCCCTCCGCGGACCCGCGTAGCGGGGTACGCTGAAAGGCCTGGGGTACGCCCAGCATGTATGTGAACTCATGGGGTTAAAGTCCCCTTTCGGAGGATCAGTATAGAGAACGAATAGTCGAAGGCAAGGGCGATCCCGCGAGGGGTGGTCCGAAGGAGCGCCCGAAGGGCACAGGCCACCCGCAGGGTGGCAGGGAGCGAAGCGACCGGCAACCCGGAGTACAAAACCGCGAGGCGAGGAACACAAACCGCATACAAGGCTCAGCTATGGGGCGAGTCTGCACAACATGACGAAGCCCTTGATCCAGTGGCAGGGTAAATGCGGCGTTTGCGCGGTGGAAGCTTACATACTTATCTGGGGAGACCTGCCCGGCATCGGCTGGGGGCAAACGCTTGCGTAACCGCCGGCGCGGTGGATGGAAACATCCGCCGATCTTCGGGCAGGAGTCAGCAGAGGCCGTAGTAGCGATGAAGTCCGTGAAAGCGGATGGAGCAAAGGGCCAAACGGAAGAACAAGGAAGAGACCGTGACCGCAACGAAAGCAATGAAGTCGAATGATGGAGCCAACGATTGTCTGGCCACGGACCCCTCTGCCTTGAACGCAAAACTCATGGAGCAGGTCCTTTCACAGAAGAACCTGCAACGCGCATGGGAACAAGTGAGGGCGAATCATGGAGCGCCAGGAATAGACGGGATGACCGTCGAACAGTTCCCGGACTTTGTGCGTTCAGCCCAATGGGAAACCGTAAAGAAAGCTCTGGAAGCCGGAACTTACCGGCCCCAACCGGTTCGACGGGTGTATATCCCGAAGGCCAGCGGGGGCCAACGGCCTCTGGGATTGATGAGACGAGCGCCCGCTCGCCTCACCCTGCGGGCAACCTGCGGTTGTCTGTCTCGGGGCGTTCCCGCCCCTCGGCTCGCCGCCGCCTGCGGATGTGCTACTGGAAGCAGTGGAAAAGATGCCGCAAGCGTGTGGGGCAACTGCTCAAGTTGGGCGTCTCGGAACGGCAGGCCGTTCTCACGGCGCTCAGCCGAAAGAGCTACTGGCACCTGTCCCGCACAATGGCTACGCAGTGGGGCTTGAACGACGCATGGCTGAAATCACAACCGAGCCGCGGGCGAGATGGCCCGCCGTTAGGCGGGAGTGACCGAAGGGAAACGTCAACGCTTGGTCTCGGTCCGCGAACGATGGATCGCGTTTCATTACCCGGCTTCAAATCAGTCCGGGTGGCCTGCCCTGTGACAGGCTGATTCTTCTGAACCGCCGGATGCGGAGCCGCAAGTCCGGTGGTGTGGGAGCCGGGAGCTAATCACTCCCGGCGACCCGCTTCGGCTTTCTATGATGACCACTTGAGTTCGAGCTTCTTGTGGGTGAACGCGCACTCTCTCAGGTAGAGATTGATGAGATTCTGATAGGGCATGCCAAGTTGCGTGGCCAGGGCCTTGAAGTAGGTCACTGTGGCCTTGTCCAAGCGAATCGTAATGGGCTGTTTCAGTCGTCCAATGTAGGGGTTCGTTTCCCCCTTCATCTTGGAGAAGTCATAGTGCGTTCTCATTGTGTCACCTCCAGTAGTCTTGGGCTTCATGTTTGTCCGCCTTTCTTGCCGATATGAGCCGGATGACCGTGTCGTCTTCTCTATAGCAGTGACAGACAACCAGGACCCGCAGTCTGATGCTTATGCCGAGCATGATGAATCGGTCCTCATCGTGCGAGTGGTCCGGGTCGTAGAACCTGATGGCGTTCTCGTCGAGAAAGACGCTCTGCGCCTCGTCGAATGAAACGCCGTGTTTTCGGATGTTCTCCCGGTTCTTCTTCTCATCCCATACGAATCGCAGATCAGTCATATGTACACTGTACGTATATTATGCCGCGGTGTCAATCATCCTTCTGGCCGAACAGTATTATTGGGCGTACTTTTAGTAGTCTTTATGCAACGACTATCTTACCATGTTCGCCCCCGAGGGTACAGAAGTGCGTTGAGGTTGGTCAAGGTTGAAAAGGCTTAGTGTAAACGA
>CAZFSE010000062.1:0-1500 GCA_964521805.1 uncultured Verrucomicrobiota bacterium
GATACCCCGGATTCGCCCAAGTCACCACTTGCGTCGGCGTGGCAAAGTCCACGATGTAGCTCCCCTGCTCCGGAATCGTCTGGCCCGCCGCACGCGGCCAGGTCAGGATCGTCAGGCGCGGCGCGGTCAGCACGGAGATGGTTTCCGAGTTTGTGCTGACGCCCGCCTCGTTCTCCGCGCGGACGCGGTAATGGTACAGCATGCCCGCCGTCAGCCCAGTCACCGTGTGGGACAAGACATCCCCCACCCCTCGGTTCTCATAGCCAGGGAGGAAGCTTCCAAACTCATCATCCTCGGAGGCATCCAGCAGGTAGTTCGTGGCTCCGCGCGCCGCATTCCAGTTCGCCTGGAAGCTGTCCGGATTGATGTTTGAGCCCGGATCGGCCACCGGCGCTTCGGGCTTCATGTGGACCCACGCCTGGACCGTGTAACTGGTGCCTGCGGCATTCACGGCGTACGCGCGATAATAATTGGTGAGACCGGAGACCAGCCCGGCCACCTGCTGGGTCCAGCCGCCCGCGCCATATAGCCCTGACTGCGAGGCCTTCCATGCACTTCCCGCCGCAAAGCCCTCATTCGTGCTCCAAAGGATGCCGCGCTCCGTGGCATTGGCGCCGTACACGTTCTCGATCACGGCCCCCATGTCCGCAGTCGTGGCCTCGGCATTTGCATGGAACACACCCGACAAGGCAGGCCGCAATGGATAGACCGTGAACACATGCACCACATTCGACGCCACCAGCCAGTTGGTGTTCCCCGCCTGCGAGGCCGTCACACTCACCACGCCCGTCCCCGTAAAGCTCAGGTTGGTCCCGCCCGCCAGCGCCGCCGGCCCCGTCACTCCAAAGCTCACCGGCAAGCCGCTGGAGGCCGTCGCCGCCAAGCCAATGGCATTGGTAATGACCTGATCGCCGATAACACCAAACGTGATTGTCTGCGGGGCCCGCGCAATGGTGAACACATCCGTCGCCCCGCCCTGGTACAAGGGTTCCTGAACAATGCCCACAAGGGTGTAATCCCCTGCATTCACCGGCCAGTTGGTGTCACCCGCATACGTCACCACCACGTTCAACCCCGGAGGAAGCGTCGTGGCCGCCGCCGACTTCGGCCCTCCATCGTACACGTGCGAAAGATTCGTCAGATGCACAGCCGCTGACGCGCCCACCACCGTAAACGCCACGTTCGAGCCCGCCGGATTCCAATTGGCATCGCCCGCCTGGAGCGCCACCAGGATCACCGCGCCCTTATTTGTAAACGCCACCTGGTTCGTATGCTGAATCACCGCCGGGCCCAGGAAGACCTCATACGTCACAGGCAATAACGATGAGGCCGATGCCGTCAACGTCACGATATTCGTCGCAATCTGGTTGCCTGGATTCGGGAACGTCACCACCTGGCTCGCTTTTGCCGCCGTCACCGCGCCCGTCACGCTGGCCGGATTCCAATTGTCATCGCCCGCCTTGGTCGCCCGTACCAGGACCGTCCCCGTGCCCGAGGTCA
>CAZFSE010000062.1:1600-21287 GCA_964521805.1 uncultured Verrucomicrobiota bacterium
TCTGGCTCAGGTTGTTCAGCGTCACCCCCGCCACTGCCTTGGTCACCGTGAACGTGTTGGTGATGCTCGGCGCGCCGTACCAGTTGCTATTGCCCGTCTGCGTGGCCATCAGCAGAACTTCGCCCGCGCCGGAGAACGTCAGATTGGTTCCGCCCGCAATATTCGCCGGGCCGGAGAGGACGCTGAAGTCTACCGGCAAGCCGCTCGTGGCCGAGGCCGCCAGCCCCACCCGGCTGGTGGTGATCTGGCCGCCCATCGGCGGCCAGGTGATGGTCTGACTGGCTTTGTCCACCACCAAGGCCACCATGTATGACTGCGGCGCATTCGTGGCATCCGCGGAACTGACGCGATTGGTCGCGTAATATATGCCCGCATTGACGCCCGCCAGGGACACGGCATTGGTCAACACCACCTCGCCGCCAAACGCCACACTCCCCGCCACCGGCGAGACCCCCAGCCATCCGCTCGCGCCCGCACCGTACGCCCAGGTATTGCTGTAGCTGAAACCGCTGACGCCAACGTTGCGCATGTTCACCCATTGCGCCACCGGGTCGCTCCCTTGGTGCACGCCAGAGAAGACTAGCAAATTCGTGCCCAGCGCGATGCCCCCGCCGATGCCTGTGCCCCGCACATTCAAGATGAACGGCGAGTTTGTGCCATTATGCACAAACGAGAACGAGGCATTCTGTTGTCCGCCCTGCGGATCGAACACCATCGAGAACTGGACCACGGATGACGCGGGCACTACGGATGGCGCATTCAGGATGCTGAACGCCGTCGAGCTGTTCGTGGCGATGCCGCTAATGATCAGCGCCGTATTGCCCGAGTTGGTCATGCTGAACACATTGGTCAGCGTCCCTTGCCCGACGATGATTTCGCCCATGTCCGTGCCATTGGCCAGCGAGGTCGTATTGCTGTTGGCAATCACCGCTCCATTTGTGCCCAGCAGAATGAACTGCGGCATGAGATAGGTAAATGCGTTGGATTTGGTGGTTGTGCCGTAGCTCACGGATTGCACAACCACATCGCCGAGGCCGGGCGAACCGACACCCGCCGTCACCACCACCTGCGTCGCGGACTGGCTTACGATAGAATCCACCGCCACGCCCGCCAGCGTCACGTTCGTGATGTCCGCGCCACTGCCAAGATTCGTGCCGGTAATGACCACAGGATACCCACCGGTCCAAGAGCCGCTCGCGGGCAGAACGCCATACGCAAATTTCCCGAAGTCGGCGTTCGGCGCGGGCACGTTCGTCTGGCCGTCATCATTCCACCCCCACGCCACGATCGTCCCGTCCGACTTCAAGCCCAGCGAGTGATAACTACCAGCCGCCACCGCCACAAAATCCGTGTTCGGCAACGGCACGTCCGTCTGGCCATAATCGTTCGCCCCCCACGCCACAATGGTGCCGTCCGACTTCAAGCCCAGCGAATGATCGGCCAGAGCCGCCACCGCCACGAAGTTCGTGTTCGGCAACGGCACATCCAACTGGCCAACACCATTACTCCCCCACGCCACGATCATCCCATCCGACTTCAAGCCCAGCGAATGATACCACCCAGCCGCCACAGATACGAAATCCGCGTTCGGCAACGGCACGTCCGTCTGGCCATAATCGTTCGCCCCCCACGCCACAATCGTTCCGTCCGATTTCAAGCCCAGCGAATGATAAAAGCCACCCGCCACCGCCACGAAGTTCGTGTTCGGAGAAGGCACGTTCGTCTGGCCGCTCCAATTGGCCCCCCACGCTACAACTGAACCGTCCGACTTTAAGCCCAACGAATGGTAATACCCGGCCGCCACCGCCACAAAATCCACGTTCGGCGAAGGCACGTTGGTCTGGCCATCACCATTATTCCCCCAAGCCGTGATAGTGCCGTCCGACTTCAAGCCCAGCGAATGAACACGACCCGCAGACACCGCCACGAAGTTCGTGTTTGGAGACGGCACGTCCGTCTGGCCGTCATCATTCCACCCCCACGCCACCATCGTGCCGTCCGACTTCACACCCAGCGAATGAGCCCGGCCCGCCGCGATATACGGACCGCCTCGCACCAGCTCGGAATCTGCGATCCAGCCCGCCGGATTGTAGGTGTAGGCGTTGGGCAGAGTAATATCGCCGGTATCGGTCTGCACTACGATATCCTTCACGCCCGCGGGACTGACCGCAGGCAACACGATCGTCACCCAATCGCTCCCAGAGTCTTGAATCACCGCCGCCACCCCGCCCACCAACACGTTCGTGATGGTGCCAAAATGCCCGTTGGTAATCGTGATCGTGTTCCCGCCCGCGTAGGGTCCGGCGTTAGTGGAGAGGTGGAACACCACGCCGGCGAGTCCGAAATAGTAATTCGGATACGGGCTGTTATTCACGGTGTAGCAGGTCGGCGTGAAATGCCCAATCTCACCGGCGGTGAAAACCACGGGGAAGTTACTGACCGTGCCCGGCTCCACCACACCTGGTATCGCCGAGACATCGAAGTATGCCGCGCCCGCGCCGTTGTTGGTCGCGGCCGTGATCAGCAGCGCCTCTGTTCCGGAGTTGGTCACCGAAAAGATGTTGGTCACGACCGATCCCAGCGGGACCGGCTCAACCGGCGGGACCGTCACCAGGATGTCGCTTGCCGTATAGGTGAAGGCGTTGCTCTTGACCGTTTCGCCATAGCTGACGGAATAGACCCGCACGTCGCCGAGGCCCGGCGAACCGACACCCGCCGTCACCACCACCTGCGTCGCCGACTGGCTCTGAATGCTCGCCACGCTCACGCCGCACAAGGTCACGTTCGTGATGTCCACGCCACTGCCAAGATTCGTGCCGGTAATGACCACAGGATACCCACCGGTCCACGATCCGGAAGCGGGCGAGACACCGTTCATGCCGGCGGATGGATAACGGTACACATTCGTCTGGGAACCTCCACTATCTCCGCCGATGGCATAGATGTGGCCGCCCATGGCGCGCACTCCAAGCCTATTGCGCGCGGCTGGCAAGCCGGCAATCTGTGTCCAATTCGTCCCGTCGAACCGGTATACATTCGACGAGAGGACGCCTCCAGCAGTCCTGCCGCCGACATGGTACAGCGCACCCTCCCACTCGCACATTCCTGCGCCATACAGTGCGACCGGCAGGCCGACCGTATCGCTCCACGTTGTTCCATTGAAGCGGAATACATTGGTTCTAGCCGAAAAATCCCCGCCGTATCCGCCCGCGACATACAGCTCCCCGTTCAGAACGGCCGCTGACAATTCGCACCGCGCTTGCGGCAAGCCGGCGACCTCGCTCCAGTTGGTCCCATCAAACCGGTAGACGTTCAAGTGGACCGCGGAGCCGAATCCGCCTGCGGCATAGAGCGCCCCGCTCACCACACCGCACGCCATGGAGTACCGCGCGGCAGGCAATCCGGCCACCTCCGTCCACGCCGACCCGTCAAATTGGTACACATTGGTAAACGTACCGACCGCCCGACCGCCGATGGCATACAACGAGCCGTTCAGCGCGTCGGCGGTCATATATTCCCTGCCGCTCGGAAGACCGGCGGCTTTGCTCCAGTTGGTCCCGTCAAACCAATAGACGTTCGTGATAGCGCCACTGCCGCCCACCGTGTACAGGCCATTGCTCAACACGCCCACCGCGTGGCCATACAGCGAGATCGGCACTCCCACAATTTCCTCCCACTTGCCGGCGACGTCGTTGTCATAGATAGTTCCTTGCTCATTGACCGTGTACGCATTCGCCAACGTAATGTCGCCGCCGTCCGTCTGGATCACGATATCCTTCGCGCCGGACGACCCCGTCTCGGGCACAATGATCGTCACCCAATCGCTCCCAGAGCCTTGAATCACCGCCGCCAACCCACCCACCAGCACATTGGTGATCGTGCCAAAGTGCCCGTTGGTAATGGTGATCGTGTTGCCGCCGCCGTAGGGGCCAATACTGGTCGAAACAGCGAAAACCTTGACGAGGTTGGTAACATCCGGCGCCGGATTCCAACTGCCATCGCCCCCCTGCGACGCCACCACGGCCACCTCACCCACCCCCAGGAACGTCAGGTTTGTCCCACCTGTAATCGAGCCCGGTCCGCTCTCCACCGCAAAGCTCACTTCCAGTCCGCTCGAGGCCGTTGCAACAAGGCCCACGGATGCGCTTTGCCTCTGCACGGCAATCGGGTCGAACGTGATCGTTTGATCCTGGGGCCCGGCATTGGTGTAGATAAACACGGATGAGCCGAACGATTCGCCAAAACTCGTGGAACAGATCTGCACATCCACCGTCCCGCTTCCGGCGGGCACAGTCACGACCACCTGCGTGGCCGACTGGCTTGACGGCACAAGCGAGTGGCCGCCAAAAATGAGATTCGTTATGTCCGTGCCGTCGCAGAGGTTACTGCCAACGATAGCCACGGAGTAGCCACCCGCCGCATCGCCCGAGGCGGGCGACGCGCCCAGAATGACACCCGTCGGGTTGTACGTATAGCCTCGCGTGATGATCGTGTTGCCGGTGCTGGCGGAACACACAATGATGTCCTTGGCGCCCGGGCTGTCACCCGGCGGCGCGACCCAGCTCACCCAGTTGGTGCCCTGCCCGAGAAAATTCGTTATGCTCAACGCGCCCACCTGGACATTCGTGATGTCGGTCCCATCCCCGATGATCGGGTCGACCGCGTTGGTGAGCACAATGATATTCCCGCCCACCAGCGGGCCGCTCGAAGGAATCACGTCTATCGCGCGCTTCACCTCGCCCTCGAATGCGATCATGCAATTATACGCATAAGCGCTGGTGGTCAGATTGGTCATGTAGAAGTAAGCCCATTGGGACCTCGCGGCCACGCCGTAGAGCCGGAGCCGGACCGGCCGGTTGGTCACGTCCAGGAAGTACAGCGCATTGGTGTAGTTCCTGAAGCTATTGGTGGTCGTCAAATAGTTCCGATTCGTCCATTGGCCGGTCGAATGATCGTTATTCCCAATGATAAGATCCTGCGAGAAGTTGTCCGTTTCGGAGCGCAAGTGAAACCAAAGACGCCGTTCATCATTCTGGCCCCGCAGGAGCATGTTCGTAAAAATGATCTTGTAGCCCGGGTCCACCGTGAAACAGAATTCGATGTACTGGGTAAAGGGTCTGGTATACGGCCAATAATTGGTCGCCGAGACGCCGTTGACGAGCACGCCCGTGTGAAATGGTTCGAGGTAAAACCACGAGTTGTCGTTGTATTTGTAGAAATTGGTCCACGTCATCTGGGCCGTCATCTTGAGGTGATTGGTTGTCGCCACATAGGGCGTGACGGCCCCCGTCACCGCATTTGTTTTTCGCCACCCGGCCAGAAGCTCGGCGTGAGCCGTGCCTGCACCCACCAACAACACCGCGATCAGCCAAAGACCTGCCTGAACCCATGCTTTCATAACCACCTCATTTTCTTGATCTTAAAAAGTCAAACCTGTTCTGTACAATGTACAAAACGATGGACCGCGTGTCTTCCAGAGCGTAAAAAAGAGAAAAAAAGGGGGCTTGCAGGGCAAGCGGCAGGCAAACTCCAAGGAATCGAAAGCATACGAGACAGAGTCTCCTTCATTGGATTTGCAGTATACACGTGCGGAATGGCGGAGTTCAATGAGAAAGCAGGATAATCTCGGCAAGCACACCGTTAGCCGGCGCCCCTCCGCCCAAGTCGTGAAGTGGGAAGGCGGGCCGGCTGTTGCCGTGATCTCGACCTTGCTCACAGAAGCGGTTTCAGTCCTGCGGTCCGCGCTCGATATCCAGAAACACCGGATAATGGTCGGAGACATGCCCTTCCCGGCCCGGCTTGATGGTGACATCCTTTGTGGCGACGCCCTCGGGGAGGCGGTCCAGTGACTTCACGCGCCAGGGGAATGAGGTCAATTCAGGCAACACATAGACCCGGTCAAAAGCGGCCGGAGGGAATTCCAGGGCAGGATCGCCAAACCGGGTGGGAATGGTCATTCGCTCTTCCATGGGCCGCCCCTTCCACAAGTCAATCCATCCATCCAGGCCAGCCAGCGAAAGATCGTCTTTGAACTCTGGATTTTCCGGATCCACATTCATATCCCCGGCCAGCACCACCTCCCAGGTGATTTCAGGTTTTTCGGCCATGCGCTGTTGGGCATCGGAGGCAACCGCCTCCAGGGCCTTGGACCTTTGCACCTGATTTTTTGCGCTGTCGCCAAAGTTGGACTTCAGATGGACCGCATACACCTGCAGGCGGCGGCCCGGCTCCAAGTCCACGGAAAAGGCCAGGGAGCCCCTTGGCGGCACGGGCCACTCCATCCATTGGAACAGGATTTCTCGAACGTGAATCAATGGCACCCGGCTGAGCACCGCAATATTCAGCGGGTCCACATTCCCCTTGCGATCCCGGAAGGTGCTGATGTAGCCCAGCGGATAGGGGTTCTTGAAGGCGCCGTTTAAGAGGCGAAGCGCCTGGACATTCTCCATCTCCTGCAACACCAGGATGTCCGGGTTCACCTTTTCCAAAATGGCCGCCGCGAGGCGCGCCTGCTGAAGCGCCAGCTCCTCCGTATGCTCGCCATCGTTGATGCCATCGGAAAAATGTTCGATGTTATAAGTGCAAATCCGCAGGGACGAGCCCGGAGGGACCAGCCCGGACTTTTCCTCGATGACCGGCCTGGGGCTCCGCTCGCGCGGCGGCTGAAACAGCTTCATGCCCTCGGCCGCCAAACCACACAGAGCCATCACGGCCACCACCACCAGCACCCCTCGATTGCGTTTCATATCAGCATCCTTTCTGTTGGCGCTTACATACCCTGAAAGAAAGACTCCGTGCAGTCAGGATTCAAAAAACTCAGGGCATACAGGGGAATACAGCTCTCTTCCGGGGAGAGCCCTCCATGATTGCCCACATTAAAATCCGCCTTCGCCTGTGCGGGCGGCGCCGTAAAAACAAAGCCCTCGCGCGCCAGCAGGACATAATCGCCCACCCGGGAGGCAAAGGCCGGGTGGGGACGTCCGGGACCGAAGGCGCCCAGCTCCATCAGCTCCTTGCCGGTGACACAGGCACAGGCGGCGGCCAGTTCCGAACGCACCAAGCGCAGAAAATCCTTCACCCGCCCCGGCCGCACAAAGCAATGGACCTGCCGCGCATCGCCGGAAGGCAGAATGGAGAGGCACTCGTAGAAGCCGGGCAGGGCGCGCAGATTCACTCGATGCTCCGGGAGGGAATCCACAAGGCCATGGTCGGCGGTTACCAACAAGGCCGTGGACGTGCCGGCCAGCTGTTGGCACACGCCCGCCAGCATGCGGTCAATGGCCTCCAGATGGCGAACCGTCTTGCGGCTGAAACAACCCTTCTCGTGGCAGAGCCCGTCATATTCCGGCCAATAGGCATAGGCTACCCCCCGTCCGCGTCCGCGGGCAAAGGCCGCGATCTGCCGCCCCAGCCCGCGCAAACTGGTGCAGGACGCAGAACTCTGCCAGCCGGGAAACGCGCGATTATAGCGGCTCTTCGGGATCGCGCCGTAGGAAATCAACTGCCGCCGCCCCTTGGCTGTAGCCAGGTGCGACGGAAACGCGAGGTACTGGTCCAAGGCAAAATCTTTCCCGGCCATGGGCGAGCCAGTGCGCGTCACGGAGGGCAAAATGGTGCCCACCATCCCAAGATCCGGCAGATGCAAATGCCAGCCCAGAATGCCATGCTCCGCGGGACTGGCCCCTGTGGAGAACGTCGTGATGGCCGCCGCCGTCGTGGCCGGACAGACGGTGGTGATCATCCGGTGCGGATGCGCCGCAAAAAAGGCCCGCCCCCTCCCCTCCTTCAAAAAGCGGTCAAGCTGGGCTATCCCCAGTCCATCCACCACGAGATAGATCACCCGCGCCACGTCCTTCAATGCACGGGACGGCAACCCCGCGAGGTCCGGATGAGGGGTACGCCCCCCGCGTGAGCGAATCACAGAAGCCATTAGGTTGACAATGCTCCCACCCTCATAATCCGGCAGGGAAAAATCCTTCAAGGGACCTCTGGTCATTTTTGGCATGCAGACACTCTACCCTCTTGTTCAACGCACTGCAATCGCTGGGAGGCACTCATAATTCTTCCCTTCCCGCGCTTTTTATGAAAAGATGCCCGTGTGTTTTTGCACTAGAGGACATCCGAAGATGAGCAAATGCTTGGTTACCGGGGCGGCGGGGTTTGTTGGGTCGCATCTCTGCGAGGAGTTGATTGCCCGCGGACACGAGGTGGTGGGCGTGGACGCGTTCATCCCCTATTACCCGCGACCCCTGAAGGAAACCAATCTCAGGAGCCTTCTTACGGCCAAACGCTTTGCCTTCCACGAATTGGATCTCCGGTACGACGACCTGTCCCCCGTGGTGGACCGCTGTGATGTGATTTTTCATGAGGCGGCCATGGCCGGCCTGATGAAAAGCTGGAGCGATTTCGATTTGTATGCCTCCTGCAACATGATCGGCACCAAGCGACTGCTCGAGGCCGCCCGCGCCCAGAAAACTCTGCCCCATTTCATTCACGTCTCCACCTCCAGCGTCTACGGAAAATCCGCCACTGGCTCGGAGGACATGCCGTTGAGCCCCTTTTCGCCCTATGGCATCACCAAGGTGGGCGCCGAACAACTCTGCCGCGCCTTTGAGGCCAATTTTGGGCTCCCCATCACGATCCTTCGGTATTTCTCCGTATATGGCCCCCGACAGCGCCCAGATATGGCGTACAACATCCTGATCCGTTGCCTCAAGACCGGCGAGCCCTTTACAATGTTTGGCGATGGCACTCAAACCCGAAGCAATACGTACGTGGCTGACTGCGTCGCCGCGACCGTGCTGGCCTTTGAAAAGAGGGAGTCTTCGGCTGGCGAGACGTTCAACGTGGGCGGAGGTGAGGTCATTGCGCTCAACGAAGCCATCGCGCACTTGGAGGAGTTCGCAGGGAAAAAGATCGTCATTGACCGCCAGGCGCCGAGGCCCGGGGATCAGCAACACACCTCCGCGAACATTGACAAGATCAAGCGGGTGCTGGGGTACAACCCGAAGACCCCTGTGCGAGCGGGTCTGAAGGCACAGTTTGACTGGCAGAAAAGCTTGTAAAGCCCCCCTACGGCTCCAGCTCAATCAGGAAGAACCGCCCCTCCACGGCACTGACGCCGGCCGTGTAAAGGTTAAAATCCGGCGTGGCGGTGAGCCCCTCCGCGAGCAAATGAAATCCATCCAGCAGGTTGGTGGACTGCAGGAGGCGGTAGGAATGCCCTCCAACGCTGGACCACCGGATCACCGTTCCCCCCTCCGCAAAGGGCTCAGCACCCACCGCCGCCAGGACCGAGGCAAAATTGGTGGGGTCGGTCCCCGCCCGCCACTCCTGCCAGGTCCTCAATCCGTCCCGGTCATGGTCCAGCTCCGCCTCCACATCCCAATCCAGGTTGGTCAGCCCGTGCTCCGCCAGCCACCACACCGGTGTATGGTTGGTGGCCAGATCGGCATCGAAGCAAGCCGTGATGCTTTTCGCCCCGTCCATGGAAAGCAACAACGGATTCTCATGGAGGCCGCCGGGCGGCACATCGCCGGTCCAGTTGGTGAAGTGGTAATACCAATCCGCCACGGCGGTGATCTGCGTGGTTGCGCCGGAGGCTCGCCACCCATTTTCCACATTCACCGTGCCATGACTTCCGGCACCCAGATTCAGCCAGTAATTGGTGGCCCACCGCCAGGAAAGCAAACCCGAGTTGGTCAGGGTCACCTCCGCCTCCGGGCCCAGGCCGGAGCCGGACAACTGGCCCGTCAGAACCCATCCCGTGCACACATATTGCGTCTCACCCTGCGTCTCGGGGCTGAGCATGCTGGCATATAGGACATGGCCATAGTCATTGGTGTAAAAACCGGGCGCCGGCTCTGACGTTCCATGCGGGCTGGCCACCTCCAGCACATGCCGCTCAATGGAAAAATTCGCCGTGATGGAGCGCGCCTGATCCAGGAGCAAGACGAGCGGATTGCTGTTGGTCTGCGCGGAGGGCAGATCCCCTGACCACCCCTTGAACTGGCAATGAGCATCCGGAACCGCCGTCACCGTCACGCTGACCCCCAAGGCCTGCCATCCATCCGCGGGCCCCTGCACGCCCCCGTGCGCGCCGGCGGCGCTGGAAAACAGCACGTTGGTGGTCCATCGCCAGGCCAGGGTGGCGTGATTGGTCACCGCCAGGGTGAAATCCAGAGCGCTTCCGCTGGCGGGCGAATGCCCGGTCATGCCCCATCCAGAGCAAACATATTGGGTCCCGCCGACGGGGGCCGGCGCCTCCACGCCCACCTCCACCAGTGCGCCATGGTAATTGGTGTGCTGTCCGACAGCGGGGGTTGCCACACCCCAGGGGCTTTGAACCGCCAGCACAAACCGGTTGCTCGAAAGCAGATTGGCGGAGCCCGGCGTGGGCTTGTTCATGAAATAATACGGGTCAGCATGCGCATCCGGCCAGCGGCCCTGGCTGACATCCGTGGTCTGGGCCCCAAACACAATCGTGTCCAAGGCGACGCCTTCCGGCGTGAACAACCCCAGCGCCTCCCCGCCCTTGCTCAGCGCGAAGCTGGTGTGCAGATTGGAGGTGCTGTTCCGGTTGTCCGCCCAGACCACCAGATACTGTCCCGCGCCGATCACCATGTTGCTGGGGATCACCCACTTGGCCGGCAGGCTCAGATTGTCGGTCAGCGTATGCGCGGAGAGATCCACCGCTTCCTCGCCGGCATTGTACAGCTCAAACCAGTCAGCCCACTCGCCATATTCGTTTTGAATTGTGGACAAATTATCCGCCATCCACTCATTGATCACGACAGACCGCCCGGCAATCAACGGGCCATTGGTGGCGCCGGGAGAGGGGTTCATAAAGATGCCCCGATTGGTCCACACCCCATCCGGGGAAGACCCATAGGAGCGGTCCGCCGCGACGCGGGGATGATTGATGTAGTCCACGATGATGCACCGCCCGGCATTGGAGTGGACCAGCGCCAGCGCGCCATTGGTCAGGCTCAGGCGGAAATTGGCATGCGTCTCGTTGGTGGAAGATTCACCCGGCTCCCCGTCGGCGAAGACCACCTTGAACCCGAGAGGCGCAACAGACCCATTGGTGAAGGCCCAGCGGGTCAGGTTGGCATAGTTGTCTGTCAGGTAATAGTTGGTCAGCGACTGCACCGTGCCCGTCCCATTGTACAGCTCGATCCAGGGCTCTCGTTCCCCCATGCGGTCCTGAAGGCCGCTGACATTATTGGGCTGAATCTCGTTAAGCCACAGCTGGGGGAATTCTGGAAGGGAGGAGGTCACGGAATTGACCGCGCCGGGCGTATAGAGGCGGTTGGTATCCGCCGCCCAATTCCCCACGCGATTTCTATCGCGGCGCACATCCAGCAGTTGAAGCGACGCCCCGCCGCCCGCCGCGGCGGAGGGCCAGGGCGCCTGCGAAGAGAAGATCACTTCGTCCACGGTCACCTCGTTGCTGGCCACCGTGCGCAACAGGCGCAGGCGTTCGCCGGCATTGTCGAGCTTGCCGGCATACACGCCGGCCACGGCGCTCGCGTTGCTGTAGGCGGCGGCAAAGGCCGCCGCATTTTCCACGAGCACCAGGAATTGCGTGGGCCCCAGAACCGCGCCCTCCTCAAAGATAAAATCCACCCCGGCCAGGCGGTAGCCCGCCAGATCAAACGCATAGTTGGTGGAGCGGTTGTAAATCTCCAGGTATTCAGCCAGTTCGTTCAGCGGCTGGACCATGATCTCGTTGAAGACCAAGCTCCCTTCCGGCACTTGATCCACGCCGGTGTAGGTGATGCTGATGCTGTCGCTCATGCCGGGGATCGCCTGGCCGTTTTCGTCATACCCGGTCATCACAATCTGATTCACGCCCGAGGTCAGCGCCACCTGGACGCTCCAGCCCGTGGCACTGGTCCATTGAAGGGGGTATTCCACGCCGTTGATCAGCAGGGTGTGCGCCTGGATGGGGGCCACACCCGACAGCACGATATGATTGCGATTGGTGGAGAAATTGACGCCGCCATTGCTGGTGATCGCCAGGCTGAAATTGGTCACCGAGGTCAACTGGCCCATGATGTACCCTTGCCGCTGGCTGATCCAGCTCTGCGGGTTGGTGAAGCCATCACGGCTGATGGAAGGGCTCCACGCGGCGACGCCATTGGCCAGCAGGGCCTGATGCACCTCATTCATCATGGGATTGATGCGCGTGCTCAACAGGGGTCCATGGACCGCCTCCCGCAAGGCTTGCCAGTACATCCGCCGGAACGGCGGGTGCTCCGTCATGCGCTTGGCAACATTGAGATAGTCGGCCACGCGGAACAGATCGGTGTCGGGATAGGTGTTGTAGTCAGAGCCAATGGCAAAGTCCAAATCCCACAACAGCAGTTGCCACTTCCCGCCGGGCGGCTGGTACATGAACATGTTCTTGCCGCGGTCATAGCCGTAGCCATCCCAGTCGCCCACCACATGGCGGAAGGCCAGCACCCTCATCCATTGCCCCACGTCCGCGACGGCGCCCAGCGTAGATTCATAAGCCGCATCGGCCAGGTTGGCCGCGTCCACCAGCGTGAACAGGTTGGTGAAGCTGTCGTCAAATCCCTTGTTGGCCTTCTTCTCCCAGCACCAGCGATAGCGGGCTTTTTTCTTTTGCCCTCCGGTCGTGGTGTACACGCCCAATTCCGCATTCTCGGAGACAAAATCCAAAACAGCAAAGCTGTTGAACTCAAACCAATCATCCACTTTGAACAGCTCTCCTTCGTCCTGATCGGGAAACCAGGTGGCGAGATAATCCGTTTCGACGTGGTGGGTATCGGCATACGCGTAGGGGTGCTGAATGCCGTTGAGCCACACAAACACATAGCGCTGATAGCTCATCGGCAGGCCCAATTGCTCCGCCATGACAAAACAGGTGCGCTCCCGTTGCAGGGTGTGATCCTTGTAGCGCTCCAGCGTATCCATGTTCAGCTCATCCACCCCCAGGAACAAATCATCATCCGGCACTTGCACCCGGTAGGCGCCGCGGTCCTCGTAATTCATGGGATCCTTGAGCGTCGGCCGCACAAAGGGGCTTCCGCGCCAGCGGAGGGCGGCATTGTAAATCACCCGCTCATGGCCATAGACAAAGGTGGCATCGAGGTATTGGTCGCTGTGCCGTTCGCGGTTGGTCCATTCATCCACATTGGCCTGCGTCATCCAGAAGTGATACCCGCCCAAGGCCCCGCTGACCGTGCCCTCTCCCCAGCGCACCAGGCATTCGCGGGCGGAGGCGTCGATGGGGAACCGCGCGATGGCAGGCGAGGCGTGGCTGTCGCGGGCCTCGACATGAAACGCCACCATCTGGCCATGCGCCTGGCCGGGAATCACGCCTTGGTAGACACCACCCCCGATGTGCGTCATGGTGACGGTGCTGGTGCTGGTGGAAGGATCCTGCCGGTATCGCAGATAGACATAATTAATGCCGTTGGGATCCAGCACGCGCGCGGTGACGGTGACCGCCTGGCCTGTTGCCGGCAGAATGGGCGCATGCCTCACATCCCAAATCGCGGGGCCCGCATTAACCACCCGGCGGCTGTTCACTGCGCCCGGCGTGCCGAGATTTTTGGGCACGGGCAAAAGGCCCTCGGCCTCGAGATAGTTGCCTTTCAGGCGCAGGAGCACGAGCGGACTGCCGCGGAGCCAGCGGGCGCGGGCGCGCAGGATTCCGGTCTGGCCCGAGCTGAAGGCGGAATTCAACACCGTCTTGATCCGGTTGGCCCCGGTATCGCCGCCACCGGTGGCGCGAACATGCAGGCATCCCACGCTGGAATAGCCCTGCGTGCTCCAACTGGAGAGCACATGATTGCCCTGCGCGGTCCACCCATTGATTCCGGCGGCAAAGGTGCTGTTGGTCACGCGGTTGGTAACATTACCGGATCGAAACACCTCTGCATTGTCCACCAGGCATTCGCCCGCCCGAAGCATCAAGAGATGCAGTTCGTTGATGGTCGAGGGGCTCTTGTTCATCCCGTAATCCAGCGTGTTGGTGTATTGAATCCAGGTCCACTGGCTTTTCCCCGTCTCATCGCTGTCCGCCCAGTTGGCGGCCTGCCGGTTGTCGCTGAACGGATCCGTCAATTCCAGACTGCTTCCACCGCCGTCGGACCACTGCCCCCAGCGCCCGCCATCGTCGTACGTGACCTCATCCACCGTCACGAAATCCTGGTCGGGAAGAAGCGGGTCATCCGGCTTGGCCAGCACCACGCGCTCGCCGCCATTGGCCAGGCTTCCTCCATAGTTGCCCAGCGTGTTGGCGCTGGAGAGCCCTGGATAATTCGACATCAACCGCGCGGCATTTTTGGCGACCACAAGATACCCGCCGGCGGGGATCGAAGTTCCGACAGGAAAATCAAACGTGATGCCCTCCGTGAACCGCCAGCGGCTGATATCCTCCGAGCCCCCTCCGGTGTTGTGCAGTTCAATGTATTCGTCGTCTTCCTCGCCGGAGATGGGGTTGTACATGATCTCATTGATCACGACCGAGCGGATGGACAACGGCTTGTTGGAGGCGGAGGGACTCGGGGTTTGCAATTCATGGAAGGAATTGGCGCCATCGGGGAAGCGGCCCAAAGCCGCGCCATTCTGCTGGGCGCCAAAGCGGATGCAATCCACCACGGTCGTGTCGGGTGCGCGGAAAAACAGATCCTCCCCCTTGGAGCTGAGATTAAAGGGCAGGTTGGTGGGATTGGAGACATTGGTGATGGCGTAATAGACCTTGTAGCCACGCGCCGGGATGGTGCTTCCGGCAGGAATGACGAACAGATTGGTGTCCGCCTGGTCGCTGAGCATGCATCCGGCGATGCTGATGGCCTGGGTCGAGGTGTTGAACAGCTCGACAAAATCCCACTGCGGGGGATCGGTGTGGGCCAGAATTTCATTGATGACGATGTTGGTGTAGAGGCTGGAGGAGGATATTTCAGGGCGTCCGGGCGAACCACCCAGGCGGAGGCTCTGGCTCCAGGCCTTGGGATCGTTCTCCCCGTACGAGGCCTGGGAGAGCACCAGCGAATGCCCCGCGCCATCGGGGGCCGTGGGCCAGGGCGGCTGATCGCTGTAGTTCACCTCCAGCAGAATCGCATCCTGCGCGTTGCGCAGTCGCACCCGCCCTTCGCTGTTCGGCAGGCTCCCCGTGAAAGGCCCATACACATTGGTCAGGCCATACACCGTCTCCACCGAGGCGGGCTCCTTCGCCACCACCAGGTAACTGAGTGGCGCCAGCACGGCACCCGTGGGAAAGGCATAGTCCACGACCCCTGCCAGCCGCCAGCCGGTCAGCGAGTTGGTAAAGGGGGTGCTATTGTACAGCTCTACGAACTCCAGATTTTTTAAGTCGGGCCGGTCCATCGGATGGTACAGGATCTCCGAAATCACCATGCCCGTGCGGCGTGATGAGGGGCCAGGATGCAGAGCGCCCGTCGCATCCTCCACCTCCACGAGTTCCAAGTCGTCAAATTGCAGGGCGCCATTGGCGCCCACGCCATTGGCATAGACCACAGCATGGATCAGATAGGCATTGGTTGGAGTCTGGACCTCCATTTCCTTGTGAACCCAGTTGGGGCCAATATCCTCTAAATCAGCGATCACCTGGCTGATGAAATTCGTGGTGGCCGTCAGAAACTCGACCTTGATGGCCTGTTCGTCAGCCGTCCATTTATTGCCCTCACCATCCGAAAAGAAGTACCCCGAAAAGCGGTATCTCCGCCCCGGGACACAAACCAACTCCTGCCACCATCCCCCGTTGTCGGCTCCACCCCATGTGCCGCAAATCGTTCCTTGCCAAGAACCGCTCACCTTGTTCCAATCCCGCCGGCTGGCGGTCCCCCAGATCCCTCCTTGCTGGTTCGGATTATTCCATTCCCAATGCGCCGCCCGCTCCGCCCAGCTTCCCTCTGTCTCAAAACTGGAATTTCTCAGCAGATTCGTGCCCGCCTCCACCGACAGCAACCCACCAAGAAGAAGTGCGCAACTCCGCCATGCAATTCGTTTCATTTCCATTATGGCTCTTCCTTAAAAAACAAAAAAAGAACTCCTCATAGAAACGCCGCTGATATGGATAACAGAGAAAGCGCTCCCAATGCTGGAAAATGTACCGGCGAAACGGGCATCGGTATAGTGGGAATCCCGGAAAAAATTATGAGGGAGATGGCTCGGCGGGTGCAGGCTCTTTGTCTTTTTGACGAGAGCCTCCCCCCGTGCTGGGAACCGACAGGGTGCCATTGAAAAATTCGATGACGTGCCCTCGCTCAACCAGCCAGCGCAGAGGCGTCAGCAGGCCGGCCACCTCGGGAGAGTCTGGCGCCAGGGCCGGACGCAATCCCGTCACCAACTCCTGCCGTGTGCAACCAGGATGCGCTTGCAGGTAGAGCAGAACTTCCCGAATCGGCTCGACGGTTTGTTCTGGCGCCACCGGATGAGGCCGCACCTTGGAGACAAAGGTCTGCCCATTGCGAACCTTGAAGAGGTGCAAATGCATGTGCCGAAAAGCAGGCCGAAGCGCCAGGCTCAGCGTGAAGGGATGCCGGCTTTCCCGTTGCCAGGCCTCACGGATCTGGGCCTTTAGAGCGGGATCCTCCAGGCGCTGGGCCACGGGGGCGGGAACAATGACCCGCGTGGACTCGCTCACCAGCGCGGGCGCAAAATGCGAGGCCACATAGCTCTCCGCCTCGGCCTTTTTCATCGGCTCGGGCGTTTCCTGATCGCGCCGCTTATACACCGTTTGCGTCGTTTGCTCCTGCTTCCACTTTTCAATCAGCTCCGGCTCGCGCACGGTTTCAATGCCACTGCGATATTCATCCAGGGAGAGGTGGGCAAATCGCGTCCGGTGCAACTCCTGCAATTTTTCGTTGTAGCCATGATGATTGGGCGGCCCCAGCAACACGCCTGTGCGCTTGCACCGGGCCACGCAGACAAAATTGCCCGCGGGCGGCTCGCTTTGGGTCTGCTCAACGGTGAAATATTTGTCGAGATGGGTTTTCTGCACATGGAGAACCGCCGAGTCCCGCTCCCGAAACGCCATGCCACATTCCTTGCACTGGAAAAGCTTCATGGGCGCGGACTGTCCCTGCTGATGGAAGATCTCCAGCTTGATCAGGTAGGCTTCTGGATTGGAGAGGAACCGTGAGGCCAGATCCATCAAGGGGTAGGCATGGCCGGAGACCTGCAAATCGCGCACCAGCAGGGCCAGCCGGTTGCGCTCGGGGATGAAGGAAACCTCAATCGGCAGGCGTTCAGGACGCTGTTGGAATGGAGCCTGTCCCGGCGCACGATCCCGGCGCTCCTCCGGTGGCGCATCCATCCGCCGCTCCGGTGTCCGCCGGTCCGGACGCCGCCCCGGCCCCTGCCCCTGTGGACGCCGGTCATTCTGCGGGCCGCCCCGGCCCGAGGGACGCCCGCCGCCACCGCCCTCGCGCCGAAACCCTCCACGCCGGCCTTCGCCGCCGTACCCGCGCTCCTCGCGGTCAAAATGCGCGTAGGGATTGGCCCCGGCTGGTTCACGCGCCCAGGTGGGCACAAAATTCAAGTCCAGGATCAACTCTTGTTTGGGGGTCTGTTCGTTATTTTCCATAGGGCGCGCTTTAATCAACACATTTCCAAGGGTTGGAAACTTTTTTCTGTCTTTTTCCAACCCTTGGAACTTTTTGTTCTATTTTTTCCAATGATTGGAAGTTTTTTACCACGATTTTCCAAGGATTGGAAGTCCTAACCCGAAATTCTTGCGCCCCAAATGCGGCTGGACGTTTGCCGGGGTTTCTGTCATAGATGCCCCCAGCAGAATGAAAACCATATTGTCCGTAGATGATGATCCGATGATTCTGAAATGCTTTCAGGAGGTCTTGTCCCATCGGGGCTACCGGATCCTGACCACGGCGGATCCAATGGAAGCGCCGCGGCTGTTGGATGAGCATCCGGTTGACCTGCTGATGCTGGATGTTCACATGCCCCAAAAGGACGGGCTGATGCTGTTTGAAGAGTTGAAGAAACGCAATCGCGTCCTGCCCGTCTTGTTTGTCACCGGCTATCCCGGCTCCTTCTCGCTCACCTCCAACCGAATGTCACGGATCTGGACGGACTACTTCGGAGACGGCAACGCGGACATCCTGTACAAGCCCTTCACGGTGGATAACCTGTATGAAAAGGTGGAGATGCTGATCGGCCCGTCTGAAAAAAGTGAGGCATGAATATTCTCAGCCCCAGTGAACGGTGTGAGATCGTCCGGGAAATCCGGGTTGTCCTTGTGCGGCATTTCATTGATTTGGGCAGGCTGGTCATCAATGTGTCCATTCGCGGCGCCCAAATCCGCGGCACCCTGGTCAAATTGCCCGGATCCAGCCAGCGGCTGACGCCCGCGGTGGTGGGCGTCATCCTCGAAGAGCTTCATCGGATAAAATCCGTCAAAAAGATCATGGTGGATTTCGACAATTGGACGCAGGACGGCACGTTTGGCCCCTGGAGGGAAACCAAGGCCCTAACCCTTCAGGACGGCTATGTTCCGCAGACGGAGGAGCAACAGCAGGCGATTGATGTCCTGGATAACACGCCTCCGGGAACCTCCCCGTGACACCAGGTTGCCCGCGCTCCCGGCACATCAACCGGCGGGTGTGCCACGCTCCGGAGCTTCAGGGGACAAGCCCCCGCCCTCCGATAGATCAAGGATCTCACCAGAGAACAAGCCGGCGGCATTTTCCCCTGGAAGATACGCCGTGGTTTTGTAGTCGCTGATCGTGTTGAGCTCGTACAACACCCGGCCCAATTCTTCCGCCGCCTCCTGACTGCTTTGCAGGAGCCGCTTGAACTCATGATCGTTGGGCATAATTCTGCGGGCCATCAGCCCCAGGTTCGCCATCAGGACCGTGGCCGGCTGGCCCAGATGGTGGCAGGCCGCGCCCACCGTGGCCAGCATGGCCTTTTGGCGGTCCGCCTCCCGTTGTGCTTCCTCCGCACGGCGCCGGTCCGTGATGTCGGCAAAAGAAAACACCATCCCCGTCAGATCCCCTCCCGAATCCCGATTGCACGCCGCCGCCACATGCACAGGAAATTCCGTTCCATCTTTTTTGAGCGCCACTAATTCACCCTTCCACGACTGATGATCCTCCAGGATGGACTGCATCATGGCCTCCGCGCCATCGGACACCGCCCAGAGCTCCCACACCTCGCGCCCCACCAACTCCTCAGAAGCTTCGTAGCCCCACAAGTCCAGCAAAGCGGGGTTTACGTAGTCCAAACACCCATCAATGGTCGCAATGGCAATCCCGCTGGCGGCATTCTGCAAGGCATTGTGCTCCGCGCGCAAAAGCTCCTCCGCGCTTTTGCGCAAGGGAACATCCAACTCGGAAGGAATCTCAATCCGCATCGTTTTTTCCGGCCCGCTGTTCGCCAATATGCCTTGCTGATCCATGATCTCTCTTGTCCTTTGTTCCCGCCCCATCCAAATCATTCCGCAAGCCACTCTAACGAATGAGCTCTCAAACGTGAAGTTCCAAGTGCGAACCTGTTCGCGATTATTATCCATATTGTAAACGGTTACATTTTGGACTTGCGGTGGCTTTTTCTTTCTGATTAGGTAGCCTTATGAAAACAATCACATTCCGTTCAACTCCGCTTGTTCTTCTGTTGGCTCTTGCAATGGCTGGGCTCTTCGCCGGTTGTCAACTGCCCCCACCCCCCACCC
>CAZFSE010000063.1:0-17322 GCA_964521805.1 uncultured Verrucomicrobiota bacterium
GAAACCCAAGGAGCCCGCGCTGGAACGGTTCGATCCGTATGGGCCGGGATAGAAAAGCGTTGATCCACAACGATCAAAAACTTCTTGCCATAGAGCGTCATTTTTAGCTAAATATGCGGATCATGACTCTGATATTTGGTTTATTTTGGTTCTTTTAATGATCCTTCAACGGCATTACAGCACCATTTTACCGTCTCTGGTTGTACCGGGGAAAGTGCTGGTGCTCTATGGGGCCCGCCGGACAGGCAAGACCTGGCTGATCCAGCATTTCCTGGAAGGATCCAAGGAGCGCATTTATCAAGGAACCGGTGACGATTCCTCGTTGCGCACTGTTCTTGAAAAAAGTTCCTCGGCGGACATCAAACTTCTTTTTGGCCATTATGACCTAGTCTTTATTGATGAGGCCCAACGCATCACAGGCATCGGCCACGTCTTAAAGCTCATCGTGGACAGCCTGCCGTCTCTGCGCATAATCGCAACGGGCTCTTCCTCCTTTGAATTGGCCCATCAAGTGGGCGAACCACTGGCCGGGCGCAAGAGGACGCTCAAGCTCTATCCCCTCTCCTTGCTGGAATTGAACCGTCAATGGGGCGGCATGTACTGCGAGGAATCCTTGGAAGCCATGATGATCTACGGAACCTACCCGGAAGTCTTGGCGCAAACGAGTGCTTCAGCCAAAGCGGACTACCTGATGGAATTGAGAGATTCCGCCTTGTACAAGGACATTCTGGAGCTCGACTCGATTCGCAACGCAAAAAAAATCAGCGACTTACTGCGGTTGATCGCCTTTCAGGTCGGGCGTGAAGTTTCCTGCCGGGAACTGGCCACCCAGCTGGGCATGAGCGCCAAAACCGTTGAACGGTATCTCGATTTGCTGGAGAAAGCTTTTGTCTTGATTCAAGTGCGGGGATTCTCAAGAAACCTCAGAAAGGAAATTTCCAAAACCGCCCGATACTTCTTCCTCGATAACGGGATACTCAACGCCTTGATTGGCAACTTCAACGCCTTGCCCCTGCGCAATGACGTGGGTGCCTTGTGGGAGAATTTTTTATTTGTTGAGCGGCTGAAGCGCAATGCCTATCTTTCTCATCACGCCCATTTCCATTTTTGGAGAACCTATGACCAACAAGAGATTGATTTGATCGAAGAAGAAGCGGGAACGCTGTCCGCCTTTGAATTCAAATACCGCGCGTCAAAAAACAAAAAACCAACGGCGTGGGCCGCCGCTTACCCGCAAGCGTCCTACGACGTGATATCCAGAAACAACTATTTGCCCTTTCTAACGGAGCAGTCAACGTCACTCGAAAAATAGAGCGTGAGTTATGGCAACAGATGCAAGTTTTATTGAATTTTTAATGGAACAGCTGGAGGGGCTGGATTCGATTTCCAATCGAAAGATGTTTGGAGAATATGCCCTGTATTGCGGGGAAAAGGTGGTCGCGCTGGTTTGTGACAACCAGCTGTTTGTAAAACCGACGGAGGCGGGCAAAGCGTTCATCGGCGAGGTGACGGAAGCCCCAGCCTATCCGGGAGCCAAGAACAGCTTCCTGATCGAAGACCAGCTGGAGGACCGGGCCTGGTTGATGGAGTTAATCAGAATCACCGCCAGGGAGCTTCCTCCTCCCAAGAAAAAGAAAGCCAAACGCAAGTGAGAAGCATGAGCCCACCCTACACCCTTTTGTTTGAACACACCGCCGAAGGGATTGCCGAGCATGCCGTGCCTGTTGCCGCCGAATGGGTGCGGCGAGGCCATGCCGCCCTGGTCATGGCCACGGAAAAATCCTTGCCGGCGGTGCAAAAGGCCCATGCATCCATCGCGCCACAGGCCCCACTTCGCTATGGCGTGCTAAACCGCGATCCCATCGACTGGGCCGGGATCTCCGCCATCTTCAACGTCATCCCCGGCGAACCCGGCCCGGCGTTTCGAGACCTCCGCGGGCGGTGCGACATTCCCCGCGTGACGATCAACCACGGACTCACGGACAAGCAGACCACCTTCCCGGCGGATTTCATCGGCAACGGGGTGGGCTATGCCAACGTGCTGTTCGCCTGCGGCCCGGCGATGTTTAAAGGCTCCTGGGAACGCTACATTCAAAAATGGCCGGAGATTCTTCACAGCTTGAAGATCATCCCCATCGGGTCCCCAAAAACGGATGTGCTCTTTGATGGCACCTTCCAGCGGGACGCGGTGCTTCACTCGCTGGGCATGGACCCGGCGCTCCCCGCCGTGCTGTATGCCCCCACCTACCAGAAAGAGGCTTCGCTCGAGCAGGCCGGCCTGGACATTATTCGAGCCCTGGCCGCCCTGCCCATCAACGTACTGGTCCGGCCCCATCATCTCTCCATGACCGAAAGCTGGATGGCCCGGTTGCGAGAGCTGGAGCGCTTGCAGAAAAATCTTCGGGTGGTGGAGACCAGCAGTAATCCGCTTTTTGTGGCCGCCGACCTGCTGGTGGGCGATGTGAGCGGGGCGTGTTTCGAGTACCTTCTGCAGGACAAGCCGGTGGTGTTCTACGATGTTCCGATGTTCTTTGAGGCGCATGGACAAAATGGCGTCGGCTACTGGGGCCGCGAGGCAGGCGTACTCGCATCCAACCCGGAAGCCCTGTGCGCCGCCGTCCTTGCCGAACTGGCAAATCCCGCCCGCAAAGCGGGTGACCGAAAACGACTGATTAGCCAGCTCGTTTATCAAACCGGAAATGCCGCATCGCGGGCCGTGGAGGCCCTGCTGGACCTGATCGAAGGACGCCAGGACTATCCCACCTGGGGCCCCCGGCAGTGCCTGCGGCAGGACGCCCTTCTGCAGGAATGCCTGCTGGAAAGGCTGGAGCGGTGCGCCGTCGAAAACGGCGCCGTAGCCCTCTTCGGGGCCGGTGCGCATACCCCATGGCTGGTGAAACTAATGACCACAGCCGCCGCACGGGGGCGCCGGATGCCCCGGCTGGCCTGCATCCTGGATGACCGGGCCGGCCAGTTGCCGGCCTCCCTCAGCGGCCTGCCCGTTCTTGTCCCGGAAAAGGCGGCGGGGTTCTCCGCCATCCTGCTTTCCACCGATTATCACCAGGCGCTTTTCCGCAAACGGTGCGAGGATGTTTTCGGACAAAATATGCCGGTGATTGATCTCTACGCCCCGTTTCCCTGGCACCGTCCGGGCGCCGCAAAGGCCTCCGGCATAACCACGAGCTAACCTGCATGCCCCAAGCTTCCATCATAATTCCCGTGCTGAATCAGCTGGCCTTCACGCGCAACTGCCTGGAAGCCTTGTTCCGGCGGACGCCGGCCTCCTTGTTTGAATTGATTCTGATGGACAATGGGTCAACCGATGCCACGCCGGATTACATGAGCACGCTGACGCATCCCCTCCGATATCTGCGCTTCGAGAAGAACCTTGGGTTCGCCGCCGCCTGCAACCAAGCCGCCCAAACCGCCCGTTGTGAGTATCTGGTCTTTTTGAACAACGACACCCTTCCGCAGGCCGGATGGCTCGAGGCCCTTCTGGAACTCCTGCAACGCGATCCTTCCGCCGGAGTCGCCGGACCGCGCCTGCTGTGGCCAAACGGCACCCTGCAGGAGGCCGGCGCGCTGGTCTTCTCCGATGCCACCACCTGCCACATCGGCAATCGCGACGACCCATCCAAGGATCTCTACCAACAATCCTACGAAGTGGACTATTGCTCCTCCGCCTGCCTGGTCACCCGCCGGGGCCTTTTTCAAGAGGTGGGCGGCTTTGACACTCGCTACGCGCCCTATCATTACGAGTGCGCCGATTACTGCTTCCAAATTCGCGAGCGCGGCTTCAAGACCCTCTACGCCCCGGATTCCGTCGTGATTCACTACCAGGGCATGACCCCACTGGAAAAAGGCGTAACGCGCGATGCGCTCATCGAATCCCAGCGTCACAAGTTTGCGGCCAAATGGCGGGAAGAACTGCGCTTCCAGCCGGCGCCGCCTGTTGAAACCGGGCGGATGATGGTGGAGACACGCCAGGGACTCAAGTTCCCCATCGGCAAGTGGTACTACATCGGCAACAACCGCGTCCTCAAAAAAAATCTTGAGCGATTTGTCCTCCACCATCTGCGCGAGCCTCGAAAAATTGCGCTGTACGGGGCCGGCAAACACACCCAGCGGCTTCTCGCGCTCCAGGTGATCCCGCGTGAGCAGATCGCCGTCATTTTTGATGATGTGGCGGCGGCCACATCGCTGGAGGGGATTCCCGTGCTCAAGCCGGCCCAGGCCGGCCAAGCGAGCTTCGATCTTGTGCTGGTGAGCTCGGACAGCATCTGGGAAGACTTGCAATACAGAGCCCGGCAGTGGGCCCCCAAGGGATGTCCCATCATCAGCCTGTATGACGACGGCTCGGACGATCCCGGATGAACATCGCTTTTCACAGCATGGGCAATGAGCAATGGATGGCGGGGATCACCACCCTGGAGATGCTCTTCCAAGCCCTGCGCGCCCTGGGCCCGGAGGCCCCACGAATTGCGCTGACCGCCTGGGACAACCAGCCCGCGGATTCACTCGCCGCATGGCAGGGATTGGCGGACGAGATCATCCGCCTGCCCGCCAAGCCCGCGCCGGATTTTTCCATGACGGCCCTTCTGGAGCAACACAGCATCCACCTGTTCTTTTCCATGCCCATTCAAACCGCCCTGTCCATTCATCTGCCGCGCCTGCTGTGGATATTCGATTTTCAGCACCGGCACTTCCCGGCGCTGTTCCCGGCGGAAGAAGTTGCGCGCAGAGACCGGCTCTTTGCGGAGAACGCACGCACGGCTCGCCGCATCCTGGTCAAGTCACAGGCCATCGCCAGCGATCTGCAAACCTTTCTGCCGGCGGAGGCTTCCAAGGTCCGCGTGGTGCCGTTTGTCCCATCCATTCCTCCCGGCCCGTATGACCGGGCGCCCGGGGAACAGCTCCAGGCGCACGGGCTTCCAGATAAATTCTTTTTTCTGCCCAACCAATTTCTCGCCCATAAAAATCACCGGGTCGTGTTGCAGGCGCTGGCGATTCTCAAGGCACGGGGCGTTCCCGCTGTTGTGGTCTGCACGGGCCAGCAGGAGGGAAGCTCCTCGTGTTTTGCCCCGCTCATGGCCGAGTGCGCACAGCGAGGCTTGACCGGTCATTTTCTGCCTCTGGGGCTGGTTCCCCGCCCGGACTATTTTGCGCTCATTCGTCAATCCATCGCGGTGTTGAATCCCACGCTATTCGAGGGCTTCGGACTCAGCGTGGCGGAGGCGCTCCACATCGGCAAGCGGGTGCTGGTCTCCGATCTGCCGGTTCTGCGGGAGCATCAGCATCCGGCGGCGGACTACTTTGATCCCAGCCGTCCGGAAGACTTGGCGGATAAAATGGCGGCGATCTGGGAGCGGGAGGAGGGCGGTCCTTCCACCAGGCTGGAGGAGGAGGCCCGGCGTCGCTACCCCATCCGCCAGCAACAATTTGCACGCGACTTCATGCGTGTTGCGGAGGAATGCCTGCATGAGTAGCCACGAAAAAATCCCGACGAACTATTCCGATGAAATTGCGCCCTGGCTGTTGGCGGCCTATGTCCGTGAAGTCTGGAGCCGCCTGGGCACACAGGGCGAGGATGGAGAGCCCCTGCGCCTCGCCGTCTATGGCGCGGGCGATCACAGCCGCTGGCTGGAGAAAATCGTCCGCAACACCCCGCACCGCCCGATTGTGGCGGCGGTGCTGGATGACCAGCCGCAACCCGAAGCGCACTTCTGGAAACGGCAGGCCATCCGCCCAGAGGAGCTGGACCCCTCCACCGTGGATGCCATTGTGATCTCCAGCGACACCCACGCAGAAAAAATCAAGGCCCGCTGTGCCGAGCTTTTCAAGGACCGATTTCAAGTCATACATTTGTACGAGGGACTGCCTCCAGGACCCTACCCCAAGAAACCCGCCCAAGCCATTCAACCCCACCCGGGCTTTAACACGCAGTCGGGGGCGGTGGAAAACGTCGTGCGCACCCGCCTGAATGATCTGAAGCCATTCAAGCGGATTTTTGTGGCCGGCGTGGACCGCAGTGGAAAGACCATGATGGCCCGGGTCTGCGCCAAGCTCCTGGGCCTGCCTTATCTTTCCTTCGACGACCTCTATCCCTGGCTGGCGTCCTCCCCGGCCCGCACCGGTGAAATGCTGGAAAGCCTGTCGGCTCGCCCCTCCTTTGCCCTGGATGCCATTCCCCCGCACCCCTCCGAGCTTGGACGCGTCAACGAGTGGCTGGCCGCTCATCCCGCCCTCGTCCTTTGCGTCTATTGCCCGGACGAAGATGAATGGTTCCGGCGCATGCTCAACACCTGGTACTTCCAAAATGTGATTCAACATGCGGGCCTCCTTCTGAGCCGGGCACAAACCTTTTATGAACAGGTTATTCCCGCATTGAAGCCGGCCGAGCTCCTGTACTATGATTCCGCCGAAAATGCGTTTGCCACGCCCTCCGCATTTCTGGAGTGGATTCAGAAAGGGAAAAACAGATGACCCGGCCCAGCAAAGAAGACGTCCTCCGCCACTTGGAGGTGCAGAGTTACGACCGGTATTACCAGGATATCGAGGCGCTCGGTGTTCAAGGGCACATCCCGACGCATCGCTCATGGGAATCCATTGCCAGCCTGGTGGACTGGAAGGACCAATCCGTGGTGGATATGGGCTGTTTCCATGGATACTTCTGCTTCAAGGTCGAGCAAGCCGGGGCGCGAAGCATCCTGGGACTCGACCATTCCGAGGCCGTGCTGAAAACCGCAGGAATGATCGCGGCCCTGCAGGACAGCCGGACGACCTTCCGGATCTGGAACGGGGGCGAGCCCGTCCCGGAATGCGATGTCGCGCTCTGCCTCAACATGCTTCATCACTGTAAGAATGTTTTCCAAACCTTGGAAAACATGAACTGCCGGCGCGCGGTGTTTGAGATCAAACCGGAATACGAACCGGTGGTGACCAAGTATTTTGAACCCTCCGTCCGGCGGGCCTCCCATCGGGATGACCGGCTGGTTTTGCTGGCCACGAAGCGCCCGGAACCCCTGCCCGGCTTTGTGGCCACGCCCCCAGGCCACAGCGGCCAGAACAGCGACTACATGATCGCCCTACTGCTGGCCCTGCTGGAGAATTATGTCCGCGAGGCCTGGGCCCGCTGGGGCACGGAGGGAACGCAAGGCCGTCCGCTCCGCATCGCCATCTTTGGCGCCGGCAAACACACGCAGTGGCTGGAGCAACTGGTCAAGGGGCGCTCTCCCCAACCCCAGGTGATGGCCCTGCTCGATGACCGGGGCGAATCCGCCCCCGCCCGTTTCGGCCTGCAGGCCATTCGCCCGGAGTCCTTTGATCCCTCCACAGTGGACGCCATTTTCCTCTCTTCCGACACGTTGATCGACACGCTTCAGGCGCGCTGTATTGCGCTCTATGGCCAGAACATCCGCCTTCTTAACTTCTACAGCGGCTTCCCGCCCGGCCCCTACCCCAAGGATTATTTTGACAGCCGCCTGCAACGCCTGCTTTGAACACAACCTAGCACAGCATGAATCCCGCACGACCCATCCTGAGCCTCGTCCTGACCGGGCGCAACGACAACCACAACGGAGATTTTGACTGGCGCGCCGAGCAGGCGATCCGGCACAATGCCTCCGTGATTGAAGCGCTGGGGCTTGACGTGGAGTGGGTCTGGGTGGAGTGGAATCCCCTGCCGGACCGCCCTCTCTTTGCCGCACAAATCGCCGCCTGGGTGGCGCCGCTGTCCGCCTATGTCGTGCCCGCCGCCCTTCACCGGCACCTGTGTGACAATCCGCACATCGGCGTCATGCAATTCCTCGCCAAGAATGTGGGCATCCGCCGTGCCCGGGGCGAATGGATTCTCTCCATGAATGCCGACACCTATCTGACACCTGAGGTCTTGCGCGCCTGGATAAACAGCCCGCGCGACCCCGCCACCTGTTATCTGGCCAGGCGCCTTGATTTCGACAGCCGCCACCTGTCCACAGAACTGTCGGATTACCCGATTCCAGATCTGGCGCAACGGCACATCCTTCGCGTCAGCGAGATTCGCCTGCCCGGGGCCTTCGGGTCTGCCGGAGATTTCACCCTGATGCATCGTGATCTGTTCCTGAAGACGCGCGGCCACTACGAAGGCATTCGCTTTTCCAACAACCATCTCGATACCTTGCTGGGCAAACAGGTGCTGGCCATGGGCGGGACCTTCCAAGTGCTGGGCGATATTTATCACGCCGATCATGCCGATTCGTGGAACAACTTTACCGTGGACGATGTCTTTGCCCACCATCATGGCGCCGATTACAACTGTACGCGCATTCCCATTCCCTACACCAACGAGAAGGACTGGGGGCTGGCCTGGTGCCAGGAAAAGCCCCTGCCCTCCATCTGCGTGGAGCTGGCGCCGCCCCCTGGCTTTTCCCTGCGCCCGGCGATGCCCACGACGATCTTGATCCCACCTGAATTGGAAGGCGTCGCGCACGCCGCAAAGAAACTGGCAGAGGCCTTGCGGGAAGTCATCCGCCTGAAACAGCGTGTTGTGATTTATGGCCTGGGCGATCAACTGCGGCAAAGCCTGCTGAAAGACAAGCTGTCGGGCCTTGAGGTGGCGGGCTATCTCGATGATGGACGCCCTGACGATCCCGCCCTGCCCTACCGCAAGCTCACGTGGGACGAGTTGCCCGGCCTTTCATACGACGCCCTCTTGCTAGGCAGTTTCTACTGGGCGGAGGAGTTGCGTGCCAAGGCCGTGCGCCATGTGACGCCTTCCCGCATTCTCCCCGGCGCATAAATCCAACCTTCATTCATCGGCAGAGAAAACCGGCTGGCCCTTCAGCCGGTTTTTTATTCTATTTTCTATTGCCGTGTTAACGTGTTTTCCCTAAGATCATAAAACCGTTTACAAAAAGGAAATTCCATGAATAAGACGCTTCTCAGCATTGCTTTTTCACTCACCCTGTCAGGATTGGCCATTTATTGGACCGGCTGTGCTGTACGTGCGCCCATCACCATGGAACCACCGGCGCAAACCGTCGCGAAGCCAGAACTCCTCCCGGTGCCGGACAAGAGCACGTGGACAGCCACCTCCTCTGGGTCACAGGAGGAAGGCTTTGAGCCCGCCAAGGCTTGCGATGGACAGATGAACACCCGGTGGAGCGGACTGTTCCTGGATCCGCAGTGGATACAACTTGACCTGGGCACCGTAGCCAGTGTCTGCGGATTGACGATCCACTGGGAAGCCGCTTACTCCAGCGAGTATTACATTGAGACCTCTTTGGATGGACGCCGCTGGACCAAGGTGTATGAGAACCGCCGTGGCGATGGCAATACCGACGACCTCTACTTCAAGACCACCCAGGCGCGCTTTATCCGGCTGACAGGGACCAAGCGGGCCACCGGCTGGGGGCACTCCATCTGGGAGATTCACGTCAAGGGTCCGGAGGAGCAGATTGCCGTCACCGCCGATACTGCCGAAAGCTCCTCCACCGAATGGCTGTTTGACGGCTTTACCAACAAGGTCTGGGCCAGCCGAAAAAGCGGACCCCAATCCTTGATCCTGGATTTACAGCAAACCAAATCGCTGGGCGGCCTGCGCATTGACTGGGGAGCCGGCTATGCCGAGGAGGCCGACCTGCTCCTCTCAACGGATGGCACAACCTGGACAAAGGCTGGGGCCATCGAGCAGGGAGTCGGGCGCTTCGATGTCATCATGCATCCCGCCCTGCCTGCGCGTTATATCCGACTCGATGTGAAGAAAACGCCGCAACACGGCCCCCTGCACATCGCGGAAATTTCCTTCCGAGGCCCGGATGAAGTGCTCACGCCGCTGGCCCTTTACCAGCTCGCGGCGGAGAAATCCGAGCCCGGCTACTACCCCAACCATCTGCTCAAACGGCAAATTTATTGGACCCTCGTGGGTCTTCCCGCCGACAGTGAGGAAAGCCTGCTCGACGAATATGGCAATCTTGAACCCAAGGCCAAAAGCTTTTCCCTGATGCCTTACATCCATGACGGGCAGAAGCTCTACTCCTCCTTCCAGGCGGCGAAGGTCACCCAAAAAATGGAGGAGGGATATCTCCCCCTCCCCTCGGTTGAATGGACCGACGCCAGCGGCCTGAATCTCCTGGTCGAGGCGGTTGCCGTGGGCAAGCCCAGGAAGTCCGCCTCGCTGGTGCGCTACCGGCTGAGCAATTCAAGCGCCGAGAAAAAGAGCGGACGCCTTTTTCTGGCCGTCCGCCCCGTCCAAGTCAATCCCATCTGGCAACATGGAGGGCTGTCGCCCATCCGCCAGCTGGCCCTGGAAGAGCGCGACGGCTTCCCAGCCGTCTTGGTCAACCAGGAGCCCGCCTGCCTGTCCCTGACGCCGCCCTCGGATTTTGGGGTCTGCGCTTTTGACAAGGGGGACATTGCGGAGGACCTTGCCCAAGGCCGCCTGCCGGCGGCAAAGAGCCTCGCCGAATCGGAAACCCTGTCCGGGGCGCTGGCCTATGAGTACGAGCTTGAACCCGGCGCGCAGATGGACGTCGTCATCGCCGCCCCCCTGCATCAAAGCGGCGCCTTCCTGCGCGCCCTTGTGAAGGACCAGGCGCCCAGCGCCTTTTTCTCGGAGGTCTGGCAGGAACAGCGCGCCCTCTGGGAAAAGCTGGCGGGCCCCGTCCGCATCCACATGCCGCGCCAGGACATTGTGGACATGATGAAAGCCCAGGTCTCTTACATCCTGATCAACCAGGATGGCGTCTCGATTCAGCCTGGTTCGCGCAACTACAAGCGCGCCTGGATTCGTGATGGAAGCCTGACCTCGGCCGGCCTGCTCAAGATGGGGCTGACCAACCAGGTTCGCGACTATGTGGACTGGTACTCCAAGCAAGTCCAGCCAGACGGCTGGGTGCCCCCCATCCTGAACAACGACGGCTCCATCAATCAAGGCTTTGGCTGGGACAACGAGTATGACAGCCAGGGGCAGTATGTCTTCATTGTCATGGAGTACTACCGCTTCACCCAGGACCGGGCCTTCCTGGAGCGCCACTTTGACAAGGTGATCAAGGCCCTCGAATACCTCGTCATGCTCCGCAACAAGACCCTGGAGCCCGGCTACATGGCCGAACACCCCGCGCCGGAACGCTTCGCGGGCATCCTCCCGAAATCCATCAGCCACGAGGGATATGACCCGCCCATGCACAGCTACTGGGATGACTACTTTGCCCTCAAGGGCTGGAAAGATGGACAGGAAGCCGCCCTCCTCATGGGCCGCGACGACCTCGCCCAATGGGCCGGCGAACAACTCGAAATCTGGCGGAAATCCATCGCCGACTCCATCCGTGCCACCGTCCAGTTCAAGGGCATTGACTACATTCCCGGATGCGCCGAGAAGGGTGACCGCGACCCGACTTCCGTCTCCATCGCCTTCTTCCCCTGCCAGGAGGAAGCCCTGCTGGACGGCGTGCTCGTCACCAACACCTTTGACCACTACTACAGGGAAATGATGGGACGCCAGACCCCTGGCTGGAGCGGGGGATTCACCCCGTACGAAGAACGCACCCTCATGACCTTTGTCCAACTGGGCTGGAAGGACCGGGCCCGCGACCTGCTCAACTACCTGCTCGACTGCCGCCGCCCGCAAGCGTGGAACCATCTGGCCGAAGTCGTCCATGGAGACGCGCGCCAGGGCAGTTACATTGGCGACATGCCACACACCTGGGTCGGCTCCGGCTACATCAACTCCATCCGCGCCATGCTGGCGTACGAGCTGGACGGACACCTCATCCTCCTCTCCGGCGCCACGCCCGACTGGATGAGCGGCGAAGGGCTCACCATCGAAAACCTGCCCACGTATTTTGGCGCGCTGAATTTGCGCGCCACCCTGGCGGATAAACGCCTGAACGTGGAATTCTCCGGCCCCATCCCGCCCAACGGATTCGTCCTGCGCCTCCCGCTGGCTGAAAAACCCGCGCGCGTCGAAGTGGATGGACAGGCCGTGGACACGGGCGAGGGAGGCTCGCTCAACCTGCCCTCCGGCGGGCACACCGTTGGCGTGACATGGGAATAATCTCCCTCCGCCGACAGATGAAGTTTCCATGGGTGAGGCCTCCCTGCCGGGAGGTCCACGCATCAGAGCCCTCGACTTCGTCCGGTACCGACGGAAGAGAACCCCGTGGTTTACGAAGCCTGCTTGGCCCAGGAATCCTTCAGGGTGGCTGTCCGGTTTAGGACGGGCTGTCCTGGCTGGCTGTCCGGATCGGCGCAGAAATAGCCCAGGCGTTCAAATTGGATGCGTTCGCCCGGCTGGATCGCCGCCACAGACGGCTCGCAGAAGCCACTGACCGTTTCCAGCGACTGTGGATTGAGAAACTCGCGATAATCCTTGCCTTCGTCCGCGGCCTGGGCCATGGCGTTTTCCACCCGGAACAGGCGGTCGTACAACCGGACTTCGGCGGGCACGGCATGGCGGGCCGAGACCCAGTGAATCGTCCCCTTGACCTTGCGCCCATCCGGGGCATTGCCCCCCAGCGAGGCGGGGTCGTACGTGCCGCGCACCTCCGTAATTTCCCCGTTTTCATCCTTCACCACGCCGGTGCATTTGAGCAGGCACGCATACTTCAACCGCACCTCCTGGCCGGGCGCCAGCCGGAAAAATTTCTTGGGCGGATTTTCCATGAAATCGTCGCGCTCGATCAACAGCTCGCGGGAGAAGGGCACCTGGCGGGTTCCGGTGGACGGATCTTCGGGATTGTTGACGGCGTTGAACTCCTCAGTCTTGTCCTCAGGATAGTTTTCGATGACCAGCTTGAGCGGGCGGAGCACCGCCATGCGACGCGGTGCGCTGGCATTCAAGTCCTCGCGCACGCAATGCTCCAGCAGGGCCACATCTGTCAGGCTCTCGTACTTGGTGACACCGATCACCTCGGCAAAGTTGCGGATGGCCTTTGGTGTGTAGCCCCGGCGGCGCATGCCGCAGAGGGTGGGCATGCGGGGGTCGTCCCAGCCTTTCACGAGGCCTTCCTGCACCAATTCCAGCAGGCGGCGCTTGCTCATCACGGTGTAGGTCAGGTTCAGGCGCGCAAATTCATACTGCCGCGGGCGCGAGGGCAGGCCGTCCAGGTTGTCGATCACCCAGTCGTAGAGGGGGCGGTGCACCTCGAACTCCAGCGTGCAGAGAGAGTGCGTGATGCTTTCGAAGGCGTCTTCCAGGGGATGCGCGAAGTCGTAGGTGGGGTATACGCACCACGCCTTTCCGGTGTGCGGGTGTTCGGCGTGCAGGATGCGGTAAATCACGGGGTCGCGCAGATGCAGGTTGGGGGAGGCCATGTCAATCTTGGCCCTCACGCACAGGGATCCGTCGGCAAACTCGCCGGCCCGCATGCGGCGGAAGAGATCGAGGCTTTCCGCAACTGGACGGTTGCGGTGGGGGCTTTCACGGCCGGGCGCGGGCGGCGCGCCCCGGTAGTCCTTCCATTCCTCCTGGCTCAGCGCGCAGACATACGCCTTGTCCTTGGAGATCAATTCGGCGGCGCAGTCGTACATCCGCCCAAAATAGTCGGAGGCGTGGTAGTAGTGTGTCCCCCAGTCGAAGCCCAGCCAGCGGACATCTTCCTTGATCGAATCGGTGTATTCGATGTCTTCTTTGACCGGGTTGGTGTCATCCATCCGCAGATGGCATTCCCCGTTGTTTTCCATGGCCATGCCGAAATCCAGGCAGATGGCCTTGGCGTGGCCGATATGCAGGTAGCCGTTGGGCTCAGGCGGAAAACGGGTAACCACTTTTCCCCCGTGGGTGCTCGCCTTCAGATCGTCGGCAATGATTTGCCGGATGAAATGCATGGCCGGGACGCTTTTTTCTGTGCTCATAGGCTCTTTCTTCATTACAGTCTTGAAATCCGGCCCTTTTTAGCAAAGATTCCGGCGGATACAAAACTTATTTGCGCGCGCAAGGAAATGCACCATGGGAACGTTTGAACAGGCGGACGAAGAAGCGACACGGGCCATCAGCCGGCCCCCCTCCGAAAAAAGCTGGGGGCTGTATGCCCAGCCGGCCAACCCGGAGCCGGCGACCGAGGAGCCGGGGTGCTTCCTTTGGTTTGACACCCGAGAAGAGTTGCGGGCGTTTCTTGACCAGCATGCGGTCCACTGGGCCTGCCTGAATACCCGTCCGGAAGAAGAGGATTTGCCGCGGATTTGCGAGGCGGCGTCCTCGTTGATCCGGCAGGTGGAGGCCTCGGCCATCCCACTGGCGGAGGCGTTGCAGGAGCTCAACGACTGGCTCTACGAGTTCAATATGGAATTCGCCTGGGCGGGGCCCTACACAGAACTGGCGGGAGGCGAGGGCGAATTTCCCGTGGAAGTGCGCTCCTGGTTCCGGCGGCTGGTTGCCCAGGCGCCCGCGACACCGGATGACGGACGCCCTCTGCGCGAGGAGGAGGCGCTGGATTTTATGCAGGCCTTGGAAGAGTATGGCGCCAGAGCGCTGGAGGTCTAAACCACGGAAGGGTTTTTCATGAATGTTCGCACACGTTTCGCGCCCAGCCCGACGGGCAATGTACACATCGGCAATATCCGAGCCGCCATTTATAACTGGCTCTACGCCCGCCATGAGGGCGGGCAGTTCCTGTTGCGCATTGAAGATACCGACCGCGAGCGCTCCACCCCGCAGGCCGTGCAGACGGTGCTGGACTCCATGGAGTGGCTGGGGCTCACCTTTGACGAAACCCCCGTATACCAGTCGGCCCAGCTGTCCGCCCACCTGGCGGCGGCGGAGCGGCTTCTCTCCAGCGGGCAGGCCTACAAGCTGGACAAGGGCGGAGCCGGCAAGGGCGAGTGCGTGATGTTCAAAATGCCCGGCACGGACATGGCCTTCCGGGACGAGATCAAGGGCGAACTGCGCAAGGCCGCCAAGGACCTGCCGGACTTCGTGATCGTGCGCTCCAACGGGACGCCGGTCTTTCATCTGGCCAACGTGGTGGATGACATCACCATGGGCATCACGCATATCATCCGCGGGGATGACCATGTGGAGAACACCTTCCGCCATGTGGCGCTCTTCCAGGCGCTGGGCGCGCCGCTTCCGAAATATGCGCACCTGCCGATGATCGTCAATGCCCAGGGCAAGCCGTATTCCAAGCGCGATGGCGATGCCTATGTCGGTGAATTCCGCGAAAAAGGATATCTTGCCGATGCGCTGTTTAACTATCTCGTCCTGCTGGGATGGTCGCCGGGTGATGACCGCGAGATGCTCCTCCGTGAGGAGCTGGTCCGGCTCTTCGATTTCAGCCGGGTGCAGTCCTCTCCCGCACAGATGGACCTGCACAAATTGCAGTGGATGAATGGCGAGTACATGAAAGCCCTGCCCGCGGAAATCCGCCGACAGCAATGCCGGGCAGTGCTCCAAGCGCGCGGCCTGTGGCGCGACGACCTGCCCTCCGGATATTTCGACCAAGTGCTGGCGGTCATGGCGGAGCGCATCCGGCTGTTCACCGACATCGCCGATCAGGCGGGATACTTCTTCACCGAAGACTATCCCTATGACGAAAAATCCGTGAACAAGCGTTTGAAAAAAGAGGGCGCTCTGGAAGGGCTTGCGGCCATTCGGGCCGCCTTTGCCTTGCTGGACGATTTCACGGCGGCCTCCACCGACAAGGCCTTGCATGACCTGGCCGCGCAACGCGGCCTGCAGGCAGGCGATCTGGTGCATCCGATCCGCGTCGCCGTGTCCGGAACCGCCGCTGGACCAAGCCTGTTTCCCATGCTGGAGGTCCTGGGGAAGGATCGCGTCCTTGCCCGCATGGACCGCACCCTGCAACAGTTTGCCGGGTGAGGTCCCTTCACGGTTAACTGTGGGCTTGCACGCTCTATCGGGAGATAATCGGCCTATTCAAACCGGGGATGTAGAAGCTTAAACCGCCGTCTTGTGCGGGGGGTAGAAAGGTGTATTTTGCGCATCTTTTTCTTTACAAAAACGCCCCCTTTGCCCTATATTGTGTAGCGAACTAATTAACAGGCACAATATGTTGCGGTTATTCGGAAGCGAAGTGGTCATATCGTTGGAGCATGCTGAAATCCTTTCAGAGGTCAGCATTGATAATTTTCACTTCAAGGCCACGCTCAATCCGGTAGAACGCGATTCCTGCATTTTGTGGTTCAAGGATGAGCGAATCAGCGAAGTGTTTGAGGCCCTGGGCAAGTTCTCCCGTTTTGACAAGCGCAACGTGCTCGATTTCATTGTCCGCTATTCGACCAGTGTGGAGTTGCGGGAGGAGATTGAGAAGCGGCAATTTGAGCGCCGCATAGACCAGCTCTCCCCTTCGTACTTCAAACTGCTGGAGCAGTTGGATGACCGCGCCAAGGAAGTGGCCTATCGGACCCTGTATGATTTGGACGACAATATCGAACGCGACGAACTGGCCAAGAAGCGGAAAATTATGGCCAAGAAATTTCATCCCGATGCGGGCGGAGAGCATGAGGCCATGACCGTGATCAACGAGGCCTACGAGTATCTGCTGAATCGCGCGTCTTCCTGAGGTGGACTTCGTCCGCAACCCATTATTTTCTTTTCAGGATTGCGGGACTGACGAACGGATGCCCCATGAGCACCTGGGTGACGGCCCTCCTCCATTCCGGCCTGGAGCCATTCTGGCGAACGACACCCAGGACTCCAACGCCCAGCAATGCGGCGGCGTAGCGCCGTCCGGCCCCCTTCGTCAAGGCGAGAATCCGGCAGTCTGACGAAGACTCCAGGATCAGGCGGGCGGCCTCCATGCCTTCAAATTCCTCCAAGTCATCCCCCAGCAGGATGAGCTGTGGGCGCAACCGGCAAGCCTTCTTGAGCGCTTGTTTATTGGGGAGGGCGGCCTGTGTTGAGTGGGCGTCCACCACGGAGTCCATCCAGCGCAGGACATGACTCTTTTGGCCAGCCTGCCGTGTGACCAGCAGGATGCGCAGGCCGTTTTCGCCTCCCCTTGTTTGATCTATTGGCGCGCTGTTTGTTCCATCCACAAGTGTCTCCCTAGTCCCGCGCAGGGCGCGTTGATCAAACTTTCATGAGCGAATCGGCCAGCATCAAATCCACCTCCAACAGCATGATGACCTTGGTGCCAACCTTGCCGACCCCCATGATGAAAGCCGTCTCGCTCCCCCCTCCGAATTCCGGGGCCGGCTCAATCTGTCCGGCGGTGATGTCCAGCACTTCGGATACCTCGTCCACTACCGTGCCCATGATGATCCGCTTGTCGCCCTGCTTGACCTGCACCACGATGACGCAGGTCTTGTCGGTGGTCTCCTGCTCTTGCATGCCGAATTTCAGGCGCAAGTCCACCACGGGAATGACCTTGCCCCGGAGGTTGATGA
>CAZFSE010000063.1:17422-21071 GCA_964521805.1 uncultured Verrucomicrobiota bacterium
CCGAATTTCAGGCGCAAGTCCACCACGGGAATGACCTTGCCCCGGAGGTTGATGACTCCACGCACATACTCCGGTGCCTTGGGCACCCGGGTGATGTCCATCATCTTGATGATTTCCTGCACCTTGAGGATTTCAATGCCGAACTCCTCGGCGGCCATCCGAAAGGTCAGGTACTTGCCCGCCAGATGCGCAAGGCTGTTTTCTGTCTGTAGTGCTGAACTCATGTCTGTTCCTTTCTGCTGGGGAACCTAGAAGTCCTTGAATTCGCCTTCATCCAGAGGGATGACTTCCTCGGGCTTGGCCGTGTTCGCGGATGCCAGCTTGCGGGGAGCCGGGGCTTTCGGGGCAGGCCTGCGCAAGGGGGCTTTCGCCTTGGTGGGCGCTGTTTTGCGCTCCGCCATCTGCCGGGCGGGGCCGAGGGGCGTGCTGGCTGAACTGCCGCCCACAATGGCCATCAAATCCGCGACCATCGCATTGAGCTCCTGGGCCTGCGAGGAAAGCTCCTCGGAGGCGCTGGCAGATTCCTCCGCGTTGGCGGCATTCTGCTGGACCACCTTATCCATCTCAGAGACGGCGGTATTGATCTGGTCAATGCCCTGCGCCTGTTCCTTCGAGGCGGCGGCAATTTCCGCGACCAGCGTCCCCACCTTGCCGGAGCTTTCTTGGATGCCCGCCAGGTTCTTGGCCACATCGGCGGCCACCGCGACGCCGGCGTCAGCGTTTTTCTGCGCGCCCTCAATCAAATCCGCGGTGTTTTTAGCCGCCTCGGCGCTTCGGCGCGCCAGGTTGCGGACTTCCTCGGCCACCACGGCGAACCCCTTGCCGGCCTCGCCCGCCCGCGCCGCCTCCACCGCGGCATTCAGCGCCAGCAGATTGGTCTGGAAGGCGATCTCATCAATGGTCTTGATGATCTTCGCCGTTTCCGAGGAGGACTTCTTGATGGCATCAATCGCGCTGGACATTCTCTGCATGGCTTCCACGCCATTGCTGACCTGAGAGCCGGTCTCCTTCATGGTGCTGTTGGCCTGCCCGGCGTTGTCGGCATTCTGCCGCGTCATGGAGGCCATTTCCTCCAGCGACGAGGAGGTCTCCTCCAGGCTGGAGGCCTGTTCGCTGGCCCCCTGGGCCAGCGACTGGCTGGCGCTGGAGACCTGGCCGGAAGCCGCCGTGACCTGTTCTGATCCGGATTGGAGGCCCTCGATGACGCGCCGAATGGGCCCGGTGATGCTTCGGGTGATTAAAAAGGCCAGCACGATGCCCAGGACAATCGCGCCCAGCGTCAGGAATATGGACACGCGGTTGGTCCAGGCAATGACGGACTGCATGTCCTGTTGCAAGGCGTCGCGCACCTTGGTGACGGAGGCGACAATATTCACCGCGGAGGCACCCAAGGTCCGTCCCGCTTCTTGGTCGGCGAGGATGCCGTCATGGAATAGATTGCCGGCTTTTTCGTACTCGTCCAAGTACCCTTTGATGGCGGCGGCCGCGTTCTCCAAGTCCGCGTTGCCCTTTGCCAGTTGTGTCCAAGAGGCCAGTCCGTCCTTGGCCCTTTTTAGCTGGTTCTGAAAGCCGGTCCACTGTTCCTCCTTCATGGTGGCAATCAGGTAAACGGCTGTCACGCGTAGAAGCAAAAAGGGTTCAAAAACATCCTCATCCAGTTTGAGGGAAATCTGGCTGATCTTCTTGATGGCCGCCATGTCCCCGGAGGCTTCTGCCGTGTTCCGGGCGGGGAGGATGGTCTTTTCCTTGATGTTGGTGATCTGCTCCGTCACGGACCAGCCGATTTTGGACCAGGCGGCAAAGGCGTCTTCGCGTTGCCTGCGGGCGGCCACGCCCTGATCAAAGGCGTTCTTGTAGTCCACCAACAGGGCGCTCTGCTGTCCGACCTCCGCGCGGTATTCCACCTTGAGCTGTTGGTCGTCCTTCATTGCATTCAGGTGCTTCGCCAGCAAGGCATAGGCGTCGAGCCAGCGCTCATCCGCACTTTTCCCCGTGGCCGCATCCTTGGCAAAACCATTGATGACAAAGTCCCGGCGGAACGTTGCACACCGGTTCAGGAAGTCTGTGCTATCCGCTCCTGCCTGGGAAAGCCGGGCATTGTTGTTGATGGAATTAATGCCCATCCAGGCCACAAGCCCCAACACCGCCACCAGCAAGACCAAGACTCCGAAGCCCAAGCCAATCCTTGTACCTAACGTCATTTGCTTAACCATGTCCGCCTCCATCTCTGCGTCTGCGAAACGACTTTTACCTGTAGTTAACATAGGCAAAAGGCGCCGGTGTAGATATCAGGGAGGCGCCGGGTTTTGGCATCAGGGAAATCCCTGATTCGCGCATCAGACAATCACGGATGATCCGGCGGCTTTATCCGGGCATGTGGGTCTTGGCCCATTCGATGGCGTAGCGGGTCAGTTCGGCGGCGGAGTCCAGGCCCAGCTTCTTTTTGATGTGGTCGCGGTGGGACTCAATGGTCTTGACGCTCAAATGCAGGCGCTCCGCCTGTTCGCTGGCGCCATAGCCCTGCCCGGTCAGGCGCAGAACTTCCAACTCGCGGTCACTCAAGTTTTCTGGAGTGATGTTGGGCTGTTCGTCCTCTCCCTGCGCAAAGCGCTTCAGCGCCTTGTTGATGATGTTCTCGCTCAGATGAATTTGGCCCTTCAAGACGTTGCGGATGGCCGGGGCGATCTGCTCAACGGCCTGCTGTTTCATCACGTAGCCCCGCGCGCCCGCATGCAGGGCCCGTTCTGCGTAGAGCATTTCATCGTGCATGGAGAGAACCAGCGCTGGAAGTTGTGGATACTGGGTCTTGATGGCCTTGATCAACTCAAGACCACTGGCGCCTTTCAAGGTGAGGTCCACCAGCACAATATCCGGCTGGTGGGTGCGGATGGCGGCCAATGCCTGGTTCGCATCTTCCGCCTCCCCGACCACGGACATGTCCGGCTCCGCGCGGATCAGCATGCTCAGGCCATGCCGCACGATGGGATGGTCATCCACCAGAAGGATTTTTGTGCGGGGCGCTCTCTTGCGGGAGGCGATGGGGCGTGTGCTCATGCTTCCGGCTCCTTGCGGTGAAGGGGGACCCGGCATTCCACTTCCACGCCACCTTTGTCCTGATTATGAATGTCCACGGCGCCCCCCATTTCCTGCGCCCGGTATTGCATGATATGCAGACCCAGCCCTTGATGTGTCAGATGATGGCTCTGCATGGGGGCGCCATCGTTCTGGATGGACAACACGATGAAGTCCTCCCGTTCGCGCAGGGTGATGTCTATCTCGGCGGCCTTTCCGTGCTGGATGGCGTTGCTGACCGATTCCTGCGCGATCCGGTAAAGATGGGTGGCCGCCTGATGATCGCTGATGCTCACGGAGGCGGGGCAATGGAAGCGGCACTTCACAAGAAAATGACTGGAGATGTCAACCGCAAGGTTTTCCAGCGCGGCCTGGAGGCCGAAGGCTTCCATTGGAACCGGAAGGAGTCCCCGGGACAGCCCCCGGGCTTGCTCAATGGCCTCTTCCAGCTCCCGCTGAATCTCCTCCGCCTGGAGGGCTTCCTCGCTCAGCTTCCGTTTCGCCAGCGTGCGCGTCAACAGTGCGGCCATCATTTGCACCCCGCTCAACTGCTGGCAGATTCCATCATGCAGATCCT
>CAZFSE010000064.1:0-1562 GCA_964521805.1 uncultured Verrucomicrobiota bacterium
GTCAATATCGCCAACTGGTGCCAGTCCTATTATTTGCGCCTCTGCGCGCCCCTGCTGACCAACGCCGGCGTGACGCTGGTCCGGTACGGCGCCACGAACATCGAGCGCTACAACTGGCGCAACAACCGGATGTACAACGTGATTTCCCGGACCAATCAATATGTGCCGACGAGCTGGGAGGCGTTTGTGCGATGGGTGCGGGAGGACCTGCAGGCGGAGCCTTTTCTTCAGGCCTCGGTGTTTTCGCATGTCGCCTCTGACGAAGGCGCTGAGAACTACAACACCAACCAGACCCTGCAGGACATCACCGACTGGGTAAATGCGGCGGGGACCAACGTGCCGGTGTGGGGCGTGGGCAATGAGCCGTTCATTGCGTGGAAGCTGGGGGGGTACAAAGGAAGCCGTGGCGAGGACGACGAGAGCTATGCCTATAACGACGGCGCGCATGGCGACCAGATTTTTAATGAGGACATTGAAGCGGACCGGTACTTCCCTCAATTCATCAACGTGGCCTCGACGATCCGGGCCGCGAATCCCACGGCCAAGATCCTGGGGCCGACGCCGGCCAACTGGTGGTTGTATTGGTCCACCGACTATTCCCCGTTCTGCCCGTCCACGCGCGAAAACCCGGGTGACCACGCGGGGGAGAATGGCTGGTACATCATGGGGGCCTCCGCGAATCAATGGGATCCGCACGTCTTTCCGGATCGCGCCGGCGATCCGGGGGTGATTGGCTGGGAGCAGAACGAGGAGACGGGCGAATTCCACGACAAGCGGAACCTGTGCCAGTTCGCCAAGCGGATGAGCGAATATGCCGCCAGCCACGGCGGCGAGCAAATCTGCGACTACCTGGATTTTCACCGCTACATGAACACCGCCAACGATGCCACCGCCGTCCAGGAGACGCGCGACTTGTGGGATCCGGAGTATCAGAGCTTCGACAAGGAAACCGGCGGTTCCGGCACCAAGACCAAGATTCTGGTGCGCTTCAACAACATCATCCAGCACTACAACACGAATATGAGCCCGTCGTTGTCCGAGTACGACTATTTCTACTGGCAGGGGTTTCCGGATGAGATGCAGATTTCGGCGCTGGGGCAGATGGACTATCTGGGCATCTTTCCCCGCCAGAACGTGCAGTTGGCGTGCAACTGGTACATCGGCGAGCCGGATCAATCCGGCGGCGGCTATGAGCATGCGGCGGATGCGGCGAAGCAGGCGATGTTCAAGGAGGATGGCGAGCCGAATCCAAAGTATTGGGCATTCAAGTTGATGAGCGATCATTTTCGTGATCAATCCGTCCGGGCCAAGGCGTCCGACAACAGTCTGTTCAGCGTGTATGCGGGATTGGAGACCTCCTCCTCCCAGCTGACGGTGGTGGCGGCGTACAAGGGGCAATACACGCCCTGGTGGGAGGAGCATCGTCCGGGCTCATTTATTCAGGGTCAGGGGACTACGAATGCCACGATTGTCGTCAGCAATTTTACGATCACCGGCGTGGGCAAGGTTCTCCGTTATGGGCGGCGCGATCCCCGGATTGTCACCATGGCGACGAATGGGGT
>CAZFSE010000064.1:1662-5729 GCA_964521805.1 uncultured Verrucomicrobiota bacterium
CACAGCAATACCGCCTGGCAGATCTCCGAATCGTGTCCCTGGCTGGTCGTGGCGGGGGCGACCGCGGGCGTTTCGACGGTCACGGACGTGATTCCCCTGATGGTCACAAATCGCGCGATGGCGGTGGGCGTGTATAGCGCCGATGTGCAGGTGGCGACCTCGCAGGGCACGGTTTGGTTGCCGGTGACGATGGAGGTCATCCCTGGAATGGCCGAGGGCGAAATGCGCTTTTTCGATGCGGAGACGAAGTCCCTGGCCCACACGTGGAATGAGACGGAGCCGCTATCCGTGGGGTTCTATGACATTCACGGGAATCCTGAGGACCGGCTCTATCCGTTTATCTACGGCTTCTCCATTGACCATGCGGAGCGGTCGAGCCTGGGCGGGTTGGCCTCCATGCGCATTGACTTCGACCGTTCCGCCGGCGACAACGCGGGCGGACGGCTCTATGCGGCCTTTGGCACCTATGGGCACATCAGCAACGAAGGCGTGCTGGGGCCCACCTCGATCTGGGTTCCGACCAACGCCAGCCCCAGCAACTACGTATTCAAGTTCGATATCAAAACCAAGACGGACGGGCCCGGCTTCACCAAGACGCGCCTGCTGGTGGTGATTACCGACGGCGATGGGCGGAAGGGCAAGCCGGATGTTGGGATCGCCGATTACAAGTCCACCCTGGAAATCACCGATGGCGCATGGCAGACCATCGCCATTCCGCTGGGCACGAATTTCTTCAACTGGGCCTATCCCGGTGGCCAGGATGGAAGCCTGGTGTCGCTGGACTTCGCGAAGATCAAGCAGGTTGAATTTTGTCCCTGGGTTGGGCGCGAGGATAAGAAGGGGACAATGTGGCTGGACAATATGCGCATTGAAACGAGCACCAGCGGTGGGGATCACTATCCGGTGGCCGTGGCCCACCAGGATGTCCGGCTGATTGGAACCAATGGGACGGTGACGCTGACCGGGAGCGGCAGTTATGATCCGGATGGAAGCGTTGCGGCGTATTCCTGGAGTCCGCTGGAGGGGGTTGCGGATCCGAACGCCGCCGACACCACCTTCACTCCGCCGGGGCCTGGTGTGTATACGATTGAGCTGTCCGTGACGGACAACCAGGGGTTGAAGAGCCGCAATCCTGCGCAGGTGATGGTCAATTGCCAGCCGACGCTCTTTCCCTCCGACATCCGGCTGTACCGTGACGAGGCGCTGAGCGATGAGATCACCGGCCTGGCCAGCAATTGCCTTGATGTGTTTGTGAAGCTGATCTGCTTCGCGGGTGGCGTTCCGGAGGAGCGGGATTTCACCCTGGCGCGGCTGTCCAGCACGACGGCGTATGGACCCGACTCCCGCAATGGCGTGGGTCCCATTGAAGTCGTCCTGGAAGAAACCGAAGCGGACTCAAAAATCTTTACCGGGCGATTCCGGCTGGCCGCGTTCAGCAATGAGGAGCTGGGGCAGGTGGCCGTCTCGGAAGGGTGTACGCTGACGGTCAGCAACAACGGCTATTTCGTGAGCCGGGTGATTGGGCCGCAGACCTATGGCCTGCAAACGGTGATTGATCATATCGAGGATGGGACCGACAAGTTCAATGCGTTTGAAGGGGTGTGGAATACCTATGACGACCGGCCCAACGGAAACTCGTCCGTCGTCAGCATGGTGGCCTCGCCCATCGCGGCGAACTCCAACTCGACACAGTCCATCCTGGCGGAAAGCACGTTGAACCTGTCGGTGGGCGGTGACTTCAACCAGCTGTTTGCGGGGGTGATGACCAAGTTGACCGCCTACACGAGCGATGTGGCGGCGGCCGTCTGCGATCTGTCCAGCACCTCCGGCTACCGGGGCATCAGCTTCTGGGTGCAGGGCAATGGCACGCGGATGAGCGTGGTCCTGAAATCGCTGGCGATCACCAATTACGACGACTATCTCTTCACGATCGAGCACACGCCGACCGGCGGCTGGCGGCGCTATCACCTGCTGTTCACCGATTTCAATCAGGAGGGCTGGGGGAATGAGGCCATTGAACGCGAAACCGCCCTGCGGAATGTCAATGCCATCCAATTCAAATTCGCCTCCAAGGCGGATGGGGAATTCAACCGGCTGTACGTGGATGATCTTGCGCTCTTTGGCGGCTCGAAGCATTACCTGCCGCATGCGGTGTACAACAAAAAGAACACGGCCAGTATGGAGGATTTCGATGGCGGATTCCTGACCAACAAGAGCTTCACAGGCCCTGGCGCGCCCGGCTGGATGCTGACCGGAAATGCCGCCAACGAGGATTGGGGAAACTGGCGGGTGGTGCTGGAAAACTGGACGGGCACCAACACCGGCAGTGCGTGGCAGGAAGTGGCGATTCAGGCGGGGCGAGCCTATCAGTTTTCGGTCAAGGCCTGGAAGAATGCGGCGTTCAACGGACGGGCCTACCTCGAAATGGCCTGGTACGATGCCGCTTCCGCTCCCGTGGGAACCGATTCGCTCGACATCACCGATGATCTGACGGAAAGCCCGCAGGCCTTTGTGCTCTCGTGGCGCTGGGCGCCGGACGGGGCGGCCAAGGTACGGGTTCGGCTCCGTACGGACAGCGGAATCATTCCGCCGTACACCGACAATGCGGTGCAATTTGATGATGCCGAGTTTGCCGAATACGGGTTGGTGGCGGACAACGGCTGGATCGGAAACTGGATTGCGGGCGCCTCGCTGGACTCCTCGACGAACCGGGTCGAAGGCCGCAAATCGCTGGTGTTGAAAAGCAGTTCGTCCAACTGGCTGGGCGGGATGTTTGTGGCGCCGTACGACACGGGGGAGACCAGGACGAATTTCTCGGCCTTCAGCGGCCTGGCCTTGAAGGCCTGCCGCCCGGCGGGTTTCACCAACACGGGAACCGCCGCCGGACGAATCCGGTTTGCGGTCGCGACGAACGAAGACCCGGTGGCGCGCACGCGCTGGTACACGGTCGGGGCCTCGGAATGGGAGGACTACATTCTGTTTCCGAAGGGGAAGTTCCTGACAGCGGACAGCGTGGACATCAACGATCCAGCCCAGTGGGTGGTGTGGCCGGGCGACTGGAGCTCCATCCGCCGCATCATCATTGAATATGGCCCATCGCGCGAAACGAATGTTCCCTTCGATGTGATGGTGGATGATTTCCGCCCGTATTCCGACACGTACGTGCCGGACGATATTGTGGATGATCCGATCACCAATTCAGCGGCGACCCTCACCCCGTTCCCGATCTACAGCGATGCGGGCCTTCCGGCCGGCATGGCGCTTCGCGTTTTGGAGGGGACGGTGAACGCCGATCCGGGCTGGGTGGGGGAGAGCCCGCCGGAGGGTGGCGCCTGCCTGCGGATAGAGTCGCAGGGCGCCGGGACGTGGGCGATTGAGCATACCCAGCGTTGCGCGGTCGCCGCCTCGCTGTCGCTCCCAGGCCAGGCGTGGAATATTGACATCCAGGGCGTCCATGCCTACGTGGCCGCCGCGGACCAGGGACTCCGCATCGTCAACATCAGCAATCCCCTTCAGCCGGTGGAGACCGCTGTAGCGCCCTTGCCGCTGTATGCCCGCGACGTCAAGGTGGCCGGCAACTATGCCTATGTGGCTTCCGTTCCCTTCAAGGTGTTCAACATATCTGATCCCGCTCATCCCGTCGAGGTGGGCTCGCTCCATATCGGAAACGCCTTTTCCGTCGAGGTGGAAGGGAGCTATGCCTATGTGGTCCGCCGTGACACGCGGAGCGCGCTGGCGATTGTGGATGTGTCCGATCCGGCGAATCCGGTCCTGCGGGGTGAAGCGTCCGCGTCTTCCTTGGATTGCCATGTGAAGGTATCGAATAATTACGCGTACGTCGCGTTGCAGGACTCCGGTTTTCATGTGGTGAATGTCACCGACAAAACGCATCCGGTGATTTTGTCCACGAACCCGGTTCTCTATGCCATGGGCGTGGACCTGTCTGCCGGCCATGCATTTGTCGGCGGTTATGGCGGCTTGCAGGTGTTTGACATCAGCAATCCGGCCGCGCCGGTGTTTGCAGGATCGCTGGCCTACAGCGGCTACACCCGTGAGGTAAAAATTGT
>CAZFSE010000064.1:5829-21012 GCA_964521805.1 uncultured Verrucomicrobiota bacterium
GCGGCGGGTTCGGCGGTTTACTTTATTGATCACATCCGGTTGTCCAATCAGTACTAGGGCGGAGGCGTACATGAAAAAGAATGTTGCATGGATACAAACAGTTTGCGCGGTGGTTCTGGCGGCAGGAACCGCCGTCCTGGCCGCCCCGGGCGATTATCAAACTCTGCATGAATTCATTCCGTCGGCCCAGAATGGGGGCCGACCCGTCGCGCCGCCCATCGAGCAGGGCGGGCATCTCTACGGCATGACGCCGTACGGCGGCTATACCAACGCAGGCGTGGTGTATCAGCTTCGCCTCTCCGATCGCCACTACACCAACCTGCATGCCTTCGGCGGTTCCGATGGGCGGCATCCCTTCGGCTCGCTGTTGTTTCATGAAGGATGGCTCTATGGGATGACCAGCCTGGGGGGGACGAATAACGACGGGGTGATTTTCCGGATGGCCACCAACGGCTCCGGCTATGCGGTCCTGCATCACTTCGATTCAGAAAATGAAAACAATGGTGCGGTTCCCTGGGGGTCGCTGATCGAGACCAACGGGATTTTGTATGGAATGACGTACAACGGCGGACTGACCAATCGCGGCGTGATCTTTTCGATCCACGCGGATGGAACGGACTACACCAACATGCATCGCTTTGCCGGCGGAGCGGGGGATGGCAAGCATCCGAAGGGCGATCTGATCGTCGAGGACGGGATCTTGTACGGCCTTGCCAACGAGGGTGGCTACAACGATGCCGGTGTGGTGTTCCGGATGGCGGTGGACGGCCTCGGGTATTCCAATTTGTATGAATTCACCAGCCAGCCGGGCAATGGGTGCTATCCCTCGGGCAAGCTGGTGAAGGATGGGACCTCGTTGTTCGGCACGGTGGGTCCTGCCAGTGGGAATGCGGGCTCGGTGTTCTATTTAAGCACGGCGGGCGGCGCGGCCACCTTCATCCGTCCTTTCACGGGAGCGGCGGATGACGGAAGCGTGCCGCAGGGCGGGCTGATCCGGCACGACACCAAGCTGTACGGTGTGACGCGCTACGGCGGCGCTCATTCCAGGGGCGTGCTCTGCTCGCTGGGGGCGAATTACACAAATCAATATATGTGGGCGGAGGGCGGCGAACCGATCGGAGAACTGCTGTCCGTCGGCTCAGTTTTCTACGGAACCACCCTGCGGGGTGGGGGCGGTAATAGCGGCACCCTTTTTGCCTTTGAGCCGGACGCCACCGATGGCCCGGCCTCCTGGTGCGCCCTGACCTGGGTGGATGACGGCGGGATGGGAACAACGCTGGCGGGCGATGAAAATACCCGCCGCGCATACATCCGGCACAGCACCGCGCAGGGACAGCCCGAGCAAGTCTTCTTTGGCTTTGGGCGCACGCAGAATCTCGACGACGACACGTGGAGCTGGATCCCCATCACCGGCTATGGCGTGGTGAGCGAGGGAGCGGATTATGAGTATACCGGACGTGTGGCCCGGGCGTCTCCGGCCCAGTATTACGTGGCCGCCAAGTTTATCAAGGGGCGGCATGTGTATTACAATCCGCCCACCATCGGCGACTGGGGGGATTGGAACACCCAGCTCTACACCTCCAATGGCTGGCTGGTGACCGCGTTGCCCGCGCCCTCCAACGTCCTGGCGCGATACGTCAGCACCAACCGGATTGATGTGCAGTATGACGGCGATGGCACGCACTGGGTCGTGCTGTTCCGCAAGGAGGGCGCGTCGGCGGACTTTGTCTCGCCTGAGGATGGGGTGACGTATTACCAGGGCACCTCGTATGACGGCCAGGGGGAATGCGTCTATCGCGGTGGCGACCATCCCGTCGAAGACGCCGGCCTGCCCTCCCATACGGTCTTTCAGTACCGCCTCTACACGGAGAACTACTCCTTCTACTCGACGGGTGTGACGGCTTCCGCCAGCACCGATCCGGATCGGGATGACGACAGCGACCACATGCCGAATCAGTGGGAAGTGGATTACGGCTTCAATCCGGGAGATGGGGCGGATGGCAAGTTGGACGAGGATGAGGATCACTCGCTCAACTGGGAAGAATTTTTTGCGGGCACCGATCCGACGATTGGCACTTCCGTTTTTGCGGTGGAGGCTGTTCCGCAGGCACAGCCGAATCCATCGGTATTTTCCTGGAACAGCCAGACCGGGAAGAGCTACACGATCTGGAGCATGACCAGCTTGGCGAGTGGCGCGCGCAGTGCCTTGGCGAATCATGTGCCGGCGACGCCGCCGGTGAATACCTACACCAACCCCTTGCCGACCGGCGATTTTCGGCTTTACTTTCTTGAAGTCGAGCCGTGAACAATAAAGAGCGATTGCACTAAAAAGCGGCGCTGTTTCCCTGGCATGCATCCCGTTCTGGTGGGACTCATGAGACCACCGAAGGTTCTGGTCGTTCAAATCTGCAATGCAAAGCGTCAGCGCCGCCGCTGGTACCACAGCAGGAGCTACGAAAAATGGACGCTGGCTTGAATCAACACCTATGCGGATCTTTATAGATAAAAGTTTGTCCTGAAGACTAAATAAAAACAAAAATCAATATGCACACGTAAACAGTCTATATTAAAAACTTAACCGCATTACATCAAAAAATATAAAAAACATATTGATATTTACTATAATTTAAGTTATACACCCATGAAGAAGGTGAACCGGATAAGTTGAGTTATCAACAAGAGGTGTATAATGAAGACAGCCTGTTCCGCCCCGATGATCGTTGCCGTCTCCTTCCTTTGTCTATTCACCACCCTTAGCCAAGGGGCTGTTCTAAACAACCCGGACTTCGAGACAGGGACCCTCAGTGGATGGGTGACCCGGGTCAACAAGATGTCGATCGCGGCTCGGACGAACGAGACCTTCAACCGCAACTACGCCGCGGCAATCACAGGGCGCTACAGTTCGGCCACATGGATCACGAATGCGATCTCGCAAACCTTCAACGTGGTCCGCGGCGACAACATCAGCGTCGAAGGCTACGTGTACTGGAATTCCTACACCGAGCAGGCGGCGGCGGCCACGGGGTATGTCCAGGCCATCCTCAAGGGCGACTTTGGATCCACGCAGAGTTCGTCGCGCGCGGTGTGGTCCACGACGAATTCCTGGAGCTACTTCAAGCTGGCCAACTTGTCTTTCGGAACGCTCAACAGCGGCTTTGAGGAGCCGTTGCTCGAGAGCTGGGCGGTGGGTTGTGACCACCTGACGGCGTACGACAACACAGGTATTGCGGCGAGCGGCAGTCACTCGATGCGCATGGTTGGTGCCTTCACGAACTGGAGTTGGAACCAGGCGTATCAGGTGGTGAACTTGAAGGCCGGCGACGTGGTTCGCGGGAAGGCGAAGATGCGGGTGGATTTGCTGGCGAGCAGTGGCGACTGGCTGGTGGCGGGCATCAAGCTGGAGAAGGATGGCGGCGGCCAGGGCATGGAAAGCGTGAAGACCGCGCCCTACAACACAACAAGCAAGTGGGCGGACCTGACCTTCACCATGGCGTGCACGCAGTCGGGCGCCTACGTCTACCGTTGCATGGTGGCGGGTGGCAACGGCGGAACATCGCAGGCGGATGTCTATTTCGACGACGTCACGCTGGGCCCCACGAGCACCATTGTTCAGGCGGTTTCGGTGGAACTCGCCTACGTCGCGCACTCGGGTGGAGCAAGCTTCACGAGTTCCGCGGCGGTCTATCTTGACTCGCTCACGCTGAAGGGTTCCAGCGCGAACCTGGTGAATCCGACGAACATTTTGACCACGTTGCGCAATGAAGCGCGCACGATCGGCACGAACGCCGCCGCCTTGATTCCGGCGGTGGTCTATCCCAAGCTCAATGCCTACGGAGAGCCGGGCACCAACCGTTTCCCGGGCTCGATTGAAGCGGCCTTTGCGGGCTGGAAGTTCAAGTACCTGACCAACAATGTCACGATCCAGTGCACGAACACGATCACGATGTACGAACTCTCCACCAATGGGCAGGGCTACATCGAGTTCGATCAGTACATCTACTGCGGCAAGAACCCGAACAAGAAGCGTGGCGAGCCGCTGGAGATTCGGACGAACAGCCCCTACTTCGTTCTTGGAACGAAGGACGGCCGGAGCACGGAGTTCGGCAGTGGCCCGTTCCAGCCGGCCCACACGTACGTTGTCGGCACGTCGCTCACCAACTTCCCGAGGCGCATGACCACGGACGCCAGCGGCGGCTGGCCGAGCCGGCTCAACATCGTGTTCAACGAGAACTTCAAACCATTCACGAACTCCCTCTGGAACAAGCACTTTGTCATCAACGGGGTGATCACCAACGGCGCCCAGACCGGCGTGAAGGCCTTGAAGATCGGGCTCACGATCAGCAAGACAGGCGCTTCCAACGATGTCGAAGCGCTGACGCAGGAGATCCACATGGGTTGGGCGAGCGAGGCCCAGTGCCATGGCCTCGTGGACTATCCCAACCTCACATACCAGGACCACAACGAGGTCGCCCTGCGCGCGCCGTGGATCTACAACCTCGTGGATGACGGCACGGGGTGGTATATGCAACAGTCGCCGCGCGGGAATGCGACGATTGAGCCGCTGGATCTGTTCGCGCTGAACCAGACCAACTGGCTGCAGCAGATGTACGATGAGGTTTTTTTCACGTGGTCGCACGCGGCTTCCGGCGTTCGGTCGCTGTTCGACGACGACACGAAGAGCCGTCTGAAGGGCCCTGTGGCGTATCACGTGGGCGTGAAGATCGGTCATTCGTACGGCACAAACGATCTGGGCGAGTCGAACTATCCCGAGGTGCTCAACATCCGCGGCAACGGCTACTTCCGCATGACCGACTACGACGGCGTGATGGCGGGCAGTTTCCGTCCGATGGCTTCGGACATCTTTGGGCTCTACAAGGGCAAGAAGAACGAGGATGCACCGCTGATCACCAAGTCCTACACGCGCGTCGTGCCGCGTACAACGGCCACCAACCTGCCGGACAACAGTTACGGGCAGGTCTTTTCTTTGATCCGGTCGAAGACGAACCAGTTCTTCATTGGATGCATGAAGCAGGACCTGCATTTCGCGCCGCAGGAGGTTGGGACCAACGGCTGTTACTTCGACATGGAGGCGGAGACGTGGGCGAACAAGGCGAATGTCATCACTCAGCACGGGCCGTTCGCGCTGTTCTCGCAGGTGTCGATGCACTGGCGAGGCGGGGCGGACATCAATGACGGCGCGGAAGGCCACGACATCGATTGCATAATGGTGAAGAAGGCGGACGGCGAGTGGGTCACGCACCAGGTGCTCAATCCGCCGACCAACGTGTCCCACCGGACGCTGACGTCGTTTCAGAGCAACGACACGGTCTATCTGCAACAGCAGGACCGGGGCCACGACTCCTACGGGTTTGCGACGGAAGCGCCGTACAAGCGCGCCAGCTCGTTCGAGATCACGATGCTCAATGACGGCGGCCTGCCGCTGAACCTCGATGTATACGAGGAGCATGCCACCTCCGAAATCAACGACAACATCAACATCGCCTGCAATGTGCGCTCGAACCTGGCGCTGGGTCAGAACCTGAAATACCAGTACCGCTACCGCACGGTCTACGCGCCGGGCGTTTGCATCATCAGCCCCAACGAGTCCAGCGGCGCCGAGAACTGGAGCAATGACTCGTACCGGATTGAGTTTTACGCCACCGACGGTCATGAGTTCCCGCTGACGGCCAGGATCTACTACGGAAACGGCAAGGACTCGGACTGGCGCCTCATCAATACGAATGTCGTTCTGTACGTCCCGACCAACACGCACAAGATTGCGTACGACTGGAGCACGGCGAACGTGGCGACCGGGGCGTACTACATCAAGGTCACAGCCCAGAGGACCACGGGCGGCAAGGTGGGCTTCGACGTCTCCAACACGCGCCTCCAGGTCGGGCGCACGCGGGGCTTGCAGAATAATGGAACGGTGCAGAGTTCGGTGATCACGAACACCGCCAGCCTCGGCACCAACCTGAGCTTCGAAACGGGGACGGCGTCCGGGTGGGTGCCCGCGGCCGATCACCTGGCCATCAGCGTGACGAACACCTACACCTACGAGGGCTCAAAGGCCGCCCGCATGAGCGGGAGCTGGTCCGGCTGGAGCTGGAACAACCTTCGCCAGGACATCGCGTGCCGCTCGGGTGAGGTTCTGCACATCACGGGCAAGGTCCGCATCCAAAGCCTGGCCAAAGGCGGGGCAAACTGGGTGGGCGTGGGCGTGAAGCTGGAATCGGCCAGCGGAGGCGGTTCGGTGGAGCAGTCTTTCAACGAAACCTCTGCGACCAACACGTGGCTCAGTGTGGACTTGTACCGTACAACCGCCGGCACGACGGAGCGGCTGATCCTGTGGGTCGCGGGCAACGATTGCCCGAATGCGAACGTGTACTTCGACGACTTCAGGATCATCAGCACCAACGGAGTCTTGGTGACCAACAGCGTGCACACGGGCTACTGGGTCTCCACGTCGCCCGTGAATGTGGCCGCGCACAACGTGCTGAGCTTCTTTGTCCGCGGGACGAACAGCGGAAACGAGACGATCTGGGCGGCGGACTTCGCCGGCGTGACCAACTCGCTCAAGCTCAGCAACTATGTCAGCCGCGTGGTCTCCACGGACCAGCGCGTGGACGTGCCATGGGCGCACTTCATGACGGTGGGCAAGACGAACCTGAAGGCGGTCGGATTCTCCAGCACCAGCGTGTTCGTGTCCCGCATGCGGTCGTTCCAGTCGCCGCTGATCGTAGCGTCGCAGGTCCGTCCGGCGCCGCAGAGCGATGCCGAGGGCCTGCCGCATTACTATCCCGGCCAGGTCATGACGAACGTCATCACGCTGACGAACCTGTTCAACGTGGCGTTGACCGGGTTGACGGTGCAGGCCGTGCAGGAATACGCCGAGACGCGGACGTGGTGGGATGGCTCTCCGCACGTCGAGCCGCGCTCGAGCGACAAGTGCCGCCGCGGCGACCGGCTGGCCGGTGGGTTTGAGCAGGTGTGGGTCAACCGCACCATCCCGGCGAGAGGCCGTCTGATTCTGACAAACGTCTACGTGAATCCGCTGGGCCGGCTGGTGCCGTCCTACTACAGTTCGAACGATGCGCCGTGGTATGCGTTCCGGAACGTCCAGAGCCGGGCGCAGGTCCACGTGGTGGTGCGCCGGGCAAATGGCGACAATGTGTATGACAACGATGGCGCTGGCTGTTATGGGGTGGACGAAGATTCGACGATGACCAACAACACGCTTCTGGCCGGCGCCTCTGTTGCGTCGCCGTTGAGCCTGTTGGAGTCCAAGACGGTTGTAGTGGCGGATTCGCAACCGGCAGGAGGGGGTGGGGCCGCCGTCAACGGAGCCACCGATTCAAACGCTCCCATTCCAGAAACGAAGACCCTCACGGGGGGGGCGGCGGCCCTGGTCCCGCAACCGGCCTTTTCCTGCACCGCTGACAAAACAAAGGGAACCGTCCTTTTCCGGTCCTTGCCATTCCTGGACAATTTTGAAGATGGCCATTACACCGGCTGGAAGGTGCCGGTCCGTGATGCGGCCCGCTGGAGCGTGACGGAAGGCAAGACGTTAAAAGCCACGGGCAATCGTTCCTCCTATACCTATGCGCTCATCGAAGGCTTAAGTTGGACCAACCAGGACGTTTCCGTTGCATACAATGTCCTCTTTGATGGCGGCGCCGCGGAGGGCGGGCTGATTTACAAGGGACAGGTTTTGTATGTGAATCCAACGGTCTGCGGCTGGAACGACCGGAATCCGCGCTTCGTGGTGGGCTGTCCCCTGCTGAGCACCGGGGCCTGGCACCGCGTGGTCCTCGATATTCGCGCGGGAGATCCGTTGCCCACCAGTGATCTGTACATTGATGATATCCCGGTCTTCTTTGATGAACCTGTCGAGCCGGCTGGCAACAACCTCGGCACGGGTTTCTTGAGCCCCTATTTCCAGGGTGCTGTGCAATGGGATGAGGTGGAGATTCTCGGCTGGTAGCATCGAGCCGTCCCTGCGCACCCGAGAGGATGATCTTGCGAATGGCCGGTCCCCGAGTGCCTGCTCAATTCTTGAAGCGGATTTCGGCCAGGTTTCCGCATCCCGCGGAATTGGTTCCGTTCCATTGTGCGGTGAGGGTGTGCACGCCGGCGGGCAGTTTCACCTTGCCCAGGTGGACGGTTTCGTAGGTGCTCCATTCCTTGGTGGAGGGCGTCTTGGATTCCAGAAGCATCTGTTCTCCGGCGAAGAGGGCCAGGGTGGTGCTGTCATTGGGTGTGGCATAGGTCATGGAGACCCGGTATTCCCGGGCCTTGGAAAGGCGCACTGTCCAGGAGGCTTTTTCGCCCGGCTTCCAATACCCGATGCCGGTGGGATCGTTGAGCCACTCGACGCGGAGGGGGCTCGCCGCAGGCAGGGGGCTCATGTTGATGGCGGCGAGGCGGAGGGCTTTTTCGTCGAGCTTGGTGGCTTTTTCCTGCACGGGCTCGAGCCATGCGTAGCGCAGGTTCATGAAGGATTCGGTGGATTGGTCGGAGGCGATTTCAAGGACGTTCCGCCCTTCTTGCAGGTCCAGGATGCCGGCGGTGCGCGGCTCGAAGCGGCTCCAATCGCCGGTGGGCTTTTCGATGGGGCTGATGAAGGAGCGCACGCCATTGAGCCAGACTTCCACGCCAACCTTTGGCGCGGCGTTGGCCATCATCAGATTCAGGCGGTAGCGTCCGTCGGCGGGAACTTCCAGCGTCCAGGCGAGGCGGTCCTCCGTTCCCCAATACGAGGCGGCGGGCCATTCTCCGCTCCAGTCCATGCGCAGATCTTTGCCGCCCTCGGGGAACAGGAAGGCATCCTTCAGCGGAAGGAAGAGGGTGCCCTCGGGCAGTCCGGCGGGGGTTTGCGACACGGCGGGCGGTTGCTGGAGGGCGGTGGGGAAGAAGGGATGGATGCCCGTCTGTTCCGTGTTCATCTTCTCGAAGGCGGCGCGGATGTCCTCCGCGGCGTCTGTTTGGAAGCGGATGCGGGGGTGGCGGTCATACCCATAGAGCCCCCAGTTGTAGTCCCAGTTGCTTTCGATCTTTTTGTAGGACCAAAGGCTCCAGGGCCAGTCGAAGTAATCAAAGGCCTGCATGTAGCGCCAGATCGTTTCCACGCCGCCGCGCTGGAACTTCAGCGTGTTGAATTCGCCCACGTAGACGGGCACGCCGTAGTACAGGCCCGCCCGGTTGAATTTCTGGAAAATGGTGGCGGGGGCATCCGCCGCCTCATCCGGCGACTGGGGATAGTAATGGAAACTGTAGATGACGTTTTCCCAACCCATCTGGCGGGGGTGGGGGAGCCGGTGAAAGCCGTGCAGGCCATCCTCGATGATGAGGATGTGGCGCGGGTCCACCTGGCGGATGGCGTCGTAGAGGCGCGCATAGAGGCGGACCATCTCGTCGAACGGGCCGTCAATGGCTTCGTTGAGCAGGTCATACGCGGCCACGGCGGGTTCGTTCTTGTAGCGGCGGGCGATCTTGACCCACCAGTCCACGGTCTGATCCTGGAACTTTTTGTCTTTCCACAAATCCGCATCGGTGCGTTCGCCGACGATGACGCCGTTGCGGGTCTGGCCGCCGGGGGCGCCGTGCAGGTCAATGATGGCGTAGACACCGAACTCCCTGCACCAGGCGATGCAGTGGTCCAGCCAGGCCAGGTCTCCAGCATAGGAGGGATCGTCCGTCGCGCGCCACCAGAGGGGAATGCGCAGGCTGTTCAGGCCCAGCTCCGACATCCGCCGCACGTCGTCGCGGGTGAAGAAGTTGTTGCGGAAGGCGCGGATCAGTTCGAGCTTGGTTTTCTCCCCGAAGCGCTGGCCCATCAAGTCCCAGATATCCTTCTCGCTCTGCAGTTCAGCCGGCAGGTCCACACCCAACATCCAGGGCTCGATCAACAGCCAGTTGCCGGCGTTGAAGCCTCGCAAGACGGCGGGCTGTCCCTGCTCATCCAGCACAAGCCGTCCGCTCGTGGAGAGGAAGGACATCTCGGTCGCGGCCTTCGGCTCGGTGGAGGGTGGGGGCGTCGTGACACAGGAAGCGCAGGCCAGCAACAGGAAAAAGAACAGAACGTGGAATTTCATAAACAGCCTCAGGGGTATCGACATCAGTAAAGACCTTTTTTCTTGGGCAATCACTTATTTGTTACGCGTATCATAATTAAAATGTGTAGGCAATCATAAAAAGGGAAAAATTGCCGTCTTTTGATTTTCCGGGGTGTGGGCTCCGACGCCAACAGCAGGAACGGCTCGCCCGCGGTCCCATTTCGAGGGAATGCTCGCGGGTCCCTTATTGGGCGGGTTTTTTTGCGGCCATTTTTCCCAATGATCTCCGCCTCACTCATACCGCAGGGCTTCGATGGGATCCATGCGGGCGGCCTTCACGGCGGGATACAGGCCGGAGAAGATGCCCACGCCCACGCTGAAGAGGAAGCCGATCAGCAGGGCGTCCGGCGCGAGGATGGGGATCATGCCGGAGTTTTTCAGCGCCATCGCCATCAAGCGGATGAGTCCGGCGCCCGCGGCGAGTCCCAGCAGTCCGCCCACGAAGCTCAGCGCCACGGATTCCGCCACAAACTGCACAAACAAATCCCACGAGCGCGCGCCGACGGCCTTGCGGATGCCAATTTCCCGGATGCGCTCATTGATGGAGGCGAGCATGACGTTCATGATGCCGATGCCGCCGATCAACAGCGAAATGGCGGCCACCCCTCCCAGGGAGAAGGTGAAGGCCTGCTCCACCCGCTGGTATTCAGCCAGGTTCTTTTCCATGGTCTCGACCCGGAAATCCCGAATGCCGCGGTGCGTCTGCGCCAGGATGTTTTCGATCTGCTCGGCGACGGGGCTGATATCCGCCATGTTCAGCACCTTGACGTTGAGCCACGTGAGCTTCTCCTTGCCGGTGATCTTCTTTTGGGCGGTGGACAGGGGGATAAAGACAATCTCATTTTTCCATTCCATGGGATTGCGCCCGCCGTAATCCTCCGGCTTTCCGAGCTGGTAATGGTTCAGCACTCCGATGACCGTGAAGGGAAGCCCGTTGATCTTGACCAGGCTCCCGATGGGATCCTCGCCGGCCTCGAACAAATCCTCCTTTGCCGCGGTGCCGATGACCGCGACGGAGGCATAGCGGTCGAGATCCAGGGCGCCGATGAAGCGTCCGTCCCGCACGGCATAATGATTGATGGCAAGAATGTCGTCGCGGACGCCTTGCACGCGCATGCTGGTGGTCCTGGCGCCGCGCTGGAGGGTGGCATAGGCATCCACCTCCGGCGAGATATAGGCGGCCAGGGGGACTGTATGGGCGATGGCCTCGGCATCTTTCAGCGTTCGCCCGGGGGAGAGCCCGGCAAGGTACTGCTGTTCGCGGGGAGGCTCCTGCTCCTGGATGCTGATTTTTTCCATGCCGCCCATTTCCCGGATCCATTCCTTGGACGAGGCAAAGGCACCGCGCACGAGCCCGATCATGGAGACGAGGGACGCCACGCCGAGGATGATGCCCAGCAGGGTCAGCATGGAGCGCAGTTTATGCGCCCAGATCTCGCGCAGTCCCAGAAGAATGCCGGTCAGAAAGTTCATGTGCGCTCATCCTGGATGATGCGGCCGTCGAGCATGTGAATCTGCCTTCGGGCATGGGCGGCGACCTGCGCATCGTGCGTGACGAGCACGATGGTGCGGCCCTTGCGGTTCAGGCGGGCAAAGAGTTCGAGAATGTTTTGCGCCGTGTTGCTGTCGAGGTTGCCGGTGGGTTCATCCGCCAGGATGAGCCGGGGCTCGTTGATCAGCGCGCGCGCGATGGCGACGCGCTGGCGCTGGCCGCCCGAGAGCTGGGAGGGGCGGTGGCGGAGCCGGGGGCTCAGCCCCACTTGTTCCAGCGCCTGGAGCGCCCTCTGCCGGGGGCTGTCCAGATGGCCGCGATGGTAGGAGAGGGGCAGGATGACGTTGTGATACACATTCAGGCGCGGCAAGAGATTGAACCCCTGGAAGACAAAGCCGATCTTTTCCGAGCGCATGCGCGCGCGCTGGGTGGGGCTGAAGGTGGTGCTGTCCTGCCCATCGAACTGGATGCGTCCGGCGGTGGGGTTGTCCAGGAAGCCGAGGATATGCATGAGCGTGGACTTCCCGGAGCCGGAGGGGCCCAGGATGGCGAGAAACTCGCCTTCCTCCACCGTCAGATCAATCCCGTTGAGGGCGTTGACCTGCTCAACGCCCATGGGGAAGGTTTTGACGATTTTTTCCAGTTCAATCAAGGGCATGGGGGCTTTCGTGAAGGGGTTACCGCCTCCGCATCATTCTCCGCGCGCGCCGCGCGGCGGACGGGTCCGGGCCTTCTTCGCCTTTGGCAAATTCCGGAGGGCGGGTGGTGGCGATCTCGTCGCCGGCGGAAAGGCCGGTCTTGATTTCCACGTACTGCGCATCGTTGATGCCGGGTTCCACCCGCCGGCGCTCATAGGTCTCGCCGGTTTTCAGGAACACCACCCGGTTGGTGCTGTCGGAGAAGACGGCGGAGACCACCACCGCCACGGCCTGGGAGACGGCGCTCAGGGGCGCCAGGATGTTGGCGGTGATGCCCGGGCGCACGCGCGGGTCCACGGCCTCGCAGGCGATTTCCACGGGAAAGGTCCGGATGGTTTCCTGGGCGCGCAGGCGGGCGGCGGGAGAAATATAGCGGATGGCGCCGGTGGCCAGGATGCCGGGCACCGAGTCAAAAGTCAGCTCCACCAGCGCCGAATTGGAAAGGCGGACGACATCCACCTCGTTGATGTCGGCCTTGACCAGCAGGCGCGTCAGATCCGCCACCTCCATGATGACGGTGCCTTGCCCGGCGGAGTTCGCGCCGACGATGACCTCGCCTTCTTCGACGTCGCAGGTGATGACCACGCCATCCTGCGGGGCCAGGATGCTGGTGCGGCTGAGTTTTTCCTCCAGGGTTTGCAGGCGCGCCTGCTCGGCCTCGAGCTGGTTGTCCGCCAGGCGCAGTTCCGTGTCCGCGTCCTGGTGCTCCTTGTCGGTGACATAGCCCTGCGTGTGCAGGGATTGAAGCCGTTCATAGTCGCGTTGCGCCTTTTGTTGGCGCAGGACGGCGGCCTCGATGGCCCTCAACAGCTCCTGCTTCTGGCTGAGGAGCTCGGAGCGGTCCAGCTCCACGAGCAGGCCGCCCTGGAGGACTTCCGCCCCGATGCCGGCATGCAGTTTGGCGATGCGCCCGCTGACCTCCGACTTGACCGGCGTCTTGCGGGCCGGGGCGACCTCTCCGGTGGCCGAAAGCGTTTCCCGGATGTCGCGAAGCTCGGCGCGCGTGGTTTGGATGGCGCTCTTTGGTGGCTCCCCGGAGTTGCGGCTGAGCAGGCGCAGGCCCCAGGCCAGCACGGCCGCCAGCAACACGGCAAACACCAGGTAGAAGATTTTTTTCATGGGGACGTTTCCTCCGGTTCATCCAGCTCCGCCCAGCGCAGTCCATGGCGCACGGGCAGGCGGCCCTCCAGTCTTTCCAGCACCTGCGCGGCCTCAATGCGTTCCAGGCGGGTGCGCAATTCACGCAGGCGGGCGGTTTCCAATTCATTTTCCGCGGACAGCGTGTCGCGGAGCGTGGCGGCGCCGGCGCTATAGCGGGCGCGCATCATGGCGGCCTGTTCTTCGCGCAGGCCGCGGCTGGCGGCCGCGGCTTGCAAGCGCTCTTCCGCGATGGAAAAGGAGCGTCCGGCCGTGCGGAGTTGCTGGATGAGAGCCTGGTCGAGCTGTTCCATCCGCAACTGTTCCTGGGCGAGGCCCAAGTATGACTTGCGCAGGCGCGAGCGTTCCTCGCGGAAGCCCCAGGGCGCGCTGAGTTCCAGGCCGGCCTGCCAGCGGTACCCGTCATGCCGGCGCATCGAATCCGCCGCCTCCTGGAGATCGCCCGCCTGTCCGGAATAGCCGGCACGCCCGGAAAGGTCCAGCGAGGGCCAGCGGTTTTGGCGGGCGGCGTCCACTTCCAGATGGCGGCCCTGGATGGCCTGCTGTTGGGAAAGATATTCCGGCTGTCCATCGCGGGCGGCGGCGAGAGACTCTTTGATGGAAAAGGATTCGGGAAGGCGCGCCGAGGTGAGGGGTTCGGTGGCGGCGGGCGCCGGGTCGTCCGCCTTCAGCCGCCCCAGGAGGATCAGCAGGCGATCCCCCGCGTTCAGGACCTCCTGGCGGGCCAGCAAAACCTGTTCCTGCTGGCCGGCCTCCTCCGCCTGCGCCTGCACGACATCCACATCCGTCACGAGTCCCGCCTGCCGGCGGGCCTGGGTTTCCTGCACCAGCCGCTGGGCCTGGAGCCGGGCGGCCTCGCGGACATCGAGAGCGGCCTGCGCATAGGCCAGATCCCAATAGGTTTTCTCTGTGTCTTTCAGCAGGTCCAGCACCTTGGCGCGCAAGGCCAGATCCGCGCGGCTGGCCGCAATCTCGCCCAGCCGCACGCCCAGCAAATTGACGGAGGCCCCGGCGCCCTTGAGCAGGGGCTGGCGGATGGAGAGCCCAAGTTCCGTGTCGTAGGCCGGGTTCAAGCGGGCGTAGGAGGAATCCGTTTCTGAACGGCTGGCTTCTCCGTCCAGGCTGAGTTGCGTGCCCAGCGAGGTTTTTTTAGAAACCGACGCCCGCAGGTTTTGCCCCTCGGAAATGGGCTGGTCGGAGCCGTCGAGTTCGCTGACCGCGGCGGCCTGGCGGCTTTCTTGGGCGCTGGCGCCCGCCTGAAGAACGGGATCGAATCCGGCCCGCTGGAGGTTCACGTCCTCCCGCGCTTGAGCCGTGGATTTCCTCTCGATTTTTAATCCCAAATTAAAGGCCAGCGCACGTTCCAAGGCGTTGGACAGCGAGAGGCCTTGGGGAGAGGCCTTCTCCGCGGCGCCGGCCCCCAAGGCCGGTGCCATCAGGGCGAGCCCCACGGCCAGTGATGGCGCAAGGCAATGGAGGGGGCGGCGTTTCTTCATGTGGTTCGAAGTCCTGATCGGGTTCCTGCTCATTCTTTAATCCATTTCTGTCCCGCCAGCGACTCTATTCGATATTTCCCCTGAACTTCAATGGTTTCCAGCAATCGGGAGCTGGAAGAAAAAGCAGGCGCCCTGGCCGGGCTGGCTTTCCACCCAGAGGGTGCCGCCATGATTCTCGATGATGCTCCGGGCGATGGACAGGCCCAGGCCGCTCCCGTAAGGGC
>CAZFSE010000065.1:0-20924 GCA_964521805.1 uncultured Verrucomicrobiota bacterium
TCGAAGGGTGCCCATCGCGCTGGTCAAAGGGGAGGGCGCGCGGGTCTGGGACGCGGATGTGGCGGCGCACCAATGCCTGGAACCGGGGACCCCAGCCTATCAGGAGGTTGTTGGGCGTTTTGGCCCGGGCATTCTGCGGCCGGAGGGCGGCGTGGACCGGGTGGCCTTGGGGCGGAGGGTGTTTGCCTCGCCGCAGGACCGCAAGGATTTGGAGTCCATCGTGCATCCGGCGGTGATTCAAGCCCTGCAGGCCTGGCGGGAAACGGTTCATGGCCGCCCTGCCGTTGCGGTGATCCCGTTGTTGTTTGAGGCGGGCCTTCAGGATGCGTGGACGGCGGTGGTGGCCATTGGCGCGGAGCGGTCCGTTGTCTTGGAGCGCCTGCGGGGGCGGGGGCTCAACGTGCAGGAATCGGAACAGCGCCTGGCGGCGCAATGGCCGGTGGAAAAGAAAATGGAAGGCGCGGATTATGCGGTTTGGAACCAGGGTTCCCTGGAAGAATTCCATGAGAACATTCGTGCGGTTTGGAAAGAAATTTTGAACAAAAAGGAGAAGACCTATCATGGCTGACAATAGACCAGGACGCGGACGGCGCAGAGGGCCCCGGCCGCCATCACACAATAACCAGCGTCCGCGCCAGGCGGATGGCATTTACCGGGAGCCGGATGAATACCGCCCTTCCAAGGATGATGTTCTCCTGGCCCAGACAACGGCCCCCGCTGAACCCGCGGAGCCGGGTGCCATGCCACCCGCACCGCCCGCGGAGGGTTCGCTGAATGCGGCGGGCGCGGATCCAAGCGCCCCTGCCGGTGCGGTCCCTGGCCCCGCGCCCCAGCCCGAGGTGCGCAAGGTCAATGGCCAGAACCTCAAGCTCTATGAACTTCAACTCATGTCGGTGCCCGATTTGGTCAAGATGGCCGATAGCTACGGGCTCATGGATCTGGGCGCTCTGCGCAAGCATGAGCTGATCTTTGAGATCCTCAAGGCCAACGCCCGCTACAGTGGAAGCATGTATGGCCGGGGCATCCTGGAGATCCTGCCGGATGGCTTTGGATTCCTTCGGTCGCCCTATTACAACTATCTTCCCTGTCCGGAGGATATTTATGTCTCCCCTTCGCAGATCCGCCGTTTTGCCCTTCGCACCGGCGATTTCGTCGAGGGCGAGATTCGGCCCCCCAAGGACAAGGAGCGCTTTTTCGCCCTGCTCAAGGTGGACGCCATCAACAGCGGTCCGCCGGAGGGTTCCCGGGCCAAGGTGCCGTTCGAGAATCTGACCCCGCTCTTTCCTGACCGCCGGCTGGTGCTGGAGACCAGCGCGGAGGAAGTCAACATGCGGGTCATGGACCTGTTGACGCCCATTGGAATGGGCCAGCGGGGGCTGATCGTGGCGCCGCCGCGCACCGGCAAGACGGTTTTGTTGCAGAAGATCGCCAACAGCATTTCCGCGAATAATCCGAAGGTCAAGCTGATCGTCCTGTTGATTGATGAGCGCCCCGAGGAAGTGACGGACATGCAGCGCAGTACGAAGGCCGAGGTCTTGAGCTCCACCTTTGATGAGCCGCCCGAGCGGCACGTCCAGGTGGCGGAGATCGTGATTGAAATGGCCAAGCGCATGGTGGAATGCGGGCGCGATGTGGTGATCCTGCTCGACAGCATCACCCGCCTGGCGCGCGCGTACAACACGCTCCAGCCGCACAGCGGCAAGATTCTCTCGGGCGGTGTGGATGCCAACGCCCTGCACAAGCCCAAGCGCTTCTTTGGAGCGGCGCGCAACATCGAGGGCGGCGGCAGTCTGACCATTATTGCCACGGCCCTGGTGGATACCGGAAGCCGCATGGATGAGGTGATCTTCGAGGAGTTCAAGGGCACGGGCAACATGGAGTTGTGCCTGGACCGCCATCTCGTGGACAAGCGCATCTTCCCGGCCATCAACATCGAGAAATCCGGCACGCGCAAGGAGGAGTTGCTGTTGCATCCAGATGAGCTCAGCCGCATTTGGATTCTGCGCAAGGCGCTCAATGGCGTGCCGCCGGTGGAGGCGATGGAACTGCTGGTCAACCGGCTTAAAAAGACCAAGATCAATGCAGAATTCTTGATGAGCCTGCAGGGATAAACAAGATGCGGAGCGAAGGCATTCAGGAGGAGCGGTGGGGCGCCCGTCCGCGCTGGGGCCACGTGGCGGCGGTGGTGGTATCCGTGGCTCTTTCGCTGGCGGCGCACACGGCCCTCTTTGAGCTGTTTCCTCCGCTTCCCATCGGACGCCCGGCCGCCTTGGATCAACAGGCACGGATTCCCTCCGTGCAACTGCGGGAGGTGTTGAGGGAATTTTCCGGCGACCGCCTTCAGCGTCCAGCCCGGTTTCGCCCGGAGCGCCCGGATGCCGCCGAGGACCTTGGACGCCTGCAGGAGGCCTTTGCCCGGGCCCTCGAGCAGGCGCCACCGCCCGCGGCGGAGGTTTTCGGGCCGGGGTTGAAGGGGGCGGCCTCCGCCCTGCAACAGCCCGACCCCCCCAAGGTGCGCGAGAAATGGGAGCCGAGGGTGGATATTCTCCGGATCGAGGAGCAACTCTTTGCGGAGAACATCAGCGCCTTGCCGCGGCGGTTCATTGAGCGCACACCCCGTTCCTCGTCGGCCCCGGAGATTGCCCCGCCCATGGACCTTGCTCCGCTTGGAATGGAACTATCCAAAGAGCCGCCTCCCCGAAGTTCAGAGGTCGCGGCGGCCTCCGGAGGGGCGACAACCGTTGGCACGGGGGAAATCGGACGGGGAACAGCAGGGGCCGGCCCGGCGGCTTGGGATGGGTTTGAACTGGCCGAGCAAAGCCGGCTGATGGATGAGCCCGCGGAGGAAATCACCGGGGTGCAACCTGTGGAGCACCTGCTGGCGCTGGCGGTGGAAACGTTCCGGCCTGAGGATGAGCCCGGCCTCCTGTATTTTCGCATTCAGATCAGCCGCCAGGGGGCGGAATCGCTTCCGGTCCTGCCCAAGGATATGGTTTTTTTGCAGGATTGTTCGGAGAGCATGACCACCGCCAAGGTCCGGGAGTTTGGCGCGGCGCTGGAGCAATGGCTTCCCTCGTTAAATCCCGGCGACCGCTGGATGCTGGTGGCCTTTAACGACCGGATCGAAAAATGCCGCGAGGGCTGGATGGGCATGGACCCTGGAGAGGTGTTGCAGGGCCGGCAGTGCATCCGCAATCTGTCCGTGCGGGGGAAGACGGACATGTATGCTTCTCTGCAGGAGTTGCTGGCCTTGCGGACCGATCCGGCACGCCCAGCCATTGCCTTGTTGCTGACGGACGGGCGCCCCACCGTGGGCATGGTGGACAGCTCGGAAATCATTGAACGTTTCACCCGGGAAAATGCCGGCCTGATCTCGGTGTTTGCGCTGGGGGCGGGTGCGCGCGTCAATCGCTTTTTACTGGACTTGCTGAGCTATAAAAACCGGGGGGATTCGCTCCTGGTGCAGGACCGCCAGGAGATTGATGGGGCCATGGCGGATTTGAGGCGGCAGGTCAGCCGTCCGGTTTTGGCGCAATTGGATTGCCAGTTTTCAAGCCGCGTCCGCTTGGAGGTGTATCCGAAGACCCTGACGCACCTGTATTTGGACCGTCCGCTGGTCTTGTATGGGCAGACTTCGGTGGAGGCGCCCCTGGCGGCTCTGCAGATTGTGGGCGCATCCGGCGCGCAGAAGCGGGATATGGTTTTTACGTTGGATTGGGCCGGGGCGCCATCTGGCCAGGAGGAGATTCGCACCCAGTGGGCCTGGCACAAGATTTACCATCTCATTGGGGAGCATATCCGGGCCGGACGCCCGGAAACGCTGGAGGAAATCCGGCGCTTGGCGGATGTTTTCCGCCTGCCCGTGCCTTACGGCGGGGATATCCCGTTGCCGTGATGGGGGTTTTCTTGACGTAGCCCCCCCTCTGCCCTAAGGTATCGGCCCGTTATTGAACATGTGTGGTGTATGGAGGTTGACCCGATCATGAATGTGGTTGTTGAAGAAATTGGCCCTTGTCGTAAAAAACTGAACATTGAAATCCCGCCGGAACGGGTCGCTGAAGAGCAGAAGAACATCGTAGCCCTGTATGCGAGGTCCGCGAAGATTCCCGGGTTTCGTCCCGGGCGGGCGCCGGCCGGCATTGTTCAGCGCCACTACCAGAAGGAAATCATGGAGGAGCTCAACAGTCAGTTGCTTGCGGCGGGCTACCAGGAGGCCCTGAAAAAAGAGAGTTTGAGGGCCGTGGCCGTGATCAGTGTGGATGAGGTGAAGATTCAGGCCGGCCAGCCCTGCACGTTTTCCGTGGTCGTGGATGTGGAACCGAAGTTTGATCTGCCTGTTTACAAGGGGCTTTCCCTGAAAAAGAAGACCATTGAAATCACCGACCAGCAGGTGGACGCGTCCGTGGAAGAGATCCGCGACCAGGCCGCCCGGTATGAGGAGATCAAGGACCGTCCTGTTCAGCGGGAGGACATGGCTTCCATTGATTATGAGGGGACCTGCGAAGGCCGGCCCGTGGAGGAGCTGGCCCCCGAGGCCAAGGGGTTGGGCCAGGGCAAGGATTTCATGGTGATGGTTAATGAACATGCCTTTCTGCCGGGCTTTGCTGAAGGGCTCACCGGCCTCTCCATCGGGGATAAAAAAGAGATTGAGGTTCATTTCCCCGAGGATTTTTCGGCGAAACCGGTCGCCGGGAAGACGGCGAAATACCAGGTGGAGGTCAAGTCCATCCGGGTTCGCATCAAGCCTGAGCTGGATGAGGCCTTTCTGAAGACCCTGAATATGGAATCCGTGGACGCGCTCAAGAAGCAGGTGCGCGAGGATTTGGCCCGCCTGCAGGAGGAGCAGGACCGGAATCAGCTGAAGGATGAGATCATCAAGCGCCTGCTGGAGTCTGTTCCGCAGGACCTGCCGGCCACGGAAGTGCAGGACGAAGTCAAGAGCATGGTGTATGATGTGGTCAGCCACAATACCCGCCGCGGCGTTTCCCGCGAGCTGATTGAGGAAAAGAAAGACGAGATTTTCAAGAATGCCGATCAGGGGGCGCGGGAGAAGGTTCGGGTCCGGTATTTGCTTCATCGCATCGCGGAGGCGGAGGGCCTTTCCGTGACCGAGCAGGAGTTGGGCGAGGAGCTGGGCCGGATGGCCCTGCAGTATGGCGCTTCCGCCCAGGCCTTGCGCGAGATGCTGGAAAAGCGTGACACGCTGGACCAGGTTCGGGAGAATATGCGGATGCGGAAGACAACGGACTTTCTGCTGGAGCAGGCCGTTCTCACGCCGTAACGGGCACGCCGGGCAACAACCGGGCGGGGCGCCCGGGAAAGGATGCGACAATGAATGAGCAAAGCCAGATTTTGATTCCCATGGTGGTGGAGCAGACCGGACGCGGCGAACGGGCGTATGACATTTATTCCCGGCTGTTGAAGGACCGGATTGTCTTCATTGGAACGGCCATCAACGACGAGGTCAGCAACCTGCTGATTGCCCAGTTGCTGTTCTTGCAGAGCGAAGATGCCGAGAAGGATATCTCCCTGTATATCAACTCTCCGGGAGGCTCCGTGACGGCGGGCATGGCGATTTATGACACCATGCAATACCTGAAATGCGATGTGACCACCTATTGCGTGGGCCAGGCCGCCAGCATGGGGGCCGTTTTGTTGGCGGCGGGGGCAAAAGGCAAGCGCTTTTCCCTGCCCAACGCCCGCATCATGATTCACCAGCCCTGGGGGGGCGCCCAAGGAACCGCCTCGGACGTCAGCATTCAGGCCAAGGAGATTTTGCGTCTGCGCGACCGGCTCAACGAGATCCTGGCCGGGCATACCGGCAAGCCGGTGGATGCGATTGCGAGGGATACGGATCGCGACTTCTTCATGTCCGCCGTGGAAGCCCGGGATTATGGGCTGGTGGATACGGTGGTGGCCAGCACCAAGAACGCCCCCAAGAAGGAAGGTTGAGATGGCCGACCGTTCAAACAATACACCGCATTGCTCATTTTGCGGGAAGACCCAGCCCGACGTACACCGGTTGATTGCCGGGCCGGGCGTCCAGATTTGTGACCAGTGCGTGGATTTGTGCAACTCCCTGATTCATCGTGAGGCGCCCAAAAAAGGGAAAAAAAGCCCTCGCGACATCAAGGTGCCCAAGCCGCATGAGATCAAGGCGAAGCTGGATGAGTACGTGATCGGGCAGGACTATGCCAAGAAGGTGCTCTCGGTGGCCGTTCATAACCACTACAAGCGCATCAAGGACATGAATTCCGGGAAGCTGGGCACCGAAGACTCCGAGGTGGAGATTGAGAAGAGCAACATCATGCTGATTGGCCCGACCGGATGCGGGAAGACCCTGCTGGCCAAGACCCTGGCGCGCATCCTGGACGTGCCGTTCAGTATTTCCGACGCCACCACGATCACCGAAGCCGGCTATGTGGGGGAAGATGTGGAGAACGTCCTCTTAAGGCTGGTGCGGGCGGCGGACATGGATATTCCCCGGGCGGAAATGGGCATTATATACATTGATGAAATAGACAAGATCGCGCGCAAGATGGAGAATGTGTCCATCACCCGCGATGTGTCCGGGGAAGGCGTTCAGCAGGCCTTGCTGAAGATCCTGGAGGGCACGATGGCCAATGTTCCTCCACAGGGCGGGCGCAAGCATCCTCAACAGGAGTACATGAGGATCAACACGGAGCATATTCTGTTTATTTGCGGAGGGGCCTTTGTGGGCCTGGACCCCATTATTCAGCGGCGGCTGGGCAAGGGCGCAATGGGTTTTGGGGCCAAAACCAGCACGGAATTGCGCAAGGAGCAGGGAACCATCAAGCGGGTGGAGCCCCAGGATCTGGTGCATTTTGGTTTGATTCCTGAGTTTGTGGGGCGGTTGCCCGTGGTGTCCTGCCTGGATGAGCTTAGCGAAGAGGACTTGGTGCGCATCCTGACCGAGCCTAAAAACGCCATGTTGCGTCAGTATAAAAAATTGCTGGGCATGGAGGGCGTGGATCTTTCCTTCACCCGCCCGGCCATTCGGGAGCTGGCGCGCATTGCGCATCAGAAGGGAACGGGGGCGCGCGGCTTGCGGGCCATTCTTGAACACATCATGCTGGATATCATGTATGATGTGCCCCAGAAGGGCAATGTGAAGGAGTGCCACATCACGCCTTCCGTGATTGCCGGGCATCGCGCGGCGCTGGGCTTGGCCGAGGCGCCTTTGAAACAATCCGCCTAGGCGGGCATCCTGTTGGGCTGTTCATGGTATTGCGGACTTTGTTGTTATTGATGATGCTGGCCGCGGGGGCCATGGCCCGGCAGATCCCCATCACCCTTTTGCACACCACCGACCTGCATGGGCATTTGCTCCCTCCGTTGGAAAAGCCGTATGCCACCCGGGGGGGCTCCCTGTTGCGATGCGCCACCCTGATCGAAGACATCCGATCCAAAACGCCCCATGTTTTGCTGGTGGATTGCGGCGACGCCCTCCAGGGAAGCGCAGAGAGTTGGCTGACGCAGGGCCGTGCTGTTCTGCAGGCCATGGAGTGGTTGCGCTACGATGCTTGGGTCTTGGGCAATCATGATTTTGACTGGGGCGTGTCGAACCTGTCGGCCCAGATTGAGCGGACTTCTGTGCCGGTGCTGGCGGCCAATCTTCGGATGCCGGACGGCGAGCCCAATCCGTTGGATCGCGTTCAGCCTTATGTGATCAAGGAGGTGGATGGCGTCCGGGTGGCCCTTGTGGGGCTGACCACGCCCGGCATCTCCCGCTGGCTTGATGAGGGCGTGCTGGGGCCTCTGCAGGTGGAAAGATCCGAGGCCGCCCTTTCCCGTCTGATGCCCCAGTTGCGGCAGGCCCAGCCGGATGTGCTGATCCTCTTGGTGCATCAGGGGTATCAGAAGACGGGGGACGATTTTGCCAATGAAGTCAACCGGATTGCCCGGCGCTTTCCCGAGTTCGATGTGATCCTGGGCGGGCATTTGCATTGGGTTGTTCCGGGCATGCGCCTGGGGCCGGTTTTGTATTCACAGGCGGGCAGTTACGGCCAGGGCCTGGGCCGTGTGGACCTGGTGTATGATACGGTTCTCCGCCGCGTGGTGGAAAAGACCTCCGAGGTGCTGGAGGTGGACACCCGCTATGAGGAATCCGCAGAATTGAGGGCTGTGCTTCAGCAGGATCTTGACCGGGCCATGCACCTGTTGGATGAGGTGGTGGGGGCCTGTGCTGTGCCCTTGAAGGCCTCGGTGCGCATTCCCGGCCAGAGCGCCATCCAGCAACTGCTCTGCGCGTCCATAGCCTCTGCCGTCCAGGCCGATGTTGTTTTGCATGGACTTTTATCCACCGAGAGTTTGGAGGAGGGGCCCATCCGCCAGCGCGATGTCTGGAGGATGGTTCCCTACGAAAACCGCATTGGAGTGCTCCTGCTGACCCCGCGGGAAATCAAGGAGGTGCTGGAGCAGGCGGCGGAATATAGCGGGTCCACCCATTTTCTTGGATCGCATGGCCTCGCCTATGATTTTTGCCCCTCCGCGCCGCAAGGGAAGCGCATTCACAATTTGCGACTGCCCAACGGGGATAAAATTCATCCCCGCAAGCGGCTGAGAGTGGCGTTCAACAGCCACACGCTGAACTCCGCCGGGGGGCGGTACGACCTGGTTCGCCGACTGGCCGCCCGGCCGGAGACTCGCCTCGACATGACCGGCGTTGACACCCGTTCTGCCGTGGTGGAGTATATCCGCGCCCACCGGCCTTTGAAGATAACGGCGGGGAACGACGTGAAGGTGATCCGGAATCTTGAAAAGTAGGCTCGACATTCTTCTGCGGTTTGCGTTGCTGGGGTTTGCCTTCTCGATCCCCATTTCCATCGTGCCGGCCCAGCTTTTTGCGTATGCCTCCCTTTTGCTCTGGCTCGCCTGGGTGCTGGTGCGGCGCGATTTTTCCTTTTGGCGTCATCCCTTTTTCTGGCCGGTGGTTGCGTTTGCGGCCGTTGTGGTGCTGAGCGCCTGCTGGGCCCTCCACCCGGCGGAAAGCTGGGCCAAGGTCAATCGCCTGGTCTTGATGGCGCTGATTTTTGCGCTGGCGGGTTCTTTCCCCTTGCGCGCAGAACCTGGGTGGCGGGGCGGCGCGGGTTTGGCGGCGATGTTTCTGGCCGGTCTTTCTGTGCGCGGGCTGTATGATGTGATCCGGGTTCCGGTGGAGGTGCTGGCGCAGGGGCATGACCTGTTTGGGACCGGCAATATGCGGGATCCGCAAATGTATCTGGCGGGCCTGTGCCTGGTGTTTGCCCTGTGGCTGTGCCCCACCCGGATTCCGCGGCCTCTGCTGTGGGTCGTCACGATCCTGACGGCGGCCGGGCTGGTGCTTCATTTCAAGCGGGGCGCCTGGCTGGCCTGCCTGCTCGCCTTGGCGCTGATGGGCCTGGCCTCGCGCCGTTGGAAGCACCTGTTGATTCTGGCGGCCTGCGTGGCGGCCCTGCTGGCTTTGCCCCAGGCGCGCGAGCGACTGGGCGAATTGAGCCGTGAGTGGTCGATGGAGTCGGGCGGACGCCTCGCGCTGTGGACGCGGGTGGCGCCCGCCCTGCTGACGGCACATCCCTTGGGCATCGGCTATTCCGGCACGCAGGAGAGTGATTTTTCCGGGTACGGGGTGCGGATTGAACAGGGGCTCAATCATCTGCATAACAATGTCCTTCAGATGGCGTTGGAATTGGGGCCCCTGGGGCTCATAGCCTGGTTGAGCTGGATGGGCGCGGTCTGCTGGCTGGGGCTGGCGCGTTATCGCGCCGATCCCCAAAACGGGTGGCTGGCGCTGGGAGCCTGGGGCGCATTTTGCGGGCTGATGATCAATGGGTGGGTCGAGTATAATTTTGGCGACAGCGAAATCCTGATGTTGCTCTGGTTCCTGCTGGGCCTGATGACCCTCCACCCGTCAGGTGGGGAGGGGCGGTTCCAGGCGGTTGGCCGGGGGTGAACCGCCCTGCCCGGACTGTATTCGCAGGCGCAGGGATTCAAGCAGTTCTTCGCGGTTCTTGATGGAGCCGTCCAGTTGGGCCGTGTAGGCTTCGTTGAGCCAGCGCCCAACCGCCGTCCCTTCCGGGATGCCCAGGGCCATGATGTCGCGCCCGTTGATCCAGGGGCGGGGGAGAACCGGCTCATTCCGCATGTGTTCCACAAAATCCTTCAGCAGGTGGTAGTGCTCCAAGCCGCCATGACTGCACAGGCAATCCAGCCGGTGCAATTCGAGTTCTGTCTCAAAGTTGGGCGAGCCCACCAACCGGCGCAGGGTGGACTTGCGCATGTGGGGAACCTCCGTGAAATGCATGTGCCGCTGGATGCATTCCGTGATCCGCTCGATGTCGTCGTTGGAGAAGCGCAGGCGTTTCAAGATCTCTCGGGCAATGTCCGCGCCCGCCTGGGCATGGCCCTCAAACCGCCAGCGCTCCGATCCGCCGGGCTCCACGGTCTTGTGCGCGGTGGCGGGCTTGCCCACATCATGCAACAGCACCGCATACGCCAGCGTGGAGGAGGGGGTCTCCATCCGGTCGAGCATGAGCACCGTATGGGTCAGCACATCGCCTTCCGGGTGAAACTGCGGCGGCTGTTCCTGCCCCTGCATCTGCGCCACCTCGGGGAGGATGATGTTCAGCAGGCCCATCTCCTTGAGCCGCAACAGGCCCTGGCCCGCGCGAGGGGATTGCGTGAGCAGTTTGGTCAGTTCCTGCTGAATGCGCTCCGGGCTGACCTTGAGAATCGAGGCGGCTCGTTGGCGGATCGCTTCCGCCGTCTCGGCACAGAGCTCAAACTCCAAGACCGAGGCAAACCGCACGGCGCGCAACAGGCGCAGGGCGTCTTCCGAGAAGCGTTCAAGGGGATTGCCCACGGCCCGAATCAGGCGTGCCTCCAGGTCAGCGCGCCCGCCCGCAAAGTCGAGGATCTCGCCTGTCAGCGGATCTTGAAAGAGGGCGTTGATGGTGAAATCCCGGCGCAGGGCGTCCGCGCGGGCGTCCGCGAAGCGGATGGCATCCGGATGCCGCCCATCCGTGTAATCCGCCTCGGCCCGGAAGGTGGCCACCTCAAAAGGCTGGCCTTCCCACAGCACTTGAATCACTCCAAAGGCTTTGCCCATGGGCACATTTTCAGGGAACAGCGCCTGCACTTCGTCCGGGCGGGCGGAGGTGGCAATGTCAATATCCGTGGGCGGGCGGCCCAGGAGCAGGTCGCGGACGGCCCCGCCCGCCCAATAGGCCTGGTGTCCATGCCGGCGGAGTCGGCGAACGATCTCTGTGGCCCGCTGTTTCAAGCCTGCGGTGTCGGAAGGAGCGCTCATGGGCCGGCCCTTTTGTCCATCAGGCTTTGGCGTGGGTCCCGCCGCTCTTGGTGTCTGGCGCATGCTGGGGTCCCTTGTGCGCGGAGACCTGTTGTTCGCAGTAATGCAGGAACTCGATTTGCATCGCCGGCGAAATCAGGATGGGCTCGGATTTGTTGACCACCCGGAGGCGGATCATGGCCTTGGAGGAAGTGGCCAGGTAGGTGCCGGCGGAGATCATCGCGGAGCCATGCGTGGCATCCACCGATTGGATGGAATCAAAGGAGATGGGCATCACATAGAACCAGCCTTCCACCAGGAGGCCCTCCGGGCAGGCCCGGTACATGCGGGGCGGATAAACCAGCGGCTGAAAGTGGGCCAGCAGTTCAAAGTAGGTGCTGTCAAAGCGGGTGGGGGAAACCAGCTCCCAATCCACACTGCGGAACCGGAGCATGTGCCGGGCCATGCGGATGCGTGCCACCAGAAAGGTGATGATCAGCACCCCGCAGATCCATCCGACAATCTCCAGGGGATTTCCATTGACGATGCGCGCATCCATGGAGGAGCCCTTGGTGATCTCGTACAGGCGGTAATACGTGATCAGGGCAAAGGCAAGGGGCGAGAACAGGTACGTGAAGGGGGTCGAAATGGACTCGCCGGAAGCGCCTGAGATGAGCAGATGCGCGATGTAGAGCCCCACGAGCGCCAGCGCCCAGAAGAAGCCTTGAAGTTGTTGCCAGGTGTTGGCGTCTTTTTGGCTCTCAATCTGCGCCTTGGCAATCAGGGAGATGTTCTGCTGTTGGGTTTCAGGCGGCCGCATGTGTTCAAGGTAGGCTGGCACTACAATGGCAATGACCACAAAGATCAAGGCCAGCAGTTCCAGCTCCCAAGGCCAGCCTGGAGGCGACCATCGGTTGCTATGTTTCACGGAGCGCCCTCTCGGTTGTTGAGGACCGGCTTTTGCATCCGCCCCTCCGCAAGCAATATGCGGAAATCCGGGGAAGGACGCAAGTGGATTTGTTGTGGAGCCGGTGTCCTGATGAAGACCCCGGCAACCTTGTGCCGCCGTCCCGGCCGTCTGTGGCGGCTTCGCGAAGGGGCTGAATCCGTGCCTTGGCCACAGAACGTCCCGCACGGATCAACGGCCGTCCTCCCGGCGATTGACCATCCGTCCTGCACCAGATACTCTCCGTGAAATAGCGGATGCGTATTCGTGGAGCCTTGGGAGGATTTGGATGAGAGCAATCGTTTTGATGTTTTTCGCCCTGTGGATGTTGCCGCCGCTGGCGGCGAAAGCCGCCAAGCTGAAAAATGCGGGCTTTGAAACCGGGGATTTCTCCAACTGGGGCACCGGCGGGCAGGATTGGCGGATCAGCACCTGGAAGGACGACCAGCGGCGGGGGAAATATGGGGCCGTGACGGACGTTTTCACCAACGATGTGACGGACGAGTATCGCGTCGTGGCGCAGGACATCAAGGCCTCCGGTGGAAAGCCCTACACGGCCAGCGCCTTTATTCGGGCCGTTTGCGTGGAAAGCACGGAGTCCTTTCTGGAGGTCCAATTTTTTGATGAACACGGCAATCTGCTGGAGCAGTTTCAGTCTGAACGCATCACCCGTGACCAGGATTTCCAAAAGGTGGCCATCACCAACATGCTTTCGCCGGCGGGCACGTCAAAGGCCAGCATCAAGGGCGTGGTGCGCATCAAGGAGATGCCCAAGGAAAATACGGACTTTCACGTCTTCGACAATTTTGACTTTGACCTGTTGCCCGATTCCTCTTTGCGCCGGCGGCCTTTGCCGGCGGCGCCGTCTCCCCGTTAGCTTTCCGCGGCGTTCTGCCGGCTGGCCGACGAAGAGGTGGAGGGAACCGCTGTGGAGTTGCGGACGACGAGTTGCGTGGGCAAAATCGTGGTGGTCATCTGATCCTGCCCCTTCAGGCGTGACTGGATGCGCTGGACTGCCAGGCGGCCCATCAGGGTTCGTGCCACCTGGATCGTGCTGAGCGGGGGCTGGGTGGCCGTGGCCCAGGCGGTGTCGTCAAATCCAATGATGGAGATATCGCGGGGCACGTTGAGGGTGGAGAGGGAGTACAGGGCCTGCAGGGCTCCGGTGGCCATCTCGTCGTTGAGGCAGAACACGGCGGTTGGAATGTCGTCGGACTTGAGGATTTCCGCCATGGCCTGGTAGCCGCTTTCGCGGGTGAAGTCGCCTCTGAAGGTGCGGATGCTGTCCTTGGAAAGGCCCGCCTGCTCCACGGCATCCATGGCGCCCTCCATGCGCTCGCGGGTGGTGGCCTGCTCTTCCGCGCCTGTGATGATGCCGATGGATTGATGGCCCAAGGCGAGCAGATGCTCCATGGCTTGGAATCCTCCGCCCCGGTTGTCGAGCAGGATGGTGTCCACCAGCGTGCCCCGGAGCGCGTAGTCCACCAGCACGGCGGGCGGGCCATTCTCCAGCATTTGCCGCAAGGTTTGAGGCTCGAACATGCCCAGATAGATGATGGCATCGAGACCGGCCTGGAGCATGTGGTCATAAATCTTGATTTGCGGCTCGATATGCCGGGCAGGAAGGATGACCAGATTGGCGTGAAGCTTGCTGAGCTCATCGCGGATGCCCTGGATGATGTCCAGGTGGTAAAGCCCTGTGTTGCCTGGCACCATCAAATGCGAGATGAGCCCGACGGTCAGGAGCCGGTTGCGCACGGCGTTTTTTCCGAAGGAAGGCCGTTCAGAGACGTAGGTGCCCTGGGCCGGAACGGAATAGATGTAGCCGCTGGCATTCAGCTCTGCAAGGGCCCTGCGCACGGTGACCTTGTTCACCTGATATTGGTCTGACAGATCGTCCATGGAGGGCAGGCGCTCTCCTGGCTTGTAGCGACCCTCTTCAATGTCCTTGCGGAGAATTTCCGCCAGTTGATGATAAAGAAATTCCCGGTTGCGCTTATCGCGGGAGAGGGGCATCCCTTCTTCCGAAGGTTGCTGGTCGGTGTTTTTTTTCATGTAAAATCCCTCATTTCGTCTGCGGTGCAAATTTGATTTAGCCACGGTTTAACTCAAAGGAATCCGCCTGTCAACACTATATGCATACTAGATTGCATTATTTATTGGCTTCAGACTGTCTGCTTGGGTAAAGGATCAACCTGGAAATGCTTTTGAAAGAGTATTTACAACAAAAAAGCCGCAGAATTCTAAGATTTTCTTGCCTGGATGGGTTCGGTCCCAAAATAAGTAAATAAAAAAGTTGACTCCGTAATGTAAAACTAGTATGCATCTAGTACTAATCATTAAAAAAAATTGCAGGTACGAGGGTGCCTCGGTTATACTCGGAGGCTCTGAACAGCAGGAAGCGTTGATCATGGAAGGAAGCAGATGACAAGCAAGGTCCAGCGGCTGTTTTTTCTTTTTTTGTGCATTCCCGTGGTGGTGTTGGCGCAGACGAACGGGCCCAAGTTCAAGTTGTATGACCCCGGGACGGAGGAGCTTGTCGAGTATGAAAAGTATGGCGTGTTCCAGGGAATCGGCACGGAAGATTTCAACTACGTCATCACCAATGAACCCGGTTTGATCAAGGCCGTTGGCGAGGGCGTGGACCCCTGCCGGAGCGCCACCAACAACCCGGAATACCGCAAGGTCATTGAGGCCAAGCTCATCAAGAAAAACTGGTGGAAGCACGTCAATTCCAGCGACCCCCAGGTGGACTACTTTGCCTGGGTGGGGGCGGGGGATGACCCGGGCGTCCGCCAGCTTTTCATTGGCAAGGCCATGGAAAAGGGCGGGCAATACATGCAGGCGCTCAAGGCGTACCGCACCGCCATGATCCTGTATCCCGATTCCGCCTGCTGGAGCGCCGGCAGTGAATTCCAGTGGGGCGTCGCTGAAGCCTCCTGGCATGCCATCATCAATCTCCTGCGCCAGCATCCTGAGTTGAAGTTGCGCCTGATGGACGCCGACGTGCGCACTTTCACCAGGGCCTCCGGCCCCTATTTTGTGGTGCGGCCAGGCCGCCTGGTCCGGATCTCGGAGGAGGAGATCTTGGCCGCGGAAGATCAGGCCGGTGAGACGGCGGCTGTTCCCCCTTCCATCGGGCCGGTGGAGGAAACCAACTTCCTGTCGAGGGTCTTCACGGGGAGTCCGGACGAAATCCTCCAGCAACGCGGCACGGGCCTGGTTCAGCTGGTGCAGTACGGAAATGGAGAATGGAAAATGTCCGTGGGCGGCGAGCCTTTCTTTATCTTTGGAATGAACTATTCACCGACCAAGATTGGCGTGGTGCCCTGGGAATGGAACTGGCTCTGGGCGGATGAAAACACCAATGGAATCGTGGACTGCTTTGAGGTCTGGGTGGATGCCAATCAGAATGGCGTGCAGGACGAGGACGAACCCACCACCACCGATTTTCACCTGATGAAGGCCATGGGAGTCAATGCCATCAAGGTGTATGTCACCGACGACAAGCTCAAGGATTTCAACATTCTGACTCTGCGGCGCATGTATGCCGAGACCGGCATCCGCGTAATCATCGGAAATTTCCTGGGCGCCTACTGCCACGGATCCGGCGCCACCTGGGACTCTGGCACGGATTACACCATCCGCCAGCAACGCGACAGCATGAAGGCCTCGGTCAGCAACTTGGTGATGAAGCTCAAGGGCGAGCCGTGGTTGCTGGCCTGGGTGCTGGGCAATGAGAACAACATGGAGATGACGGGCGACGTCAACGCCACCCGGACCAACGCCTCGAAGTATCCCGAAACCTACTCCCGCTTTTTGAACGAGGTCTGCCGGATGATCCATCAGCTCGATCCTGATCACCCGGTCGGCACAGGAAACCTCCTGACCGGCCTGGTGGAGTATTACGGCCAGTTTGCCCCGGAGCTGGATTATCTCGGCGTCAACAGCTACCTCGGGGAGGATGGCTTCGGCGCCACCTGGCTGAAGGTCCGGCAGTATCTGAACCGCCCGATCTTCATCGCCGAGTATGGGTGCGACTCCTACCACACCGGCAAGGGGCCCGACGAGGCCGCCCAGTCTCGGTACCTGCTCAAGAACTGGGAAGATATTGTGTATAACAGCGCCGGGCATCCAGGCGCCGGAAATTCCATCGGCGGTTTTGTGTTTGAATGGCTTGATGAATGGTGGAAAGATACGCTCAATTACTTTGAAAATCCTGTGGACAAGCAATCCACCCGGGCGGTCTTCCCGATGCCATTCCCGGATGGTTATGCGCAGGAAGAGTGGTTCGGCATACTGGGACAGGGCGCGGGCAATGCCAGCCCGTACCTGCGGGTGCCCAAAAAGGCCTATGGAGATCTGATGGACACATGGCTGAAGCAGTCAGCGGATGGAAAGGAGGGGGCGGCAGAAAGCGAGGAATGAGTGGTCCGTAGTGGTTGCACGCATCTTTTAAAAATCGGTTAAACAACATATTACTGGTGGAGAATACAATATGAGCAAAATGGTTTGGAGTTTGGCGTTTGTGGCCGCCCTGTTGGCGGCGGGTTCAGTGTGGGCGCAGGAATCTGCGGAACCGGTGGCCGCTCCGGCGGCCGCGGAAGTGGTGGCGGGCCCGGTCGGCATGAAGGTCAGCATCCCCTGTTCCGTCTATGGCAACTGCGAAGATGAAGGCGAGCTTCCGTTCATTCCGTCGGGCTGGATGGGAACCACCGAGGCCATTGACTTTGACGATTGCTGGAAGGAAAACCCCCACAGCGGCGGGAGTTGCATCAAGGTCAGCTTCAGCGATCCGAAGAGCTGGGGCGGCGTGGTCTGGCAGAACCCAGCCAACAACTGGGGCGATGAAGAGGGCGGCGTGGATTTGACCGGCGCCAAACAGCTCTCCTTCTGGGCGCGCGGCGAAAAGGGCGGCGAGATGGTTGAATTCAAGATGGGCATCATCGCCAAGAACAAGCCCTACTGGGATACCGGCAAGGCCGGCATTGGCAAGGTCAAGCTGGAGTCCACCTGGAAGCAGTTCATTATCCCGCTCGAAGGCAAGAACCTCGCCCGCATCATGACGGGTTTTGTGTTCTCCGTGGCCGGGCGTCCGGATCCGGTGACGTTCTATCTGGATGACATTGTGTACGAATAAATGGTTTGGATTCCGCCCCATCCCGCCAAAGCGGGATGGGGCGGATCTGTTCGCACGGGATGATGGGCAACGGGCAACCATCATGAAGGGGGAGGGCGCATGAGAAACCGCAATTGTGTTTTCATGGTTCTGATGCTTCTGGCCTTTGCCAGCAGGCCCTTGATGGCCGCCGAGATGCCCGCTCCTCCACAGGCATCGATTCCCCTCTGCCTCTACGGAGGGCTGGAGACCAACGTGGCTCTCTATGCGCCTTCCGGCTGGATGGGAGCCGTCGAGGCGATTGAATTGGACGATGCCTGCAAAGACCAGCCCCGCAGTGGAAAAACCTGCATGAAGATCACGTTCAACGATCCCCAGAATTGGGGCGGCGTGGTCTGGCAGAACCCGCCCAATAATTGGGGCGAAGAGGATGGCGGATTCAACCTGACCGGCGCCCGCCAGATACGTTTTTGGATTCGCGGCGAAAAGGGCACTGAGAAGGTGGAAATTCAGATGGGGCTTCTCAAGGGGAAGCCTTACAGTGACAGCACCCGCATTTCCATGGGCCAAATCCGCCTGGGCCGCATGTGGAAGCAGTACACCATGCCCATCGCGGGGCGCAACCTCTCCCGGGTCATGACGCCGTTTGCGGTCACTTTTGCCGGCTCGGGCAAGCCGTTCACCTTCTACCTTGACGACATCGTCTACGAATGACCGCCCGCCTTCTTTCAGTGCTGTGAGGGCGAGGAATCCAGGAGGATCATTTCCACCTGGTCAATCAGGATGAGGCATCGGAGCGGTTCCACGGGATTGCGGATCTGAATGCCCAGGTCCTTGATGTTGGACACGGTGGCAATGTTTTCAGCGGGAATGCTGACCTTGTGCCATCCCGGGGATCGCTTCTTCAGCGCGGGCCCCGTTCGCCAGGTCCATTCCCGGCCGGAACGGCAGAACATCTGCAGTTCCCAGTTGGGAAATCCGCGCGACAGGTAAACCCACGCTGAAAAGCCGGCGAAACCCGGCACGTTGGAAAAATCCCCCCGGCCCTCCGGAAAGAGGCCTCGGCATTGCAGGAGCGGATACTTCTCGGAAAACGCAAAATCAAAGGCCAGGGAAGACTTGCCTTCCTTGGCCCGTCCCTCCTTGTGTGTGGGCACCACCGCGCGGTTGAGTTCGCATTCCCATCCCTCGATGCCCTCTTCGAAGCTGAATAATAGAGGTCCCTCCGCGCCCGCCGCGACGGAGAAGAGCATACAGACCATCAGCACTCCTGCGCGTATATTCATCTCAGTTCCTCCCCCGTACATGCACCGGGCCCTTTATATCCAGAGCAGGATCATCATCCAAGCTTCTTTTTGGAGGGGCCTCAAACCTTCAAGGCCTGGATGGTGGCGGATAGATCCACGCCCGCGATCTGTACCCGCTTGTTGCGGGAGGCCGCCCCCGCCACCACCGAAATCCGGCGCGCCGGGATCCCCAGCCGCTCCGCCAGAAAACGCGCCAGCGCCTCGTTGGCCTTGCCCTCGACCGGCGGCGCCTGCAGGCGAATCTTCAGCGCCCCGCCCAGCACCCCTTGCACCCCATTACTGGCCGCCCGCGGCGTCGCCCGCACTGTAATCTCCACTCCGCCCTCAATCGCCTTGATCCAGTCCATTTTCTTTTCCAATCCTTGGAAAAGTATGTCATATTTTTTCCAAGCATTGGAACTTTTTTTGAAAAAACTTCCAATGCTTGGAAGATTTTTCACAGAAGTTTCCAACCCTTGGAAAAAATGCGCGGGGAGCGGTTATGAGTTTGTTCATTCTGATGTTGTGGGACGAGCCCTTCTTCTTTTTATCGTGGGTGCTGGCGGTGGCGTTTTCCATCTGCCTGCATGAATTTTTCCATGCGGCGATGGCGTTGAAAATGGGGGACGACACGGCGGCGCAGAGCGGGCACCTGACGCTGAACCCGCTGGTGCAGATGGGCTGGTCCTCGCTGGTGATGTTGCTGGTGCTGGGCATTGCCTGGGGGTCGGTGCCGGTCAATCCCCTGCGCCTGCGGGGGCGGGTGGCGCCGGCGCTGGTGGCCTTCGCGGGCCCGGCGGCCAATCTGCTGTTGTGCGTAACGCTCGGAGGCCTCGCGGCGCTTTCCGCCCGCGTCCCGATCGCGGAAAGTCTGGAGCCCCTCGCTCAATTCAGCGCCCTGGCCAGCGCGGCCAACGGAGTCTTGTTTCTATTTAATCTCCTGCCGATTCCGATGTTCGATGGCTGGCCGATCTTTGCGCTGTTGATCCCGGCCATGCATCGCATCGGCGTTCAGCAGGCCCAGACCTTCTCGTGGCTGTTCATTCTGCTGGTCTTCATGACCAAGCTGGGCTCGCTGATCTGGAGCGCCGGGCTGTGGGTCTCCGGCGTGATCATGCTGGGCTGGGGCCGGCTGTTTGACTTGCTGATGTGAACCTCAGGTCTTGCCCAGGAGCGGTGACAGGCAGGCGCGCAGTTCGTTTTCCAAATCCCGGCCTTCGTAGCGGGCGAGGCGCTCGCGCTGGCGGCGTAACACGGCGGCCCGGAGCGACTCGTCATGGTGGAGGCGGCCCAGCGTCTCGGCCATGAGGTCAAAGCGTTTCTCCTGGAAGAGCACGCCCGCGCCATCCAGCGTCTCTGGAATGGCCCCGGCGGCCAGCGCCACCACGGGCACGTCATGCACCAGGCTTTCGATCAGGGGGATGCAGAAGCCCTCGTGCTCGCTCAGGCAGAGGAAGGCCCGCGCGCTCCGGTAGCAGGCGTTCACTTCGTCCTGCCGGATGGAGCCGAGCAATTCAACGTTGTTGAGTTGCAGGTCGCGGATCAGGGTGAGCAGGAGGGCGTGGTATTGCTCGGTCCCGGAATACGAGCCCACATGGATGAATCGCGAGTCCGGCTCGACATATTTCTGGAAATAGTAGAAGGCATACAGCGCGTCTTCGAGGCGCTTGTTGGGCACGCACCGCCCCACAAAAAGAATGTTGGCCAGGCCGTCCCCGTACTTCTTGAGCACCGCGCGGCTGGGGGCGTTCCGAAGCTGGCTCAAATCCAGGACCAGCGGAAGCACCTGCGCCGGCGGGTAGCCCCAGCGGGCGAGTTCGTCCGCGTTGAACCGGCTGTCGGCCAGGACGACCTCGGCCTGGCCCGCCAGCGCCTGGGCCTCCGTGCGTCCGCGCGCGAGCAGGGAGGCGATCTGGGGCTGGAGGGCGGTGAAGTATTCCGCCGGGGTGATGTTGTGGTAGAGGAGGGCCTTGCGTCCCGGCAGTTCCGGGAAGACCCGGTTGACGATGGAGCCGATCGAAAGATGCAACAGGATCACATCGTCCGCCTGGAAATCCGCCCGGTACTGGGTGATGTCGCGCGCCTCGGAACGCAGTTCAGGGAGTATGCGCCGGGTTTCGGAATAGATTTCCGAGGCATGGCCCCAGGAGCGAAAAATCTTCCGCAGGACGAGCGCCTCATTGCTGATGGCGTCGCCCTTGCTGAAGCCGGCGAGCAGTTGATGGATGGCGGGCATGCGGTGGGGTATAGCCGATATTGTCCTTGGGCTCAAGTCTCGGGAAGCGT
>CAZFSE010000066.1:0-20802 GCA_964521805.1 uncultured Verrucomicrobiota bacterium
ACCCAACCCCCCCGTGCCTGGCAGGAAATCCGCATCGCCCGCCGCGCAATGACCTCCGGGAACTGGTCCGAGGCCGCCGCCTCGTTCGCCTCGGCGGCGGAATTCAGCCGCGAAGTCGGCGACCAGCGGACCGCCGCGATTGCCGAGCTGGAGCAGGCCCGGTGCGAGGCCCTGCAAAACCGATTTCCCGCGGCGCGCGCGCTGTATCAAGCCATTCTGCAAAACCCCGATGCGCCCCCCCCGATCACCGGGGCCGTCCAATTGGAATATCTCGAACTGGCCCTGCTGGAAAACCAACGCACCGAGGCCGTGGACTGGCTGAAGGCTCATAAGCTCCCCATCGAACCTGCGTTTCGGGATGCCATCCTCTGCCTGGGGGGCGAACTCAAGCCGGAGATCTTTGTGGAACGCATCAACCGCCTGGCGCCGCGCCTGCAAAACGACGCCTTGCTGGCCGCCGCCATTCGCTTCCACCTCGATGGCGACACCCGCCAGGCCCAATCCGTCCTGCGGCAGTGCCTCCAATCCTCCAGCCCCCCTTCCGAATGGCCGGCGCCCCTGGCCCGTCTTCTCTACAATCGCTTCACGGTTGACTGACCCCGCCTCCGGCCTTTATTCTCCCTCGCTTATGAGCACATGGGCTTCATCCTGGCCGCGCAAAATCCTGGAGTTCTTTCACTTTTCCTTTTGCAGTTTTTTTTGCCGCCTGACCCTGCTGGCCCTGCTGGCCGCCGGCCTTTTTCTCGCGGGGAAGGAGCATAATAAATCCGTCCAATGCCAGGAACGCCTGCGGATGATCTACCAGGGCCTTGAACAATATGAAATCGAACGGGGCGCCCTGCCCCATGCCACCTTTTTTCCCGACGATCCCAAGCAGGACAGCGACAGCCTGCCCGTCATTCTCTCCGCCTACTGCAACGCGCCGGATCTCTTTGTGTGCCCCGCCTCTCCTCGCGCCTGCCAGCAACGCGGACTTTGCTACATCTGGAACGTGGAGCTCAATGGACGGAAGATTTCGGACTTCAAGGAGCCCGTCTGGATGCTGACGGAAATCAACGCCCTCTCCGGCCAGGTTCCCGCCCCTCACTGGCGAAGCTATCATGTCCTCCATACCGATGGCACCGTACGCGCCCAGCGCCATCCACCGGACACCCTGCGCTAAAAAAACACGATTGCGCGAAGGTTAAAGAAGGGGTATAAGAAAAGCTACTGGAGGTTGGCATGAAACAAAGTTTACTGCTCTTCACTGGGTTGTTGCTGGCAGGGACCGTCTGGGCAGGAACCACAATTGATCCTGCGCATCCCTATGCCTATGGCGCCAACATCGGCTGGATCAATGCCGGTGGCGACTTGGCCAGCGGCGCCGTCCTCGGGCAGTCCTTCTGCACCGGCTACCTCTGGAGCGCCAACTGCGGCTGGATCGGCCTGGGCAATGGGCCCACCAACGGCTGGCAATACGGCAATGCCGCCGCCGACGACTGGGGCGTCAATCATGACGGGCTGGGAAAACTTTCCGGCTATGCCTATGGCGCCAATATTGGCTGGATCACCTTTGAGCAGATCCATGGCCAGCCCCGCATTGACCTGCTGACCGGCAACCTCTCCGGCTATGCCTACGGCGCAAACGTCGGCTGGATCAGCCTCAGCAATGCCCAGGCCTTTGTCCGCACCACCCGGCTCGAAGCCGGACCCGACACCGACGGCGACGGCATTCCCGACCCGTGGGAATACAAGATGGCCGGCAACCTGACCACCCTGCAAGGAGGCGGCCATGACGAAGATGACGATGGCGTTCCTGATGCCGGCGAATATCCAGCGGACACCGATCCGCTGGACAACGCATCCATGCTTGCCATCACCGCCTTCCAGTCATCGCCCACCTCCAACCAGGTGACGTGGACCATCGAGCCCTCGCGCTTCTACCGCCTGGAGCACGCCGATGCCGTCACCAACGAGTCGCACTGGGTGGATAGCGGGCTCGGGCAGATGACCCCCGAGGCCGCGGCCACCATGACGCGCTCGCTGGCCGGGGATCCAACCCTGACCTCCCGGTACTTCCGGGCCAAGTCCGTCGTCCCACTGAGCGAATAACAAAAAGTTCCAACCCTTGGAAAATTCTTTAAAAAAAGTTCCAAGGGTTGGAAAAAAAAGCAAAGAAAGTTCCAAGGGTTGGAAACTTTTTGACCGTGGCTTTTTAACCAGGAGAAAACCCATGAAAACAAAATCTGTGATCCCCGTTCTTTGCATCCTCGTGCTGGCCGCCTGCGGCCTGTTTTCACCACAGCGCGCGCCGGCGGAAACCGCGCCGGCCCCCTACCGCGTGGGCCAGTGGCTGGCCTCCGACCAGCAGTTCCTCAATGAGTGGATGGAGCGCCTCATCCGGGAGACGGAGGCGTCTGAACGTCCCTTGTTGCCCGTCATCCAGGAGTTCAAAGACCTGATCGAGAACGACGCCGAAATCTACATGCTCTTCAGCCAGATGTTCACCCAGATCCCCCGCAAGCCGCCCTTCGCAACCGACCCCACCGGAAAGCCCCAGATACGGGACTACCATCATATGCTCCAACTGCTCAATCGCGTCATGACCATGGCCCCGGAATTCAATAAAACCGGGCTGGTGGGCTTCCCTATCAATGCCATCCTCGACTGGCCCATGGGCACTCCCGCCGGCGCCTCCGCTTTTCTGAACCCCAAGGTCAACCGCCAGCTCAAGAACATCCTCGACCATTGGGCCACCTTCCTCGGCTCCCCCGAATCATGCTACGTGCTCAGCGATGATCCCGAGTCCGGCTGGTTCGGGCGCGATGCCCAGGCGGCCATGCCCACCTTCGTGGAGGATTTCCAGTGCGACCCCTCCAAGCCCCACCACGGCTTCACGTCTTGGGATGACTTCTTCACCCGCCTGTTCCGTGAGGGGCGGCGCCCCATCGCGGCTCCGGAGGATGAAAATGTCATCGTCAATTCCTGCGAATCCGCGCCCTTTCGCATTGCCCAAGGCGTCAAACTCCGCGACCGTTTCTGGATCAAGGCCCAGCCCTACTCCCTTCTCCACATGATGGCGGGCGATCCGCTCGCCGAGCAGTTCGCCGGCGGGACCATCTACCAGGCCTTTCTGAGCGCACTCAGCTACCACCGCTGGCACAGCCCTGTCAGCGGGAAAATCGTGAAGACCCAAATCGTGGACGGGTCCTATTATGCCGAGGCCCTCTCGGAGGGGTATGACCCGGCCGGCCCCAACGACTCCCAGGGCTACATCACCCAGGTCGCGGCCCGGGCGTTGATCTTCATCGAGTCCGACAATCCGGCCATCGGGCTGATGTGCTGTATGTACGTCGGCATGGCCGAGGTCTCCTCCAACGAGATCACGGTCTATGAAGGCCAGCGCGTCAAGAAGGGTGATCAGCTCGGGATGTTCCACTTCGGCGGCTCCACCCACTGCCTGATCTTCCAGCCACACGTCAACCTGACGTTCGACCTGCATGGACAAACCCCCGGCCTGCATTCCGACAACATCCCCCTCGGCGCCAAGATCGCGACCGTGGGGGAATAAAGTAGCACGTACCGGATTGACTGTGTTGACCTCCCTGTCAACACGGTCAATCTTGTCATCTCACCAGACGCTTGTGCGGGACGAAAACGCGCTTAATTCACCTGCACTTCTGCCGATAAATCAGGTATATATGCAGAAGCAAGGGGCGGTCATTTACCGGCAATGAAAACGAAGGCCTGTTGGCTCATACTGGCTTGCTGGATGGGGAGCGTGGTGGCTGGCTTGGCGGCCATCTCCGTGCCCATTACCGTCAAGGAATCCGCCGGACTGGGCGTCACCAACTGGCCCATGACCGCTGTGGTTCCCCTGCCCTTTGGCGCCTACACCAACCTCGCCTCGTTCGTCCTGCGCGATGGAGCAGGCACCGTTGTCCCGGCGCAGTTCTCCGAGCTGAATCGCTGGGTGGGGCGTGATAACAGCCTCCGGCATGTTGTTGTGCAGTTTCAGGCAACGGTCGGCCCATACACCGGCGCAGGGACAGGCACGAATGTGTACTTTTTCAAGGATGATGGACCGGGGTCGTTCTCCACCGCACTGACGGTCACCAACGAAAGCGATCGTGTCGTGGTTCAGACCGGCCCGCTCAAGTTTACGGTCAACAAGGTCCACTTCAATACGCTCGACCAGGTCTGGCTGGACGCCAACGGGAATGGCGCCTTCGAGGCCTCGGAAGAGATGCTCAACAACACGACCAATCAGGGCGCCGTCCTGACCGACTGGATGGGCAACATCCGGCGCGACGCCTGGCGGACGAACATCACCGTCGAGGTGGAGGAGGCCGGCCCGGTTCGCGCGGTCATCAAGGTCTCGTCCCCCACGATCTTCATCGCCACCAACGATCATACGCACGGCTTCGCGGCCCGCATCTATGCCTATGCCGGTCAGCCTTATCTCAAGGTGGACTACCAGCTCCAGAACGGAGCGCTGAACACGGATCTCTCCTGGCCGCTCTATTTCGATTCCTGGCGTCTCGATTTCGGGCTGACGGTAACCAATTCGCCCGCCATCTCCATCGGCCTGGGCACCAATGGCGCCTGGACATCCGCCTCCACCAATGCCGCCGCGCTCCGTCAGACCTTTCATGACACCGGCCACGTCTATGGCGCATCCTCGGCGCCATTGGCCACGTTCAGCCAATCGGATGGATGGATGACGATGTTCAAGGACGGCAAGGGCGCCGGGGTCTTTCTGCGCAGTTTCTGGCAAGCCTGGCCCAACGGACTTTCCTACACCAACAATGGGACCTTGAGCGTAGAGCTTTTTCCCGATTGGAGCTGTCAATTCTTCGCCACCAACAACGCGGGAAACAAATTTTTCACCGGCACCCATTGGTACTGGCTGGAAGACATGCAGGCCACCTACAAGGAAATCCTCCTGCATTTTCATTCCTCCGCGCTTTCCACCAACGAGGCACGACGGCTGGCCGCCCAATTGGACACTCCACCCGTGCCGGTCATTCCGCTGGATTGGTACCGAACCACGCGCGCCACCTTCGATCTCGAAGGCTATGTCCCTCCCGGCATGCCCGCCGATTCCGATGCCACCCGGTTGCCGGTGTTCAATGAAGCCTACGACTGGCGCACCGACCACTTTTACCGCTTCGGCTGGGACAACTACTACCTCGACGAAACCATCCGCAAATATGGCACCGCCACCACCGGCGGCTGGCCGGACAGTTCAGGCTCTCGCTTCATGGCCATCGGAAATCCTGCATACTACCACGATGCCGACCGCCGGGCGCTCGCCGAACTCAACGTGCGCCCCCACTGGATTCCCGGCTACGACCACAACCGCGATTTCGACCGCATGCGCCTGACCACCGCGCCCTACGCAGGTCCCTCCTGGCGGCGGTTTGACGGGCATGGCTACCCCTGGCTCGCCGCGCCCTACATGGATGGGACCGCCCTCGATGCCTGCCCCCGCGACGACGAGCACGGCTGGTATCAGCACATGCGTGAATGGTACCATTTCACTGCCAATCCGTGGGCGCGCGACTGGTATGAGTTCATTGACCAATTCCGCTACACCTCGCTCCTGCGCACCCATCCATACGAAGATCTCGCCGGACGCGCGCGCGGCCATTCACTGGCCCATGCCCTCGCCGCCCTGCGCGCCACCGGCAACACCAACCTTCTCCGGCACTTCGCCACCGAAGTCCGCGCCCTGCGCGCCGACCAATTCCAGCACGGCGGGCGCCACGATGCCGACAAAGCGCCCTACGGCCCCTCCGGCGCGTCCTGGCAAGCCGGCTATGTCTGCCGTGCCGTGCTGGATTACATGAACGAAATTGAAGGCCACCATGATCGCGAATGGGCGGAGGCTTTCAACTTTATCGCCGGCATCATGGACTGGAACATACATCACGCCAACTTCAGCTACTATCTCAACGCCGCCATTGAAACCAATGTCCCCAGCTCTGCCACCGGGCTCATCATGGTGGACATGCAATCCTGGTACGCGCTGGCCACCGGTGATTCCAATGCCATGAAACAAACCCTGCTCTACGTCACCAACGGCATCTATGGCGGCGAGATCCCCACCGGCAAGTTTGATGAATGGATTGGCCAGTACGAATCGCGCCAATGGGTCGCGTTGACCCAGGCCGTCGCGACCGGAAGGTCCTTCGCCCCGCCCCCGCCGGTCACGGTCTTCTCCGCCACCGCCGAGACCGGACGCATCACCTTCAACTGGCAAGGCATGCCCGGCGGACGCCGTTACCACCTTTGCTGGAGCACCCGCGACATCAGCCTGGCCCACACGCTGAACACCAACTACATCAACTGGTGGGCCGCCGACACCACGCTGACCAACGCCACCACCACCGGCGGCGAGAGCTTGAGCCTCTCGGTCACCTCGTCGCTCCCCGCCGGAACGCCCCTCTCCGCCTGCATCTTCTACTTCGACAGCAACAGGAACATGAGCGTAAAAACGGAGATCGCTCGCCCGCCCATCGCCGCCTTCGCCGGAGGGCCGTTGCGCGGCGCCGCCCCGCTTGCCGTCTCTTTCACCAATCAAACGCTGGGCGTCATCAGCAGTTCACGCTGGGCCTTTGGCGATGGCGCCACCTCCAATGCCACCGACACCGCGCACACCTATGCCAGCGCCGGGGATTTCACGGTCACGCTCACCGTCTCCAATGCCGCTGGAACCAACGTCATGACGCGGACGGACTACGTCCACGTCGTCCCGGCGGGCATGCCGATCGCCGATTTCGGATACAACACCAACCGCGGCCCCGCGCCGCTGACGGTGCAGTTCACGAATCTATCCATCGGTGCCATCACCACCAATGTATGGGCCTTCGGAGATGGCGAGGCCTCCACCATGGCGAACCCCTCCCACACCTTTGCCACCGCCGGGACCTACACCGTAATCCTCGTGGCCCACACCGCCACCGGCGCGGATACCTGCCGGGTCGTCAACTGCATTGACGCCCTTCCCCCACCACCCACGGCCGCCTTCTCCGGGCATCCCACCTCCGGCGGTTATCCGCTCACCGTGCAATTCACCAACAACACCACCGGCATCGCCACAAACTGGCTCTGGAACTTCGGCGACGGGCTCACCGCCACCACCCGCGATCCCTCGCACCTCTTTGCCGAGACCGGGACCTACTCCGTCGCGCTCACCGCCATCGGACCCGGCGGAAACGACACCCTCACACGCACGGACTTCATCACCGTCCTGCCCGAGCCGGGCGATGACTACTACATCGCCGCCGGCAGTGACGACGCCTATGAATATGGCTACAACATGACCCTCGGAGAGAGCTTCCTGTATCTCGCCTACGCCTGGGACATGAAGACCGGCCTGCGTTTCAGCAACATCCAGCTCCCGCCCTCCTCCATCGTCACCCGCGCCTACATCCAGTTCTGCTCCTCCTCTGGCCGCGCAGATCCCGCCACCTCCAGCATTTATGCCGAGAAATCCGCCGCGCCCGCCACCTTCACCAGCTCCACCAGCAATATGTCCGCGCGCCCACTGACCTCCGCCTCCGTCTTCTGGAACATGCCCGAATGGGAATATAACCGGCAGAGCGAGGCCGAACGCACACCGGATCTCTCACCGCTGATCCGTGAAATCATCAGCGGAACCACGTGGAGCAACGGAGCGGCCATGACCTTCATCATCACCTCCACCGGCAACTATGGCGAACAGGGCATGCGCCATGCCTGGTCTTGGGAAAATGCGATCGCGCAGGACCGCCTGGACCAGCTCCCCCGCCTGCACATCGAAGTCCAAACCAACGTCAACTTCTCCGCGTTCCGATTCACCGCCATCGCCCTGACCAACAGCGTCATGCTCCGCTGGACCTCCCCCGCCCTGTGCGGCGTCCCCGGCTGGCAGGTGCACGTCCGTGCCGATACCAACCTGTACCCCCCCTCCATCACCTCCGGCGCCGCCGTCGCCACCACCACCAACTCGTGGTTTCACGAAACCGGCCTGCCCAATGGCCAAACCCGCTTCTACACGCTCTGGCTCTCCCCCAACGCCACCAACTGGCTTGAACCCGACCACGCCACCATCACGCAACGGTAGATTGTCGCCGCCGGTAAAAATTCGTAGGGCCGAATGGGGTTGGGACCAACGACAGTTGGCCTGTCCCCACTGTACCCACTGTACTACGATCCGTCGTTTTCTTACTTTTTCTGACAATTGTTTTATGCTTGAAACCAGATGGGGCGGCAGGAGATCCCTCGACAAAGCTCGGGATGACAGGAGAGAAAGTGGGAAGTTGACGCGTTTATTGCCTTCCTGTAGGGGGCATGGTGGCCCCAGCCTTATACACCCCGTCGCAAGGCCGGGGGATTCGAATGGTAGCGCCGCAGGCTGGCTCCCATCACGCACATCTCCAAGCCCCAGAATTCAATCCGTTTGGTTGCGGCGACAAACCTGCCTGTCCCTACGGCCCCCTACGGACGTCCGCTCTCGCGTCTGTTTGTCTTTAGGGGGCCATCTACAAGGCCTGCAGGTTGCAAGGCCTTTTGCTCAACAACCGAACGAAACTGCGGTGAACCCGGATAGCCGGCATCACGGGCACGATTCAAACTCTCCAGTGCCCCCGCACGATTTCCCATCGCATGACAGGCCAGTGCCTTGTTGTAGTGCGCAAGGCCAAATGCCGGGTCCATCTGAAGCGCCCGATTATAGCATTCGACTGCCGTTTCATGCTCTCCCTTGAGGAAATACGCATACCCAAGATCGCTGACGAAAAGAGCATTCGTTGGGGTGATAGATGCCGCTTTCTGGAAGGCGAGAACCGCATCCTCCCTTTGCCCCGCGCTTGAATAGCAAATTCCAAGCTGTCGCCAGACGTCGGCATCATTCTTGCAAACAAGTACCGCTCGCGAGAGATAGGGCAAGGCTTCACCCGTCCGACCCACATTACTCAGGGCCATGCCCAGAAGGATCACCGCGCCAACATTATTGGTATCGAGCGACAGGGCCCTTGTGGCTGAAATAATAGCGCCGGAATAGTCCCCTCGATTGTTCTGAATGGCACCCAGAAGGCAATAGGCGCTCGGATTGGTTGGGCAGAGTTTCAGTGCTTCGGCCAGGAGTCTTTGACAAAGAGAAAAATCTCCTGCCGCATCAGCCAGTTGCGCGCGGTTCACATGCGCGGCATAGTTCGATGGATACATCGAAAGCACCGAATCCAACACGCGAATCGCTTCCTGGGTCCGGCCTTGTGCAGAGCAGGCCGAAGCCAGCGCAACCAACAGCTCATCATGGCCAGGGTTGAACTCCACCGCTTGGAGCAAAACCTGCTCACAGGCCGCCAAATCGCCACGCATCCGATGACTATTCCCAAGATCCAGCCATGTATTCGCATTGGTGCCGCACAACTGGACGGCTCTACGGAGCTGAACAACCGCACCGTCATAATCCCCTTGCATATAAAAAGCCGCCCCTCGATTAATATGCAACGCGGCGGCAAATGCGGAATTCGGCGAGCGTTTGTAGGCCTCAAGAAGCATGGAGCAATCAGGACAAAGCTGTTCAGATTTCGCATCATGTTCAGCCACCGAAATGGGAAAAGCGCGTGCGCAGGATGGATCTACGCAACGGGGTATGCCCATGATGAACCCCGCTGTGGATAACGCTTGTTTCTTTAGCCGTTTGAGCAGTCGCAGACGGGACTCAGACTCAAAACCCTTCGCGGCCCTAAACTGGAAGGACGAGACCACGCCGTAATCACTGTCAGCGGTTCCGAAAAGAAAGTTTGCGGCATCGGCATAGATGTCCGCATCCGTAATGCCTATGATGCCCTTCACGCGCGCATCGGCGGCAGGAAACTGAGCCTCGAGCACCCGGATCATCGCATCGGCACGGTATTGATACTGGGTGCTCAGGAATGACGTTGCGGCTTCATACTGCGCGCGCACGCTTGCTCCCTGTAGTCCGAGCATTCCGATGTAAGCCTCGACCAGTTCCATTTTTTGCCCGTGGGAGAGGCTTGCAGCTTCTTTTTCAATGCCCACCGACTCGCGAAGGTCATCGAATTGAAGTCGTGTTATCTCCTGGGTCACGGCGGAGAAAACATGCTCAATGTACCGGTCGGCTTCCGATCGTCCTGGCTCAGGAAGAGGGAGCGACCCGGGCCACACCTCACAGCGAATACCCAGTTCTCTTTGAAGTTCCGCCCTCAATTCCAGAACAAGCTGTGTGCTGACTCCTCCCATCGGCACCAGCACGAACTCGATGTTTGTCGCCAATCCTGCCGGCAAAGCCTCAGGCGGGGGCGGGCAGGCATCCGAAGCCACCAGCAGGCTCCGGGCCCGCTCAAACAAGGACGGGGTCTCCGCCAGTCGAAACACCGTCAGAGCCCGGCTCAGGGCTTCGTTCGTTTTTTCCAAGGATGCCTGTATCTCAGCCAACTTCATTTGGATCTCGAGATTCGAGGACGAGCCCCGGAGGGCGGTGCGGTAAAGTTCAGACGCACGAATCATGTTCCCTTGCTCCTCCCGCAAGGCCGCCAGCGTGGAGACCTCAACAAACCGATGACGAATTGCCAGCTCATCTTTCGCCATGAGTTCGTCTTCAATTTGCGTACGCTCCTCGTCCGTTTTCGACCCCAGCAAATTGCGAAGAAGCACAGACTCGTTCACCACCGGCCCAGCAGTTTGCTGATACAGAACATCCGACCGGACAAAGAGAGCCGCACACCACCACACGTCCGCATCCCTGATCGTGATGAGCGTCAACTCCGCATCGCCGTTTTGAAAGGACGCATAGGCAACATAACTGCCCATCACGGCGCGAGAACCACCCAGGGTCTCTGACATCACCACTTCCCCCGTGGCGAGACTGCAACGCTGGAGTTCTCCCAGCTTGCGGTAGGCAAAGAACGCTCCTTCAAGTTCATCATAGGTGATTGTCTGCCAAACACTGGAGTGCGCGTTCTGTGAGAACACTTCGATGTTCCAGTTGGTGAGAATCTGCGGAAGAATGCGATTCGCATAAATATCCGCCTTCGCTTGCAACGCCTCTCGTTGTGCGGTGAAAAGCCCCATCGTGCTCCCAAAACACGGGGAAACAAACACCATCATAATCCCCGCCAGCCATCCTATCTGGCGGGCCCAGCCTCCTTGACCTGTATCGTTCATCCTTCAGCTCCCTTTCCAAACAAATGGTGCTTTTTCACTGTTTTTCGAAAAGATTTCCAGCCAGCCGCGCGGCGGCGTTCTTCAGCAATTCCGCGGCGTGGGCGATGGCGTAATCCAGCGGCAGGCCGGGCGTCGCGCACGCCTCAACGGCCAGGATGCCTCTGCGCGCCCATTCAGCGGGCGCGTATTGCACGCATCCCGCCAGGACCGCCACGCGCACCTTTTTTCTGGCCGCCAATTCCAGCACGCCGGAGACGACCTTGCCGTCAAAAGACTGCGGATCCAGCCGTCCTTCGCCGGTGATCACCCAATCCGCGCCCGTCATGGCTTCCTCCAGGTTGGACGCCTGCATGATGGCCCGGATGCCGGAGGTGATGTTCGCGTTCAGGAAGGCCATGGCGCCCGCCCCCAGCCCACCGGCCGCGCCGGCGCCGGGAACCTCCGCCACCTCACGGCCCACATCGCGGCGCACCACGTCCGCCCAATGCGCAAGTCCCCGTTCCAACTCCTCCACCATGGCCGGGGTCGCACCCTTCTGCGGCCCAAAAACGTGCGCGGCGCCGCGAGGCCCCAGCAGGGGATTCGTCACATCGGTCAGCGCTTCGACCGGCGGGACCTGCCACCCCGCCGGAGGCGCGATGTGTTCGATCCGGCTCAAGGATGCGCCGCCCGGCGGCACGGGATGGCCTGCACGATCCAGCACGCGCCAGCCCAGCGCCTGCGCCATGCCCACGCCGCCATCCACGGTGGCACTTCCGCCCAGCGCCAGGAGAATCTTTTGCGCGCCGGCCTTCAGCGCCGCTAGAAGGAGTTCACCCGTCCCATAGGTGGTTGTTCGCAGGGGATTCAGCTCCTCCTGTTTTAGCAGAGTGATGCCGCTGGCGGCGGCCATTTCCACCAAGGCCATGCGCTCCTTCGCAAACCAGGCGTAGCCCGCCAGGACACGCTGACTCGGCAGAGGCCCCATCACCTCGCAAGGCCGCCATTCGCCACCCCGCGAAGCCATCAGGGCCTGTGCGGTCCCCTCGCCTCCATCCGCCATCGGCTTGCACACCACCTCAGCAGAGGGACAGGCCGAAAGCCATCCTTCCGCGGCGGACGCACACGCCTCCACCGCCGTCAGGCTCCCCTTAAAAGAATCCAGCGCCAGCACAATCTTCATGGAGCAAGTATCCATCACTTTGCTGATTTTTTACACATTTTTCCTAAACGGCCGCCAAAACCCGGTATTGCAATTCGATGGCGCACCCCGCAATATGTGCGGCATGAATTCCGAGTCAACCATCCAAGTTTCCGTTGTGGTGCCGGTGTACAACGAGGAAGAGAACGTGGAAATGCTGTGCAACCAGCTCCATCAGTCGCTCTCCACGCTGAACCGGACCTATGAAGTGTTGCTGATTGATGATGGCAGTAAGGACGACACCTGGCCCCGGCTCACCGCCCTGGCGGCCAAGCTTCCTCATTTTCGCCTGATCCGCTTTCGCCGCAATTTTGGCCAGACCGCCGCGATGAGCGCCGGGTTTGCCCATGCCAGGGGAGACATCGTCGTCACCCTCGATGCCGACCTCCAGAACGATCCCTCGGACATCGCCCTCCTGCTCGATCACATGGACAAGGGTTTCGATGTGGTCAGCGGCTGGCGCAAGGATCGCAAGGATGCCTTCATCAACCGCCGCCTGCCTTCGATGATCGCCAACGGCCTCATCAGCAAGATCACGGGGGTCTATCTGCATGACTACGGATGCACCCTGAAAGCCTACCGGCGCGATGTCATCAAGAACGTCCGGCTTTATGGCGAGATGCATCGCTTCATCCCAGCACTGGCCAGCTGGGTGGGCGGCGAGCTCGACGAGGTGGTGGTCAACCATCATCCCCGCCGCTTTGGCAAATCCAAATACGGCATCTCGCGAACCTTCCGCGTGGTCCTCGATTTGCTGACGGTGAAATTCCTGCTCCATTACAGCATGGGCCCCATCCAGCTCTTTGGAAAAATCGGGGGCTTGTTTGGAATCCCCGGCCTGCTGATGCTGGCGGTGATGATCGGCGGCAACCTGTCCTATCATCTCTTTGGCACGGACTTCGCCTCCACACTGGTCAAGCGCCCCTTCTGGATCATGACCGCGTTCATGCTGGTCTTCTTTGGCGTGCAGTTCATCAGCATGGGCCTGCTGGCGGAGATGCAGATTCGCACCTACCACGAGTCGCAGGACAAGCCGATTTACGTGATCCGGGAAACGTTTGACTCCCCGGCCTAACCACGGTCTGCTCCATGAACAATGCTTTTTCCTCCATCAAACTGGAGCTAGGCGCCCATCTGTGGATCGTTGCGCTGGGGCTTGTTCTTGGAGGCTTGCTGGCGTCGGTCTGGCTGGTGTTTCGCTGGGCGGCCCAACCGCCTCCCTGGAAGGATTCAGCCCGCCTCCTGGTGCAAAAGGCCTGCCCGAACCGCTTCCTGGTCAGCGTGCTGAGCGTCACCTTCTGCCTGCTGGCGCTGTTGGCCGCCGCGAGGCAAATCGCGGGCGCCGTGTGGGGGCCGGCCCTGCTCGACAACGAAATGCTGTGGATGCTGGCGCAAAGCGTGGGCTTTCATTGGGTCTGGCTGGCGAGCCTGGCCCTCCTGCTCAGGCAACACGGAGGCAACTGGGCGGGCGTCTTTGGAATGCGCTGGAGATCCTTGCTTCGTTCTGCCGTCACAGGGCTCACCTTTTACGTGGTTTCCATGCCCTTTTTGTTTTTTTACGCCCTGCTCTACCAGCTGTTCCTGCGCCTGCTGGGCCAGGACATCACCCTGCAGGAGGTGGCCCTTGCGTTGACGGAAGCCACCTCGCCCTGGATGCGCGCCTATTTCTTTTTCATGGGGGGGGTACTGGCGCCACTGGTGGAGGAAATTTTCTTTCGCGGCATCCTCCTGCCCTACCTCGCTAAGCGCCTCGGCGTGAGCGGTGCGATTCTGCTGGTCTCCGTACTATTTGCAGGCATTCATTTCCATGTCGCCTCGCTGGCCCCGCTGTTTGTCCTGTCCATGGCCTTCTGCCTGGCCTACATCCACTCCCGCTCCCTTTGGGTTCCCATCGTTATGCATGGGGTGTTCAATACGGTGAGCATGGTGTTCCTGCTGGCGTTGAAGGAACTGTGAACCAGGAAGAAGGGACGGAGGACGGCCCCACCACGGAGGCCGCCACCATCAACCCGGTACCGACACGGAGGCAATGGGGCTGGCCCAAAAGACCCCGCGGCTGAACAGGCCGGCGCCGGATCGCTCATCTTCTGTCAGATGCACGACACCCGATAACACCCCCCCGCCCAGAACATCCTCCATGACATCCTCAAAATTCAACCGCCCCTTGGGCAGGGGGCGGTGCGGAAAAATGGCGGCATGATGAGAAGCCCGAAGCGTGGGATCGCCGGCCATGGGCCGCACGAAATCCGCCAGGCGCTGGTCGTTTTGCGAGGTCACCAGTCCCACCAACAACGCCAGGCTGTTCCGGTTCTCCTGCGTGGGAACCGCCGGCAAGCGCTTCAACAGCTCATGGCCCCATCCCTCCAATTCCGCCGCCACGACCCAGGCAAAGGAGGGCGCGGAAACCGCCTTCAAGGCGGCCTGCGCGAGTGTCGGGAGGGAAACACCGGACGAACCAAAGGGCGTCTCAAACCGCGCCTGCCAGGCAAAGTCCCCCTCGCCCACAAAGGCATAGTAGGCCTGGACCTCAGGAATCAGCGCGCCCTGTGTCACCATGTAATCCGCCGCCTGTGTTTCATCGGACGGCTGGGTGGCCGCGCATCCTCCCGCGGCCAGAAAGTCACCCAAGCGGGCCTGGCAATCCTCGAATCCAGCGCCAAAAGCGCCCCTCCCGGCCGCCAACATTCCGCGCGGAAGCTTGAGGCCCTTGACCTCGCCAGGGCTCTGTGGCGCGCGGCCCCGTTGTGCGGGGTTGCCCACCAGCCGGAGAGCCATCGAAGCGCCAGGCTTCTCGCGAACGAAGGAACACGACACGGGGGTCTGCGCCGTGCACTCAGGAATAGGAACGTTCTTCATAAAGCCGGGCGTGGGCAGGGGCATCAGCGTGTCCATCAACCCGCTCAAGGCCAGCGTTGTCCGCACCGTTTCGGATGGCTCGGTGACGCACAGCAAGCCGCCCATTCGCTTAAACTGTTGCGCATATTTGATCAGCACACGAAGCCCCGCGGAACTGACAAAAACCACGCGCGAAAGGTTGACGCACACTTCGTGCAGGCCCTTCTGAATGGCCGAGGAGAGTTCCCCCTCCAGCAGGACGGATCGTGTGGCATCCAAACGCCCCTCCACCACAATCTCGCATTCGCTCTTCATTTCGCCGCGTCCTGTGGGGCCGCCTTCTGGCGGCGCTTGCGGGCGGCAAACTCGGGAGCTTCCTTGACGCATGTCCCGAGAATCTTCATGGACTTCATAAAGTACTTCATGCTCTCGCGGTGCAATTCAGCGGGTGTGTCGCCGACGTTTGTCCAACCGGGAATGGACAGGTCATCCGGCGGCAGACGCACGGCATCCCAGTTCTGGAAAAGCCGGCCCCAGTCGCTTCGGAGGATCTCGTTGACGCGGTCGCGATGCGAGGGATACCAGAAGCTGTCGTGATACAGCACGCTGGCAATATACGCCCAGGGCGCGAGGACCGTCTTGAGCGACCATTCGATCGGCTTCTTGAGCGGCCCCCAATAGATGCTGTGTTGCATGCGGCTGGCAAACGTCATCTTCTTGAAGGGGCCGGTAAAATGCCAGTTCTCCTTGGCGGCGTCCATGTCGCCCACCAATTCGATCTCGCGCGGGTCGCCACAGCCCAGCCCCTTTTCGTGGGCCAGCCGGATGAACTTCATGTCCCGGAGCGGATCAAAGCCCATGATCTTCGCGGCCACGGCATCAATCGCCACCTGGTCGGAGGAAGCGAGGATGACATTCTTGACGTGCGGAATCATGCACCGGGGGCCGGGCCCGTCGCCGGCGAAGGTTCCATCCATGACGGCAAACAGCCCGCTATGAATCTTCTTCTGAATCATCAACAAATCCACGAGGGTTTCATGGATGACCGGGTGGGTCCAATGGCGGCGCTCATTGAGGAGCCCGCCAAAGGCATTTTTCATGGCGCCGGTGGAGGTGGTAAAGACGTGGGTCTTGATCGTGGGCAGGTGGATGATGTTTTCGCCGATAAAGCGCTTGGGTATCATGAACCCGTCGGGATACACCTGATTCAGGCAGATGAACTGATCCGCCAAATCGCCGACGGCGTCGCGGACATGAATCCACTCCTCCCCCTCATACAAATGCACATTCCGCAGGCCGTGCGCGTCCGTCACATTGATCTGTTTGTTTTCGCGCTCGCCCAGATGGGCGTCAATCACAACCGTTCGGTTGTGGCATCCGTGGATCAGCTTGGGGTCATACCCATCGCGCTTCAGGGCGCGGATGACGCCTTCCATCTGCCAGGGCACGGTGGAACTGCCGGGATAAAAGAAATGCCAGCTAATGTTGATTTTTAGCGCGGTGTCACGGTCCTTGGGGAGGGACTCCTGATAATCCGCCAGATTCATCAGGCGGTGATAGTCCTCCAACACCGTGGCCGGCGCTGTCCGTAAAATAGCTACTTTGGATCGTTTCATGCCTTACTCATAACCCAAGAGCGCCCGCAAAGCAAGAAGGGGTCTGTTAGGATAAAAAAAGCTCCAACCATTGGAACGTTCCGCTATCTGATGCGAGAGATGAGGTCTTCGACTTCCCATTCTACGTCGTGAAGGATCTTCTTTAACAATCCTGGACCAATAATATCTCCCGTGTGGACAGGTACCACGGTGGCGCGACCGTCAGCATGACGCAGAAAGTGGTGACTACCTTTGATGCGAATGATGTCAAACCCTGCTTGACGCAGGACGGCAATCAGCTCCTTGCCGCGGAGTCGAGGGAGTTTGGGCATAATCAAACCTCAATGGTCTGAAGCCCGACAAAATGAGTTGGGTTGCAATCCTCGACTTCAAGGCAGAGTTCGACAGCTTCTCGAATCCTCTTCATCAAGGTATCCAAAGATTTTGCCTGAGTGTGACAGCCTTTGAGCTCGGGCACTGTAGCAACCAGATAGCCTTCAGAATCTTGTTCGATTATTACATGAAACTCACGCTTCATTACTCACCTTCATTTTTCATACATGACTATGCTACATAGATGATCATATTTCCAGCACATTCCAACGCTAGCCCTTGGTGACGGCGGATGGAGGGTAAGGCGAACGGCTCGTTACGACCCGTCCGCCCGGCGTTGACTCCCGCGGCCCAGGTGGGTTCTGCCCTACTTTTCCCCATCATTTTTGAAATTTTTCTTGAACCGTAGAAGGCTCTCTGAAGGCGCTGGCTGGCTGTCTCTTTCATCTTCCTGTCATTAAAGTGACGATCCGAATGGTTTGCGCGATCCAGAACACGAGGGCAGGAAGCAAAGCGGCCACTCCTACCCAGAAGGCTATCATATTCTTGAAGGTCGCTCTGTTAAAGACGACTGTGAGCACAAGGAACACTGCGCCTATTGTGCCAGCCAACAGGGCCTTAAGTGCAAATCCCCAAACGGGGGCAGAGATCGCAAACCCGTGACCTCCTTGAAACTCATTGTCCGGGATGTCCTTGATTCCATACGCATATCCTCCAAGGCATAGCATCCAACCCAGCGACATCAAGCAGAGTACTAGAGCGACGTATCTCATGTCTTGTCAGCCAACGACAAGCCTCAGGGGCGCGGCGCTTCGCCGCGTCCCGCCGGAGGTGCATGTTAGCATCTTTTTCAGGGCAGTGAAATCTCCTCTGCTGAATCATAATGCTGGATACTTGCCACAGTTCCAGAGGTTCCATGTGGCCAGTAATAGATGAGCATCACCGAGTGATCGCGTAGATTGTACTGATAGTACGGTATTCCGCTACCACGAACTCTATCTTCTTGACCAAGACTCTGAACAACCTGATCCATTGTGGTGTTGGTTGAAATGAAATCAAAGTCAGCAAGTTCTAGTTGCCGTTTGCTGCATCCAACGGCTAGTCCCAGTAACAACAAGAAGAGGCGTGGGATTTTCATATTATACTGCGAACGATATCGTTGAGTTTCATTTTTGGCCACCCCGGATAAAAATATAAACGCCCACACCTTGTTTTGCACTTATTATTTCTCGTTAAGTTGAAGTAACCGAGCATTGTAGACCTCTGCATATTTTTTTGCAGCCTTGCAGACTTCGTCTTGAATTTGACTGTGAATGGCATCGCTAGTGCCTGTGATAGTCTTGGTCCCGTATTGTTGAATCATTTTTCTGTTTTCCTGATTCTTGATGGGGTCTTTCGAGGGGTAGAGGCCTGGTACTCCAAATTCAATTCCAACGGTTCCAACAAAGCGGCAATCACCCGATCTAAACGATTGCTCTGCATCTAGCATCGCGTTGGATAGTGTCAGTTGATGAAGTTGGTTCGTCCAATCAAATGGGAACGATGACATGTGGGTTTCTGAATCATGATCGTCTATCCAATAAAAGTGCACGCCGGACTCGTCCGCTCGACGAGAACAACTCAATGACATTAGTACGAGTAAGATGATGTATTTTGACATTCTCTTCATGTGCACAACGACTCCATTGACCGGCGCGATTTACCGCGCACGGTCGGACGGCTTGTTCGCCATCTTGTCTATTTGCATCACGGGATGTCGTTCTGTTCCGCGATAGTCGACTGCAAATACGGCTTCGTCTCTGGAAAAGCGATAGCGTTCGGCATTACTTCCGGGGACGTACGCGAAGTCTCCACAGGACATTCGGGGGACTCTGACCCACGATATGACGACTGATTTCTTGGTGAAGATGAGAAGTGCATCTCCTTCATCTTGGTTCTGAATCGGGAAGAAGTACCCAAGCTCGCTGGAAACGAACTTGCGGTCTGAATATGGGGGAAAGACCAAGACGCTGTCCCATGGAAAACTGGCTACTTCGGATAGCGATATGTGATTGGCTCCAGCGGTGATGTTGACCGCAAGTCGATTTCTGGTCCGCACTGATACAAGTCTAGACCAAGATAGTATGGCTGGGGAATCGGGGGTCAGCCCTTGAGTTAGTACTTAGCATATTGTTTCCCTACTTTCCCTTCTGCAAATCCAACCGACGTTCAGGCTCGTTGACGGACAGCCAGGGATGGTTCACGTCTTCACCGATTTTCCTGTGAAATCGGCTTAAGTGCCTGTAGGGACTGCTCCAGGACATCCACGCGCTTCTTGAGTTCTTGGTTTTCCTGATACAGCCCCTGGACGGCCGCCAGTGTGACGCCCAATAAGTCGCCGCTGTCGATCGCCTTGTCGTTCTCATTGAAGCGAAATGCTTCGTAGAAATCCTGCGCCATGGGCCCCAGGTGCTTTTTGTCCTCATGGCCGATGTAGCTCCATTCACTCACAGGCAGGCGCGCCACCTTCTCGGCGATGGCGCGCACGTCGGCGGGGTGTATGTTGGTCTTGGCAGATCGGTCGGATACGATGACCCAATCGGTAGCACCTGGCGCCCAAGACACAGCGAGATTGCCGCCCGCATTCTGGAATTGAACTCCATTTTGACATCGAAACAATACATGGTTTTTCAGAATCGAGTATATGTCCTGATCCGTATTATCCCCCCAGACAAAACTGCCCTCATGAACGGCCTTGGCTCTTCGTCCCGCGGCAAAGCTGTTGGTGCCGGAAGCGTGGTTGTTCCAACCGCCCGGCACGGTTGCAAAATCGGCTGTTGCCTGGTTGTTGTTGCCGCCGCCAACGGTAGTGGAACTTTCGGCCGCATTGTTCTGATAGCCCCCTCCCACCGTGGTGCAGGGACCAAAGGTTGTGTTCCCTGTTCCGCCCCCGATGAAACTGCCCCAGCCGTTCGTCTCGGCTGTATTGTGATCCGGATTTCCCACGATGACCGGTGCCGTAAGATTATTGTTCACCAGCCACCCGCGGGTCACCAGAGAGTAGGCCACGGAAGCCATGCGTTCCCGGGGAGTCAGAACCTGTCCGGCCACGGTGACCTCTAGCCAGACTTCGGCGTGGTTCAATGCATCAATGATCGATCCGACCCCAGGGCCATTGCCCACGACGGTCGAGTAAAGGCCATCTACCACGGACGCCTGATCCTGCTCCCAATAGAGCTCAACTCCGCCGCTGGCGGCATCGTAAAGACCAAAGGACACCGTGGCCAATCCGTTAAATAGATTCGTGCCGTTTAGCAACCGGCCCTGATAGTTGAACCGCGATGGAGCCTGGGCTGACACGCTCGCCACGGCGCACAGAATGCAAGCCGCGCAAACTATTTTTGATTTCATCTGGTCTTCCTCGCTTTTTGTGTTCCTTCTTCACTTCGAGAGCATCCAAGGCCGGGATGTCGTCCCCGCGGTCAAATCGTTGATCAAACTCTTCAGCTGTTGCATGACTTTTTCCGGCATCCAACTCGAATGTCATGGGGGTATACTACCTGTACCGTGCAGGGTTTCAATTGATTAGTTTTCTTTCAGCCTAATGTCGAAAATCGAGGGAGGGAATGATGGAATGGGGGAAGATTGGGGGCAAAAAAGTGTGTTTTTGGCGGGGCGACTAGGTGTGTGAGCAGGATTCGTGCTTTTCCTCATCCGTGGGAC